>JAJRQC010000034.1 GCA_024280455.1 Deltaproteobacteria bacterium | reverse complement strand
GGATCTTTCTACTTGTTGCGCCTTCCCGTCTGAGAAATCAGACAGTGACATTCATGCAACGTTCGTCCCCGGTCACAGCGGCGGGCCCGTCCCGGATTTACACCGGGTTCCCTATTAAGCTCTGTTACGAGCATCTGAAACAGGTGCAAGTTATTCTAAAAAGAGAATAAAGTCAACAGGCGACACGGAAAAAACAATCAATAGCCCTTGAAATTAAATAAATACAAACACAAAAGGGAGCACATTCCCTAAAATCACCAGCAGCCAGTCGACGGGGCGATATTTGAGAATAATGAGCCCGGTGCAGCATAGCCGTCAAGCTGGGAGCATAATGTCCTCGCCAATGTTTTTCAGAAGAGTTTTTGCAACTCTCCGTGCCCTCTTTTGTGTTGTAAGGGCTTTTTGAACCGTAACCGTTGCGAGGTACCGTTCCATGGCGTCAAGGAATGTTACGTTTGCCTGTCGGGGATCTTTGAAGCGGTGTTTTTTCATTTCTGTTTCTATCTCAGATGCCCATGTACGTGCTTCTCCTTTTGTGTCAAAGGTTCTACTTACAGATTTGGTAACCGTTCACCAGGTAACAACAACTAAGATGGATAAACCTATACTTGTAAGCGTTTACCAGTGCTCCATATTCGTTTAGATATGCGTAGACTTCGAGCAGGCCGACGAGTCAGATAAGCGCAGCGAAGCGGAGACTTCGATAGCTTGCCTATGTGAGGAGGCCTGATCGAACGAAGAGGGGGTGCTGGTGAACGCTTACCAGATTTGTATCCTTTTACCCGGACAGTTATGGTAAAAGTTTTTTTTCTTTCCTTTTCTGGTTTGGATCCTGGCCATGGCTTAACCTGAATTATTTTTGTTCCACTTTTGTTCCAAAAAGTATGTCAAATGATAGCGTGATAAGTCAGGAGAAGTCAAAGGAATGCTGGAGGGATAAAAAAAGAAAGGGGCTAAAACCTCCGTTGTTAGAAGGTGTTAGCCCCGTATTCTTGTGGTGCCCGGAGCGAGAATCGAACTCGCACAGCCGCAAGTGCCGAGGGATTTTAAGTCCCTTGCGTCTACCAGTTCCGCCATCCGGGCAATGCGCGCCATAATATCATTACCCGAATGATTTTGTCAATTGGATTGCCGGATAAACCAGCATGGCTGGACCAAGATTTTTAACGTCACAGCCACAACAAAGGATGAAAACAGCCCGATACGACATCACTTCGTGGGCGATTTTCAGATAAAGCGGTATGCTTTTTATAAATACCTGTCTTCCTATATGACCAGCTATGAGAGTGTAAGCATTGAAACCGGCAGACATTGTTTTGATTACAAGCAAAAGATACGATTTGCAGGTGGTTAAGGATGGCAATAATCAGGCAGGATATGCTATGCTTAAAAAATGAATAATCTCGTCACCCCGTTTGTCAGAAAATAGCCCACGCAGTACGATGATTTGGGCTGTTTTCATCCTTGGTTGTGGCTGTGTCCTGTAAAAACCCGGAGTCTGCGCTTCGTTCCGCTTATCAGGTCCAGCCATGCTGGTTTATCCGAAAATCGCCCACGAAGTGATGTCGTATCAGGCTATTTTCATCGTTCGTTGTGGCTGTAACGTTATAAATCTGGTCCAGCCATGCTGGTTTATCCATTTATGCGCCAGGCCCGGAGGGTGAATATCCCGGGCCTGTTGTTGATCATTATTGAGAAAGGATTATCCCCTGAAGTTTAAAATACGTAAGAGCGTACGAAAACTCGCCGTTGTTCTCTGCCTTTTTTTTATCATTATATTCGGCGGGACTTTTGGCTATATGATCCTGGAAAACACAACATTCTGGGACGGAATGTATTTGACCATTATTACCATAGCCACGGTCGGTTATGGTGATATGGTTCCCATCCATCCGGCAGGCAAGGTGTTTACCATTTTTCTGGTCTTTGCCGGGGCCGGGCTGGTTATGTATACCTTTGGCAAGATAACCGAAGTCATGGTTGAAGGAAGTTTGCAGAAAATTTTCGAGAGGAGAAAGATGGACAAGAAGATTGCCAGGCTCCATGATCATTTCATTATCTGCGGATTCGGCCGCATCGGCAAGGTGATCGGTGAAATACTATCCGATGCAGGACGTCCGTTTGTCGTAATCGAACGGGACGAGGAAGAACTCAGGGAACTCGATAATCTGGATTACATCTCTGTTGCCGGAGAGGCCTCGGAGGATGATGTCCTGCTCACAGCTGGAATAGAACGGGCAAGCGGGCTTATTGCCGTAGTTTCGACGGATGCGGATAATCTGTATATTACACTGACCGCAAGAGGACTCAACCCGTCGCTGTTTATTCTTGCCCGTTCTTCGGGGTCCCGGGGCACCCGGACCAAATTGCTCCGGGCCGGGGCGAGCAAGGTGATCTCTCCTTATTATATAGGTGCCCGCCGCATGGCCCAGTTGCTCCTTCGACCGACGGTTACCGATTTTATCGATCTGGCAATGTATGCCGGAGAGCTGGGGTTGCGGCTGGAGGAAATACTTGTGCAGGAATCAGCTTCCTTTGCCAACAAGAACCTGATGGATTCCGGTATCCGAAAGCGCTATGATGTTATTGTAGTTGCGATCAAGCGTGACGGCGGAGAAATGCTGTTTAACCCCAAGCCGGACACCATGATTCTGCCCGGAGACATCATGATTGTGCTTGGTCAGTCCGACCAGATTACTGCCCTGGAAAAGGACGCCTGACAATGGCAAGCATTTCCCGTACCGCCTGATCCAGTCCCACCAGTACGGCCCGGCTGATGACGGCATGGCCGATGCTTAACTCTTCAATGGTCGGCAGGGCGGCGATACGTCCGGTGGTCAGGTAATCCAGGCCGTGACCGGCGTTGACCCGCAGGCCAGATTCAAAGGCCAGTTCGGCGGATTGTTCAATCAGGCGGAATTCAAGATCACGCTCCTCTTCCGAGGTTGCATCACAGTAGCGTCCGGTGTGGAGCTCGACAAAGGTCGCTCCTACGTCGACGGCTGCTTCAATCTGGACCGCATCCGGATCAATAAAAATCGAAACCGGGATTCCGGCTTTGCTCATTTTCTGAATCGTCCTGGCCAGTTTTTTTTCACCGGCAATGATATCGAGCCCGCCTTCAGTGGTCAGCTCCTTGCGTTTTTCAGGAACCAGGGTGATCATGTCCGGCTTGAGATCCAGGGCAATGTTGATGATCTCTTTGGCTGCACCCATCTCCAGGTTCAACTTGGTTTTGACGGTCTGCCGTAAAAGGAGCACGTCCCGGTCCTGGATGTGACGGCGGTCTTCGCGCAGATGGACAACAATTCCTTCGGCTCCGGCCAGCTCACATATACCGGCGGCAAGGACCGGATCGGGTTCGGTTATTCCACGGGCCTGACGGACTGTGGCGACATGATCGACATTGATTGCTAGATGCGGCATGGTTCTTCTCTCTAAGGATGAATTAGTCTTGGACTGGAGTTGACGAAAGAGTTCCTGCTCCCGGTCCCACATGGCCAGAGCCTCTTGTTCGGATCGTTCATGATCATGGCCAAGAAGGTGGAGCAGGCCGTGGATGATAAGCTCGGTCACCCGGTGATGGATAGATTTGTTCTGGCGCCGAGCTTCAACCTTTGCCGTATCAACCGAGATCAGTACGTCACCGAGTTCAGCCTCCTGACCGGGGAATTGTTCGTCCCCGTCCTGAGCAGGAAAGGAGAGGACGTTGGTCGCCGTATTCTTTTTTCTGTATCTGTGGTTATACTCGGCCATTGTTGAATCATCAACCAGGACAAGGCTGAAGACCTGCTCTCTGCATTGCAGTATTTCCAGCAACAGCAGGGCCCGGTTTTCCAGCAGAGCCGGGTTGATCCGGCAGTGAGCGTCATGATACTGGTCAATGAGGTGGACTGGCATGACAATAGTAGGGTAGAGGGAGCAATTTACAGGTTACGCGGAAGGCCCGGCACTCTTGCCCTTCCGCTCGTAGGCCTGGATTATTTCCTGAACCAGGGGATGGCGGACAACGTCGGATTTGGAAAAATGACTGAACGCAATCCCGCCGATGCCGGTGAGGATCTTTTCCGCCTCAATCAGGCCGGAATGGCTGTGCCCGGGCAGATCGATCTGGGTCATGTCTCCGGTGACCACCGCCCTTGAATCGAAACCGATTCGGGTCAGAAACATCTTCATCTGTTCCCGGGTGGTATTCTGGGCTTCATCAAGAATAACAAAGGCATTGTTCAGCGTTCGGCCCCGCATGAACGCCAGGGGTGCTATTTCAATGATGCCCCGCTCAATCAGTTCCTGAACCCTTTCCTGACCGAGCATGTCGTTTATGGCATCAATTAGGGGCCGTAGATAGGGGTCAACCTTCTGGGCCAGATCGCCGGGCAGAAAACCGAGTTTTTCACCGGCCTCAACTGCAGGTCTGGTCAGAATGAGCGTGCGGACCTGCTCGTTGGCCAGGGAAGAAACCGCCATGGCAACGGCAAGGTAGGTTTTTCCCGTACCGGCCGGGCCGATCCCGAAAACAATGTCATTATTGCGAATGGCATTCAGGTAGTGTTTCTGATTAACGCTCTTGGGTGAGATGACCCGGTTGCGGGATGTGATATAGACCTTGTCGAGGAAGATCTCTTCAAGTTTTGCCGCCGGGGACGATTCAAGAATTCTCAGACCAAAGGCAATATCCTGGGTATAGACCGGGTATCCTTTGCCGATGAGGGCGTAGAGTTGCTTGAGCAGTGAGGCGGCCAGTTCGACCGAGTGGCCGGGGCCGCTGACCTGGAGCAGACTTCCACGAGCCTGCACGGTTACCTTGGCGGCCTGTTCGATGGTGTGGAGGTTTTTATTGAGATCGCCGCACAGAACCTGGGTAATAGTGTTGTCACTAAATTCCAGGTTCTGAACGGAATCGGTATTCAGGGCTGTGGAGGGTTTCAACGCTCAGTCACTTCCCTGCTTTCAGCTCGCGATCAATGATTGCCTGCATGGCAGGCAGACTACGATTTTTAATCCGCTGTCCATTGATAAACAGGGTCGGCGTTCCACTGACATCGGCCTTTTTGGCATCGGCCATGTCTTTATAGAGTCGCTGTTTGGTAACTGGATCGGCCAGATCTTTCTTGAATTGTTCCATGTTGAGACCGATTGAAGCGGCAGCTGCCTCTATGGTTTCCTTTGTCAGTTTCTCGACGCCGAACAGAGCGTCATGCATCTGCCAGAATTTTCCCTGGTTCTGGGCAGCAATGGCGGCCAGGGCAGCAGGTTCTGCCTGATCGTGCATACGCAGGGGAAGATGTTTGAAAGCAAGCTTGACGGTTTCCGGATTCATTTCGAGCACCTGCTCGAGAAGCGGCTGAACTTTGCCGCAGTAGGGTCATTGGAAGTCCGAAAATACAATCAGGGTGACCGGCGCGTTTTCATTGCCGAGAAACGGAGCACCGGTGGTGTCGATTTTCTGGGTGACGCTGATGTCGATGGCGGTATAACTTTTGTCTGTCCGGCTGATCAGATACAGCATTTCACCCCGGGGAGCGATGTCGATGGCGGTTGTGTCTTTGTCCACCGGGATTGCCCCCAGTTGTTTCCCGCTGGGAGTAAAGATATGTACTTTGCTGTCGGAACCGAGGACGAAAACTTTTTTATTGTCCAGCGACTGGACGAAATCAAGAGGTTCGGCAGTCATTTTCCACGTTTGCTGAACGTTCCAGTTCAGTGTGTTCCCGGGCCCGGCATGCTGCGCTGCAATCAGCGGTGTAGCCGACAGAAGCAGACAGTATGCGGCAATCACTAAATATTTCATGTGCATTCCTGTTGTTGAAGATGACGGTACAGGTGAGCTGTACCGCTGTGTAGTATGAAATATATATAATGAGTCCAATATAATTGCGCAAGCCGCAAGCGAAAAAACAAAGAAAAAAATATCGGTCTCTGGCCGGATTTTCCGGGGTGACATGCCTTGACAGTCATCGGTCTATTCAGATATGATGCGGCTCTTTCAAGGCCCTCTCAAGTTAAAAGATTCCTGTCTCCCGTGAGGTACAGTTGTGCGCCATCTTCTATATAGTCTTATCGGCCTGGCCCTGTCGTCGTTTTTGCTTACCGGTTGCGGCACCACCTCGGCACCGACTGAGAGTTCGACTAATACCACCGATAAAACGGTCAACGCAACCACCGATACCACCTCTTCCTCGACTCCTGGTAAGAGCAGCAGTACTGCCCGGGCAGAACAGTTTACCCGGGTGAATTTTGCCAGTGTACAGGCGGATATAGCCGTCGGCAGCGGTGAGCATTTAGCAGCTCTTGCCGTGTTGCTGGACGTGCCTCCGGAAAATGAAGAGCGTTTCTTCTCTCTGGCCAGGGAGCGGTATGCCGTTTTGTATGCTACTCCTGAGACAGACGCAGGGCTCATGCTGGCCCGGCTCAATTATGCCATGGCCGCTGATCCGGAATTAGGGCGCTGAACAATGGAGTGACAGCTGTTTTTCAGGATTGTCGCCTGCGTGGGCTGAGTCTGTTTTTCGTCTTGCTGCCTGGCCTTTTGTGCTCCGCATCCCTCTGTTGCGCTGGGGAGACCGACGGATATCAACGTGATCTGCAGGAGCGTGCCCGGAACCTTCAGCTTTGGCAGAATCCCATGTGGCGGGCGCTGCTGCACATGGGGCGAAGCAGCGCCGATGAAAGCCGTATAGATTCTCCGAAATTTTTTCTCAGCCCCGAAGGCAGCCACAATCCGGCAGCCGAAGGCGGCTTGACCCTGAACTCCTTTTTTCAACCCGTTGAACCGGGCCGGGAAGGTGAGCATCCTCAATGCCTGTATCCGGCCAGATACTCCTGGCTTAATGAGCAACTCTCCTTTGATTCCGATCTTTTACCTGAGCAGTCCTGTTCTGATTTGAGGCAGTGGCTTGAGGCTATGGACCCGGACGGAATCACCATGGTTTTTCCGGAATCCTATCTCAATAATCCGGCATCCATGTTCGGGCACACGCTGTTGCGGGTTGAACAGAAAAACGGCCGTTCGCCCCTGTTGGCGCCAAGTATAAATTTTGCCGCTGTAACCGATGAAAAGCCCGGTATTGGATACGCCCTGAAAGGGCTTTTCGGTGGATATCCAGGCAGATTTTCCATTGGCCTGTATGCGGATCAGGTCCGGGCTTATGGTGCTCTTGAAAACCGTGATATCTATGAATATCATCTTGGTCTGAGTGCTGAGGAGACCCGGTTTCTTCTCCTTCATGTCCGGGAGCTGCAACGAGCCACCTTTGATTATTTTTTTATTGATGAAAACTGTTCATATCAGCTCCTTGCCCTGCTTGAGGTTGGGCGCCCTTCACTTGATGTAATAAATAAAATGCCGTTTGCTGCTGTTCCGGTTGACACCATCCGGCTTTTGACGGCTGTCCCGGGAATGCTGCAGGGCGTGCACTACAGGCCTTCACGGAGAACGGTTTTGCAGGGAAGAACCGTAAAATTCTCAAGAGTTCAAAAGAAAATAGTGCGCTCGTTTGCCGTACAGGGGCAACCGGCAGACCGTATATTATGGAACAGTTGGAACAGCGCCGAGCAGGCGGAGATACTTGACGCCGCCAGTGATTTATTTTTGTATGATCAGGCCGTTGCTATCGGGAAAAATGATGCCCGGGCTCCTGTGTTTCAACATCTGCTAGCGCTCCGTAACCGGTTGAACGTTGATCCGTCACCGGATGATTTTTCATCTCCGGTGCGTCCCGACCAGGGACATGGAACGGGCAGGGCGGCAGTCGGCCTTGGGAGTGATGACGGGATTTTTTTTGTTGAGCTCGGCTTGCGCCCGGTGCTGCATGATCTGATGGATCCTGGGCCCGGCTATGTTAATGGAGCCGGGATTGATTTTTTATCTCTTAGGCTGCGCTACTACCCGGAACAGGATCAGCTCAAGGTGCAGAGTGTTGATCTGCTCAACATTGTCTCGCTGGCACAGGTAGACCAGCTTGTCAGACCTATATCCTGGACAGCCCGCATCGGATTGGATCAGATGCGCTATGCAGGTGCAGGTGATCGCCTCACCGGCAGAGCAATGGCCGGGTTTGGTTTGAGCATGGAAATAACGGATGTTGTCAGCGGCTATGGCCTGCTGACAGGTGAACTGCTGGCAAATGACCGGTTTGAAGACGGTTTGAATACGATTCTCGGCACGGTTGCAGGGCTTCGATCCGGTCTTGACTGGTGGAATTGTATTTTTCAGGCCCGGGCCGGATATGCTTTTTTTTACCGGGACCAATGGCTCTGGTCGCTTGATTTTATTCAGGCCCTGGATATTGCGACCGATTTCTCTCTGCGACTGAGGGTAACCAGAGAACAGGAATTTTCCGGGCCGACTACGGAAACCGTATTTTCACTGTTGTGGTATTTTTAAGGGGCATTTTCCAGGGTTTGCCGGGAAAATCGTACGATTCTGTCCGAGGCTATACTTGACGAATTGCCGTAAACTGGTTATTTGTTAATGTTCAGCGCGAGAGTGGCGGAACTGGTAGACGCACTGGATTTAGGATCCAGCGCACAGAGTGCATGGGGGTTCAACTCCCCCCTCTCGCACCATAAATGACAAAATGTATATGTATAGTCAGCCGGCCGATCCGGTATGGCAAAAAAGAATAAATGCTCTGCTCATATGAACAGGCAATGACGAAAAGGACGTTGTTTTCATGGATATCGCAGTTGAAAATATAAGTGAACTGACTCGAAAGCTGACTATTACAATTCCGTCGGAAGATGTGAGTAAAGCATTGGACAAGGCGTATAATAAATTAAAAAAAGATGTACATATCAAGGGCTTTCGCCGTGGAAAGGCTCCACGAACCGTTCTGGAAAAAAATTATCGGGATCAGGTGCGGGCCGAGGTCGGCGAAAAACTGGTTCAGGAAACCTACTTTGATGCAGTTGAAAAAGAAGGGCTTGATACCGTTGTGCATCCTGAAATTGTAGAGCACAATTTTACCGATGACGGCACTTTTTCCTACATTGCCATGGTTGATATCAAACCTGAATTTGAATTATCCGAATACAAGGGCCTGGAGGTTGAAAAACCGGCAACCGATGTGAGCCAGAGTGAAGTGGACGAGAAACTTGAGGAACTGCGTCGCGGCCAGGCAGTTCTCAAATCAGCCGATGACGACCACGGCATTGAAAATGATGATCTGGTAGTGGTTGACTTTCAGGGTTTCCATAACGGCAAAGCCATGAAGGAAGTTCACAATACCGACTATTCCATTGACGTTGGTCAGCATCGTCTCGGCGAAGAATTTGAAAGTAAGCTCCTGGGCCTGAAAAAGGGTGCAAAAACACTGTATGAAATCGAGTTCCCCGGTGATTACCCTAATCCAATTCTGGGCGGCAAGACTGTTGAGTTCAAGGTGGACATCAAAGACGTCAAGGTTCGGATCAAACCGGAACTCGATGATGAGTTTGCCAAAGATATCAATCCTGACCATGAGAGCCTGGGCGATCTGCGCAAGGAAATTGAAGCCGATCTTAAAAAGGCCAAGGAAGATGCTCTGGCCGGTGAGCTTGATGACCTGATCATGCAGAAACTGATTGAACTCAATGAGTTTAAAGTCCCGGAACGGCTTGTCATGTATGAGGTGCAGGAAATGGTCAAGCAGACCGAGGAGCATCTTAAACGCAGTAACTTGACCATGGAGTCCGCAGGGATCAATCTTGAGGATTTGATTAAGAGTAACAAGCCGGTTGCCGAAAAACGGGTTCGCGGTGATTTTCTGCTTAAAAAAGTGGCTGAGGTCGAGGAAATTAAACTGGCGGATGAGGATATTGAACGCGGCTATAAGCGGATAGCAGGTGAGTACAATATGACGGTTGCCGAGGTAAAGAGCTACTTTAAGCGAAGGGAAGAGGTGCTGCCCTTTATCAACGAGCTCCTCAATGAAAAAATTCTGCAGTTCCTGCGGGATAATGCCAAGTTTATCGAAGCAACTGCCGAAGAAACAGCATAAGCGTTTTTTTTAAAGAAAAAAGGTCCTGTCCTTTTCAGTGGAGAAGCATATATGAACCTCGTTCCCATGGTTGTCGAACAGAGTCCGCGCGGTGAGCGGGCCTTTGACATCTACTCACGTCTGTTGAAAGAACGCATTATTTTTCTCGGTTCCCAGGTGACCGATGATGTAGCCAGTGTGGTTATCGCCCAGCTGCTTTTCCTTGAGGCCGATGACCCGGATAAGGATATTACTTTTTATATCAACTCGCCCGGTGGATCGGTCACCGCCGGACTGGCCATTTATGATACCATGCAGTACATCCGTTCCGATGTCGCCACCCTCTGTATGGGGCAGGCCGCCTCCATGGGAGCACTGCTGCTTGCAGCCGGGGCCAAGGGCAAACGATTTTCCCTGCCCAATTCCCGGATCATGATCCACCAGCCCATGGGCGGTTTTCAGGGGCAGGCCACGGATATTGATATTCATGCCAGAGAGATCCTTCGTATGCGCAGCGATCTGAATAAAATTCTTTCCTTTCACACCGGGAAAACCATCAAGAAGATACAGAATGATACTGAGCGGGATAACTTTATGAGTGGAGAACAGGCCTGCAAATATGGCATAATCGATAAGGTGTTGACCAGCCGGAAGGAAATCGATCAGGAGAATGAATCATGAAAGATGACTATCATGATGAACAATCCGTGTCCTGTTCCTGCTCTTTTTGCGGGAAAAATCAGGACGAGGTAAGCAAACTTGTTGCCGGGCCTAATGTCTATATCTGTGATGAATGCATTGATCTCTGCAACGAGATCGTCGTCGATTCCGTAGAGGACGGTGAAGCAAGCAACGGCCTGAACAGGGTGCTTAAGCCTAAAGAGATCAGCGAACATCTTGACGAATATGTCATCGGCCAGGAGTATGCCAAGCGGGTTCTTTCGGTGGCGGTTCATAATCATTATAAGCGTATTGCCTCCCAGGCCGAAAACTTTTCCGATGATGTCGAGCTCCAGAAGTCCAACATTATCCTGATCGGTCCTACAGGCAGTGGCAAGACACTTGTCGCTCAAACCCTGGCTCGAACCCTCAATGTTCCGTTCACCATTGCCGATGCCACCACCCTGACCGAGGCCGGTTATGTTGGTGATGATGTCGAAAATATTCTGGTCAACCTGCTGCAGGCCGCCGATTATGATGTGGAAGTGGCCGAGAGCGGTATTATCTATATCGATGAAATTGATAAAATCGCCAGGAAATCGGATTCGGCCTCTCTTACCCGTGACGTTTCCGGTGAAGGTGTCCAGCAGGCCCTGCTCAAGATTATTGAGGGCACCATGGCCTCAGTGCCGCCCAAGGGAGGGCGTAAGCATCCGCAGCAGGAACTGGTCCGGATCGATACTTCGAATATTCTCTTTATAGTTGGTGGCGCTTTTGTCGGCCTTGACGGTGTCATCAAGCGGAGAACCGGGACCAAGGCGATTGGGTTCGGCGCCAAGGTGGTGGGTGAAAGCAAGAAGAGCATCGGTGAGATCCTGGCCGGGATTCAGCCGGAAGACCTGCTTAAGTTCGGTCTTATCCCGGAGCTGGTCGGCCGATTGCCGGTTATTGCCACCATGGAAGAGCTTGAGGAAGATGATCTGATCAAAATTCTCAAGGAACCGAAGAATGCCCTGACCAAGCAATACCAGAAACTCTTTGAGTTCGAGGGGATAACTCTTCGTTTCACCGAAGGGGCTCTACAGGCCATTGCCAAGAAGGCTCTTGGACGCAAATCCGGGGCCCGGGGTTTACGTTCGGTTATGGAAGAGGCTATGCTTGATGTGATGTACGAACTGCCTTCCGATGAGCACGCCACGGAATGCCTGATCAATAAACAGGTTATTCTCGATGGCTAATACCCGGTCATACTGTACGAGAACAGTAAAAAGAAAAAGAGTGCGTAACTGTTGAGAAGTATCCTGCAGCGTTCACACGTACCTGACCAGTTTATTTATCTGAAAATCGAATTACGCGATGTTATGAACGTAACTAGTGCCTGTCCCTGTAGGCCTAACTGCTTGATTTTTTGAGACGAAATCGCCTTTTTGGGGTGACATTTTTAGCGATTCGTGGTAAG
>JAJRQC010000033.1 GCA_024280455.1 Deltaproteobacteria bacterium | reverse complement strand
GACAAGGAAGTCATTCTTCTGCTCAGGGATGTGGGAGAGACCGCTGCGGCTCTTGGGTACGATGCCTTTGTGGTGGGCGGTTTCGTTCGCGACCTGCTGTTGCAGATAGACAACCTGGATATCGACATTGTATCGAAGGCGACGGTATCCACTTTGCCAAGGAACTGGCGGCCAGACGCAAGGGTTCGGTGCGCACCCATGAAAAATTTGCCACCGCAACCGTCATCCTACCCGATGACAAACGGATTGATGTGGCCACTGCCCGCCTCGAATACTACGAGTATCCTGCGGCCATGCCCACGGTCGAACTCTCCTCTATTAAACTTGACCTGTACCGGCGGGATTTTACCATCAACGCCATGGCCATCCACCTCAACCCGGACCGGTTCGGAACCCTGATCGATTTTTTCAACAGTCAGAATGACCTCAAAGAACGAAGAATTCAAGTCCTGCATAACTTAAGTTTCGTTGAAGACCCAACCCGCATCTTTCGGGCCATCCGCTTTGAACAGCGACTGGATTTCCACATCACCCGTCACACGGAAAAACTGATTAAAAATGCCATCAGCATGAACCTGTTCGACCGTTTTTCCGGGGTTCGTTTTTTCGGCGAGCTCAAGCAGATCCTGTCGGCCGACAACCCGCTGCCCGCCCTGCGCCGGATGAATGGCTTTTCTCTCTTTCCCTTTCTCTGGCCCGACCTGCGGCCTAATCTAAAGATAGACCGGCGTTTTATTCATGTCATGACCCAGGCTGCCCGGGCAGTCTCCTGGTTTCGCCTGCTCTACCTGGGCACACCCTGCGCGTTCTGGGCGGTCTACATCCTGGCCATTATGAGCCGATCACGGGTCAAAGAGATGATTAACTTCTGCACGCGCTTTGACCTCCCGGAACGACAGACAAAAATGCTTATCCGTCAAAAAACCGAAGGGGAACGGATCGCCGGAGAAATGCTCCGTCGTCCATACCTGAAACCCAGTGAAATCTACTGGCTGCTGTTGGATCTGGAGAATGAAGGCCTGCTCTACCTGATGACCATTGCCCGGAAAAAATATATACAAAAGGCGGTGTCCCAGTTTGTGACCAGTCTTCGCGACACCACCCCGCTGGTAAGCGGCAGGGATCTTCTGGAGCTTGACTACACCCCGGGCCCGCAATTTCGGACCATGATGAATCACGTCCTTGAGGCCCAGTTAAACGGAACGATTCAAACAAAAAAAGAAGCGCTGGCCCTTGTCAAATCCCGCTATCATCCTTACCCGTCAAAGAAGAGCAAGGAACAGGGAAACAGGTAAAAGACTCTTTGTGTACCTGTCGCCCCCTGGACATATATTTTTTTCAGACGTGAATTGTGGAGGAAAGACATGGCAAAACAAGTAGTGATCGATACCGATGAATGTATAGGCTGTGAAACCTGCGTTGAACTCTGCCCGGAGATTTTCTCCTTTGACGAGGAGGCGGAAAAAGCCCATGTGATCAAGGCGGAGGGCGGTGACGAAGAGTGCATCGACGAAGCCGTCGGCTCCTGTCCCGCCGGATGCATTTCCCACGAATAATTTTTTTTAATTCTCGCCCGGCTTCCCGGCATGCATTATTCAGGATGCCGGGAAGACAACATTCATTTCCTGTCCGACACCTGACACCTGACACCTGACACCTGAATTTAATGGATATTAATCACTTTATACAACAACTCATCATCCTGGCACCGCCGTTCCTGCTGGCCCTGACCTTTCACGAACTGGCCCATGGTTATGTGGCATGGCATCTTGGCGATCCAACGGCGAAAAATGCCGGACGCCTGACCATGAATCCGCTCAAGCATCTGGACCCATGGGGTGTGATTGCCTTTATCATTATGAAAATCGGCTGGGCCAAGCCGGTACCGGTCAATCCCAACTACTTTAAAAATCCACAGAAAGGGATGCTGCTGGTTGCCCTGGCCGGACCGGCGGCCAATGTAGTGCTGGCCGTTGTCAGCGCCATCCTGGTCAAGATCCTTTTACTGGTGCCGATCATTCCTATCTTTGTCCTCAAACCCCTGGTCGGCATGCTGGTGGCAAGCGTCTGGATCAATATTATGCTGGCGGTCTTCAACTGCCTGCCCATCCCACCCCTGGACGGCTCCAAGGTCCTGATGGGAATTCTGCCGCCACAGACGGCACGGAGTTACGCAAAGCTTGAGCCTTTTGGATTTATCCTGCTGCTGGCGCTCTTTTACACCGGCGTCATCTCCAAAGTCATCATGCCGGTCATCAGCTTTGCCAACAACCTGCTCCTTGGCTGAATATCAAGATGTAACTTACTCCCCCTCAAAAAACCACAGATTATACAACCTCAGAAGATATCGAAGGACACGGTTTTTTTTACTCAGGCCATACAAAAATACATACATGTAGTGTCCTGACTCAATTGAAGCCATTTTGTATGAACTGCAACAATTTAATTTGTACAATTCTCTTCTACCGAACTGCGCATGCCCATATGAACGGAAAGTGGTCTGCCTTCTCATCTGGTACTAGTTCGCCAGGGTATCCGAAGCCGGCTATATTCTGGTGCTGTCCCTCATTATAACTGTTCAAGTCAAGACGCAAAGGTGACGGAAAAAGATCATAATCGCCATTTGCACGTACTCTTTTCACCGAATTTGGCAGTTTTCGGATAGCAATACACTCGGCAGATAAAGTAGGATGCAAACCCATTTAATACAATTAATTACTACATATACTGTATTAACAATAACTCTTTCCGGTATTTGAGATGAAAAAGATTCATTGAGGGTGTCGAATGTCATCATCTTGCCTTTCGTAATGGTGAAGTCGACTGGCAGATTTGGATCCAGGCCGGCGATACGCCTTTGCCGGTTAAATACGTGATAACCTCACGGTGGATAACCGGAGCCCCACAGTACAGTGTCATCATGAAGTGGAATGTCAAAGCGGATTTTACGGATAATATTTTCTGGTTTGTTCCACCGAAAACGGCGACAAAATTGCAATAATGCCTCACACATTATGACAACAGGAAAAATATGAAAATAAAAATAGAATTTTTCTTATAGATCCAAGAACATTGACAGTTCGCACACCAGGACCTATATTAAAACCACAATAAAGACCATTTAAAAATAGAGGTTTGCCATGCAGAGCGTACTTGCCGATTTATCCGTCAGTATAACGGAACTGAAGAGGAACCCATCTGCTGTTATCAGTGGGGCAGGAGATGAGCCGGTCGCCATCCTCAACAATAACCGGCCTACAGCGTATATCATACCGGCGGAGACCTATGAGGCCATGTTTGAGATACTGGAAGACCATTATCTCGGACGGCTTGCCATGGAGCGTCTGGCTGAGGAGGGTGATAAGGCGGTAGAGGTGGATATTGATGAATTACAGGCTTAAGTTTTTGCCGACGGCTCGCAAACAGTGGGACAAGTTGGACAATAGCGTCAAAAAACCACTGCATAACAAATTACGCGCGGCTCTTGAAAATCCGCATGTTCCTAAAAATAAACTGCGCAATTATACAAAACTCTACAAAATCAAACACCGCTCCAGCGGATACAGGCTGGTGTACAAGGTGGAAGATTCGGTTATAACCGTGACCGTTATAACGATAGGAAAACGGGAAAGAGGTGAAGTGTACAAAAAATTATTCTTCCTCGAGAAATAGCGGTCCTCGTTTTTTACTCACCTCGTTGAGCTCTCCACTATCGCCCCCAACAGTAAAAAACATCGTCACTATTCAGGAACACTTCACGGAGTCTACGCTTACCTCTTCATCCATTTAAGCCGGCTCGAGTACACTGGTACGCTTCACTGTCTCAGGTAAGGGATCTGAAAGCCGCTCAACCGGAAAGCACGGCCCCGACCGACGGTATGGTGTACAAGGCAACCGGCCTGCTCCACCTCTTGGACAGTGACGAAACCGGCAGTGGATCAACATCCATTCTGAGTGCTGTCGGTCAACTTCCGCTTGATTTTATCATTATCTACCTGCTCGATGATGCCTTCAGGGTAGGTGAATATATTCAGGCCGGTTCGGTGTCCGGTGGCTTGAGGAAGAGGAAAAGAAAAAGGCCGCTGCTCAGGGAAACCCTGCGGGCATGTCTTGATATAAACCAGCATGGCTGGACCAGGAGAGCGGAGCGAAGCGCAGACTCCGAGTTTTACAGGTCACCGCCACCCGTCTTTGAAATACAAACGGGGAACAGAAGATCTCTGTTCCCCGTGTACAATCCACAGCAGCATAACCTGCCGTCGTTTCTTCAGCCCTTCTAGAACTTGTACGACACTCCGATGGTGGTCACATGGGCCCCGGAATCGCTGAACTCACCGTTGACAATCGAGTTGACCGCACTGCGATTGTCCTTGTCCACATAGAGGTACCCGATACCAAGTTCCAGCTGATCGGTCGCCTGGTAGCGGAGCCCCAGTGAGTAGATATATGAATCGGAATCGGGCAGATCAAAGCCCAGGGTCGAATCCGGAACCGGGGTCTCGTCATAGGCAAAACCAGCCATCAGGATAAACGATTTCCTGGTATCATACGTCAGACCGATACGATAGGTATCGCTGTCTTCCCAGTTCTTGGCCTTGGGCTGGTCAAAGGCAGCGATCAGGACCGGGTTGCCCAATGACACCGGATAGGTGAAATCAATGTTTTCATATTCGGACCAGTAAACACGCTCATAGGTAAGTTCCACGGTAAACTGCTCGGCAAAGGTGTAGGAACCGGCCACACCAAGAACCGCAGGCATTGGAACCGATACCGCTCCGTCTCCGTTGTAGGCCCCGGGACCGGCTGAAGTCGCCAGCTGGGCGTCCCCTTCCAGATCCAGATCCACATTAGAACGATAGGTCACACTGAGATTCATCTCTTTGACCGGGCGGGCACTGAGCGCCAGATTATAGCCCCATTCCCAGGTATCGCCATCCATGTAGCGGCTGGCGGTTATTCCGGGGGCGATCTGGCCCGCGCTCCGCACCTTGGCATCCGCATACACGGCCCTCAGCCCCGCTGCTACGGAAAAAATATCATTAACGGTATAGGAGGCCGAAGTCCCGATTTCATAGGCTTTGAGGGTGAACTCTTCGGCAAAGGTCCTCGGATAGAGCTGGGGCCACTGCTTGGAGAGACCATTGGGATAAGCCAGGAAAATGCCGAGTCGAAAATTATTATAGTTCGGAGAAACGGCAAAAAACGTCGGCAGGACAAAATTCTCCTCCTCGGACTCACCGTTGAACAGTGAGGTGCGGTTATCGGTATAGGTAATGGATTTCAGATTGATCCACTCCAGGTTGCCCTCAAGGTAGCCGCGATCTTCAAGCCAGCCCATGTTGGCCGGATTAAAATAGGCCGCATCGGCGCCGGGCGTATAGGCAATATTCGCTCCGGCCTTGGCAACGGAGTTCACAGACTGTTCCGGAATACGATATCCTGCCCCGAATGCCGTACCGCTGACAACCAGGGACGCGACTGCCGCAAGGACAATTTTCTTTTTCATCTCTTTTTTCTCCCACTCTATTTGGTAGTTCGGCATGGCTGAACCAAAGGTTGATCATTCAACCACGTGCTTCATTAAAAAAGCCGCCCGTTTTTTCACGGCAGCTGAAAAACATCCTGTAAACACACCCCTATCCCGGCATGGTTTCGGCTGTATACAGATATCGTTTAATCTTGTGGGTCGCCGTCTTGATAAAGGGCTCCCGACGTTCAAGAATTCTCGACAATCTGGAGGTGGAAGGCAACTGCTCATTGACTTCCGTTCTGATTTGTTCCAGTTGAGATGTAATATAAATGTGCCGCTGCTGCCTGCTCTGGCCGGAGGTTTTCTCATCAATGAACTCATAGTCCGGATAGACCCAGGCCTCAAGCATGCCTCTGTTTTCCGTCACCAGCGATTCCACCACCAGGGGATACCGGTTGAGCTTATGCTCTATGACTTCAGGATAAACATTCTCCCCATTGGCAAGAACAATAACCGACTTGGAACGACCCCGGACATGCAGATTTTCCCGGTCATCAATAAAACCAAGATCACCGGTTTTGAGCCAGCCGTCATCGGTAAAGGTTGCAGCGGTCGCCTCGGGATCATTCCAGTAGCCCTGCATGACATTGGGCCCCTGAACCTGGATCTCACCGATACCCGTCCGGCTGTCCGGCTCCACTATCCGCACCTTCACCCTGGGCACCGGTCTGCCGGTAGAGCCGAGACGAATGGAAGAATCACCCTTGGGTCCGCCGGCAATAAGCGGTGCGGACTCGGTCATGCCGTAACCGATAAGATAGGGAAAGCCGGCATCGCGCAGAAAAGATTCAACTTCCGGGTTCAGGGCTGCACCACCGATTCCCATGACTTCCAGTCGCCCGCCGAAGAACTGCTCGAGCTTTTTGCCAATCTTGCGATGGATCAGCCGTCGTCCGACCCCGCAACGACAGAGCAGGGAAAGCATTCGATTTTTTTCAATGGTCGGCAATACCCGCTTCTTGTAAATCTTTTCCATCACCAGCGGTACGACCAGCATGACATGGGGACGCTCGGCAGCACAGAGCTTCTGCAGAACCGCCGGGGTCGGGGCCTTGCCGGCATAGGCTATCCGGCCGCCCTTGATCAGGGGCATCAGAAACCCGACCGTGAACTCGTAGGTGTGGGCAACGGGCAGGACGGATAAAAAGACCGCCCCCGGAGCTAGAACAATCACTGAAGCGGTGGAAAAGGCATTGGCGCAGAGATTGGAATGGCTGAGCATAACCGCTTTGGAAAAACCTGAGGTTCCCGAAGTATAGAGAATAGAGGCCAGATCATCACTATCCACCTCCGGAAACTCCAGCAGACCTTTTTTCAGATCCTGCGAGAAACGGTTCCCGGCCTCGGCCAGATACTCCGAAAACGTCCGGACCTCCAGCAGACCGGCATCCTCTACATAGTCATCCAGAGTGACAACAGTTGTCAGCATCTTTTTGATATCATAGATCTTGTCGATCTGGCGCTGGGTGAGGAAGATACAGTCACATTCCATCTCGGTGAGGATATGATGGACGTCGGCTTCGGGCAGGTCCGGTAGAATCGGAACCGCCACCGCACCAAGCCGGACAACGGCCATATAAGCCGTACACCAGTTATGGGAATTCTCCCCCAGCAGAGCCACCCGATCCCCCTGCTTGACCCCGGATTCCCGAAGGCCGGCGGCAAGGAGAAAAATCCGTTCATGAAACTCGGCATACGTCAACGAATTTTCAAGAGCCATACCAATGGCGGCATGATCGGCAAACCGGCCGGCACTCTCGTCAATCAGTTGATTCAGATTAGCGGCCTGATGCTGTACCGCCGGCAGGTTGCTCTCATTCATACCATTCATCTTGTATTTTTTTGAACCAGACCCGCATTGCTCACAGATGTGTAAAGAGCCGGGTATGCCTCAGCGTCTATCCCGCAACGGCGCAATTGAACCTCAACCCTCCAGAGAGAGGGCGAATTGACATGAACATGATACGCACGAACTTTATTCACATATCCGGAAGAGTGTAAGAAGGAAAATAAACAGGTTCAACCGCTAAAGTCAATTCTAATACTCTTTCAAACACGATAACTGCAGCCATTCTCAGCCAAAGTGGTATCCTTATACGATTATACTGCTTTTTTAGTTGCTATTCAGGCGGATGAAAAAAACTTGCCTTTACCCGGAAATGTACCTGTTCAACTATGCACGAGATTCAGATAATCAGGCTAAGGAGCTTGTCCGTAAATAAGCTGAACTGTTGCCCCTTTTTTATACTGATTTCAGGACAAAAGCGGTAAAGGCCTTGACAAGGGCAAACACTCCATTTACAAAGAAAGAGGAGGAGTAAGAATTACTTACCGTACAGGTTCTATTTTACTTATGAAAATGTCTTTTTCCAGAGCTCGGCTTTACACTCTGTTCACCATTTTATTCTTGAGCTGCGCACTGCAGGTCCAGGCTGCCCGGATACCGGTTCTTGATGTTACGGCAAAGCATCGTCCCCAGGTAACCGCGACAACACCCGCCACCGATCAGAACCTGAGAGGATGGATAAGTCTGGGGGATCACGGTCGGATCACGGCAGTGAAGAGACGAGTCGGAAAATCCGCCGCAAAGGCAACCTATCTGCCCAATATCAGGAAGAAGATAACCTCCAAAAGCGTCATCATCATGGACGCGGAAACCGGCGACACAATTTTTTCTAAAGCCCCGGATAATCCCCGCCAGCCTGCTTCAACCATCAAGGTACTCACCGGGATGATCGCCATCAAATCCCTGGACAACAATGAGACCATAGGGGTCAGTCGACACGCCTCAGGCATGCCCAGATCAAAAATTTACCTTGATACAAAAAAACAATACAAGGCCGATGACCTGATTAATGCCGTCCTGCTGGCATCAGCCAACGATGCCAGTGTTGCCCTTGCCGAAAAAATTGCCGGCAGTGAAGAGAATTTTGCCCGGATGATGACCCTGCGGGCAAAGCTGTGGGGGGCAAAAAACACAATCTGCCGCACGGCTTCCGGACTGACAGCCAAAGGGCAGCAGTCAACGGCCAGGGACCTGGCCACTATTTTCCGCTATCTCATGGAAAATAAAAACTTTGCCCGACGGATGCAAAAGACGAAGGTCACAACCTCGTATGGAAAAACTCTGCGTAATCACAACAAGGCATTATGGCAGGTCAAGGGGGCCAATGGCGGCAAAACCGGGTATACCGCGGCGGCCAGACAGACCTATGTCGGAAAATTTACCAGGGAAGAAGGGTCTATAATTGTTGCCATCATGGGTAGTGAAACCATGTGGTCCGATGTAAAGAACCTGGTGGAATACGGTTTCCTGCGAAAACAACAGATCGCCCGGACCCAAATGGAAAAATCCAGGGTCGCCCAGGCCGATTGATCAGGATCGTTCAATACACAAGAAAAGGACATAAAAAAGCCTGCAGGGGGTAACCCTGCAGGCTTTTTTATGTCCTTTTTAATACAGCGAAGCGTACAATCAGAGGTGGCCCTGAACGTACCGGCATATATCCGGTTTAGATCCAAGAACCAACCGCCTTATTCTGAAGCAATGCCGAGCTGTTGTTCAACAAGGGTTAGAATGGCCTCGCGCTTAAACGGCTTTTCCAGGGTCGCAATATCACCAAGATACCCGGCCATGGTCAGATACCGCTCAGCCTTGATCGCTCCACCACCGGAGATGGCAAGGATCTTCATATCCGGATAGTCCCGAACCAGCTCCATGATAAACTTCAACCCATCCTTGACCGGCATGATCATGTCGGTGATGATCAGGTCAAAGGCATAACGGCCGACCAGCCTCATGCCCTCTTCACCGTTTTCCGCCGCATGCACTTCATATCCTTCATGGGTCAACATCTGGGACAGCATCGAGCGGATCTGCTCCTCATCGTCCACAACCAGTATCCGTTTCAATGGTCTCCTCCTCGCATTAATCAGCTCTACACTCTCGAGTTCCCCTGCAGGGGAACCTTGTCAACTCCTCTTCCTCATCGTACAATTTGGTAATCATCAATTCAACAGCTTTTTCTCATTTGCCCTCTTTTTCTTTCAGCGGCAGAAACGACCAAACCCTCCGGGAATCGTTCCCGAAGACCAGAATGCCCGGCCGTGTTTGAAATCCACAAACCAGTATCCGCCCGGTCTGCGGGTGGCATCGACAAAAATAAACGGTTGTTCGGATGAAAAACAGGGGTGCAGAAACAGGTCTCTGTTTTTTTCCTGTTCCATGAGGGACAGGGCCTCGGCCATGGACGGGAGGCGCCAGTCGTCATAGCCGGCAAGCTTGTCCGCATTGAGTTTTTCCAACTCCCTGCGCATGGACCGGTGGCTCATGATATCCGCCCCGCCCCGCTGCCACATGACACCGGTTACCTTATCGGTTACGGTCTGTCCATCGCCGTTATCAACCAGATAGTTGCTGAACTTTCCCTCAGGGTTGCGCTCATGGTCGGTAAAATTATACTTTTTGATCAGGGCGACCACATCTCCTTCGCTTATTTCGGCAGGCCCTGAGGGCAGGTTGACGTGTTCCAGCTCAGACGGTAACGGTTCATCGGCGCCTGGCAAACCGGTTAACCCCAGGCTTTCCCGTGCCTCCTCTTCGATGGCAACGATTTTGGATTCATCACAGGTCTCAATGATATTCTCCAGCAGCCAATTTTTTACTTCCTCGTTGATACCATGGGTTCGTTCAAAGATCGCAACCTTGCCCTGTTCATCAACACATTTTCGTACCATTTCCGGCGGGGCCAGGATTTCAGCCACCACCCGGGCATGTTTTACACCACGTTCCATCAGACAGAGCCTGGGTGTTTCATCCCAGGCATCGATAAAAAAATAATAAATCCGTTCCGTACGTGAAATTTTACTGCGAACCTGCTCTTTTCCTCCCCAGGATTCAAAGGTACCAAAGGTGTACTCCGGGCTCATTTCCCAGTCAACGACATGTTGGTTCCCCAGCTTCAAAAGAGTAAACAGTCCCATAAAATCCTCCGTAATGTATTTTACAAAAAAGAAAAATAGAGTAGTATTCCGCCTCAGAGAGTGACAGACATATGCAGCTTTTCATGTTTTTTTTGAAGCATGTTCCATACAGCCGACGAACATCTTCCACCTTTCCCTCAGGGGTTTCTTCCCGGCAGGACGAGCATACCTTTATGTATAAATGATACTCATTACTAAGTCAAGTTAAAAATGATTCTTAACCGATCAGGATCTCCGGAACCGCTTGGAGCCACCGTCACCGCACAGGGGATAAACTTCGCCCTCTTCTCGCGCCACGCAACGGCTGTGATACTTGTCATTGAGCAAGGCAAGGATGAAAAAACAGTCCAGAAAGAATTTGCTCTGGATCCTGTTTTAAACAAAACCGGAGATGTATGGCACTGTCTGCTCTGCGGCGGTTCACCGGCACTGCGGTACGGCTACCGCCTTGCCGGCCCGCATGACCCTGAAGGCAGCGGTCACTGGTATGATGAAACCCGTATTCTGATCGACCCCTATGCTAAAGAGCTCCGCTCACCGACCTGGGGCAGGGAACGCAGCTGCCTGGGCACCAGGCCCTGCTGCCTGCTGCCTGATCAGGAATACGACTGGCAGGGGGATCGCCCTTTAAACCACCCTCTGCCCGACACCATCATCTATGAAATGCACGTCCGCGGCTTTACCCGGCATCCTTCCTCAAAGACGGACAATCCCGGAACCTTTACAGGAGTGACCGAAAAAATTCCCTACCTGCAGGAACTGGGCATCACCACGGTCGAGCTCATGCCGGTCACCGAGTTTAATGAAAACGAATCTATTTTTACAAACCCGGACACCGGTGAACGGTTGAAAAACTACTGGGGATACAGTCCCCTTTGCTTTTTTGCGCCTAAAACCGGGTACAGCAGCGATCCGGACAATCCACTTGACGAGTTCCGGGATATGGTCAGGGCCCTGCACAAGGCCGGCATAGAGGTCATCCTCGATATCGTCTACAACCATACCGCCGAGGGCGGAGCAGACGGACCGACCACAAGTTTCCGCGGCATTGACAACACTATTTACTACCTGCTCGACCCCTGGACCCGGGCCTATCTCAACTTTTCCGGCTGCGGCAACACCTGCAACTGCAACCATCCGGTTGTCCGGACCCTGATCATGGATGCCCTGCGCTGGTGGGTAGTCAACATGCATGTGGACGGCTTTCGCTTTGACCTGGCCTCCATCCTTGGACGCGACCAGGACGGCCGCGTCCTGGCCAACCCGCCGGTTGTGGAGATGATAGCCGAGGACCCGATTCTGGCCGATTCCAAGATCATTGCCGAGGCCTGGGATGCGGCCGGTCTCTATCAGGTTGGCAGTTTTTCCGGGCACCGGCGCTGGGCCGAGTGGAACGGCAGATTCCGGGACGATATTCGAGCCTTCATGTGTGGACATCCCGGTCAGGTTCCGGCCCTGGCCACCCGCATCGCAGGGAGTTCCGACCTCTACCAGCAGGATGGTAGACGCCCCTGCAACTCGATCAACTTCATCACCAGTCATGACGGTTTTACCCTCCAGGACCTGGTGAGCTACAACGAAAAACACAACCGGATGAACGGTGAAGACAACCGTGACGGCGACAACAATAACCTGAGCTGGAATTCCGGTGCCGAAGGCAAAACCGACGATCCGGACATCATCCGCCTCCGCAGTCGGCGGGTCCGGACCATGGCAGTCATCCTTTTCCTCTCCCAGGGCGTGCCGATGATGGTTGCCGGGGATGAACTGGCCCGGAGCCAGCAGGGCAACAATAATGCCTGGTGTCAGGACAATGAAATCAGCTGGCTCAACTGGGATTTACTCAAACAGCATGGTGACAGGTTCCGCTTCTTTCAAAAACTTATCCATCTCCGGCGGGCCCATTCTATCTTCCGGCGTAAAGATTTCTTTCTGGCCCGGAATACCGAGGGCGAGCCCCTTCACCTGCAGGAAATAAGCTGGCAGGGCCTCAGGCCCGGTGAGCAGGACTGGTCCTACGACTGCCGTACCCTGGCCTTCACCCTTAACGGCTCACAGCTGCCCGAAGGCGAAGACGATGATTTTTTTATCATGCTCAACGGGCACCAGACAGAAGAACAGACCTTTACCGTTTCGACGCCGCCGACCCTGCACACAAAACGAAAATGGAAAAAAATCATCGACACCGGTAAACTGCCGCCGGAAGACTTTACGGAACCGGAGCTGGCCGAAACCATCAACCCCGGTGACGAGGTTTCCGTTGTCCCCATGGGCTGCGTCGTGCTCCAGTCAAAAAACGGCTCCACCTCTCCCCGCCTCCTCCGGTGACGCCCCATGACCACTCAAAACAGCATACTTATGCTCGGCGACTCGCTGGTTGAATGGGGGGACTGGGAAACCCTTCTCCCGGACTACAACGTACTCAACCGGGGGGTTGCCGGAGAAGACGTGGAAGGGCTGTCGGTACGACTGGCCGATGAAGTCCTGAGTGCCGGAGCAGTGCAGTACATCCTGATCATGGCCGGGACCAACAACCTGCTCATGGGCAACCTCTTTTTCCCGGCCATATTCAGAACCATGCTGGCCAGGCTGCGACAGCTCTGTCCGGATGCAACAAGTACCGTCAACTCGATACTGCCGATGGATACCACTGGTCTGGCCGGAGACACCATCGACCGGGTCAACCTGGAACTCCAAGAGATAACGGAAGAGGCCGACTGCAGTTTCCTTGACATGAAAGCTGCCTATGCCGCCCGCTGCCTGCCCATTACCCTCCCCTGTTTCATGGAAGACGGGGTCCACCTGAGCACCCGTGGTTACCAGGTATGGGCCGAAGAAATCAGCCGTCACCTGAGCAGCCTTAAAGAGACCCATGAGGCTTGACAGGCTGACGGCAACTTCTTATATGTTGAGCTATTGCCATAAAAAAACCCTTCTGGTTCAATTGTTGAACAGAAGACTAACTCTATTTACTCTTCGAGGTATATTATGATACGTTCACGCCTGTCGACCTGTCTTGTTCTGGCCGCCCTCTGCACCACACCGATTCTCTTCAACGCCCCTGAGACTTTGGCGGCGGCAACGGCTATGGATGGGAAAACGATCAAGGGAGAGGTTCTTGAGACCATGAACTCCGGCGGCTACACCTACATCCAGGTGAAGGCCCCCGAGGGAGAGGTCTGGGTCGCCATGCCTGAGACCAAAGTAGAGAAAGGCCAGCAGGTTGTCTGCAACCCCGGCATGGCCATGACCAACTTCCAATCCAAGTCCTTAAACCGCACATTCGACACCATTATATTCTCTTCCGGGCTTGGCAACGGCAACCAGGCTGCCAATCCGCACGGAAGTGGTGCGGGGATGGCAGCGGCTCCGGCAGCCGGCAGTGCAACCTTTGCCGATGCCATGCAGGCTGAACGTGGAGCCGGCATGGGAGGCGCACCTGCCATGGGAGGCACGCCGCTGGACAGTGCCATGGCAGGGGCCAGCGGCAGCACCAGCAACATTGTGCCCTCAAAAGAAATAACGGTTGAAAAAGCACCGGGTAAAAATGCCTATACCGTCGGTGAAATCTTTGAAAAGGGCAAAAATCTCAACAATAAAAAGATCGCTGTTCGCGGCAAGGTCGTTAAAGTCTCAAAGATGATTATGGGCAAAAACTGGCTCCATATCCAGGATGGCACCGGTAACCCGATGCAGAATACCCATGACCTCGTTGTAACTACCATGGCTGAACCGGCCTTGAACAGTGTGGTCATTATCGAGGGAACCCTGCATGCAAACAAGGATTTCGGTGCAGGCTATAAATACGACGTCATCATCGAGGATGCCGACATTAAATAATACCGTATTCTCCCGCCATGCATCTTGTACTGGTCGGACCGGGAGCCCTGGGCTCACTGTTTGCGGTACGACTTGCCCCACACCTGCAGAAAGAGGGCGATGCTCTCTTTCTGCTTGACCATAATGCCCGACGCGCGCAGAGCCTTACCCGAACCGGGTTCAGTCTGCAGCAAAACGACAGTCTTTTTCATGCATCCGTACAGGTAACGGCCGATCCCCACACGATCCCCGCCTGTGAGGTCCTGTTACTCTGCGTCAAGGCTATCCAGGTCGAGAAGGCCCTGCTCCATGCAGCCCCGCTCATCACAAAAAATACCCTGGTCATCGGCCTGCAGAACGGCATGGCCCATCTTGATGCCCTGCTGAAAACGGCAGGGATTGCCGCGGCCGCGACCTCTTCTGCAGGTGCCACTCTGACCGCGCCGGGCCGGGTACTGTTCGGCGGTGCCGGTTTGACCCGGTTCGGCCTGTTGGACAGGAACAAACCCATGCCGAAAGAACTGAACAACGTTGTCACACTCTTTTCCCAGGCAGGGATAGAGGCGGAGCTGGTCGATGACATCTACGCCTGCCTGTGGGAAAAGCTTTTTGTTAATGTGGGCATCAATGCACTCACCGCCATCCACGGACACAAAA
The DNA here is from genome assembly GCA_024280455.1 of Deltaproteobacteria bacterium. GTDB lineage: Bacteria > Desulfobacterota > Desulfobulbia > Desulfobulbales > Desulfobulbaceae > DRLX01. Next base: position 4,141 of record JAJRQC010000033.1, on the reverse strand, counting down.
ACGGCTGGCTCCTGACCACGGAAGCAACCAGAGAAATCATGAAAGATGCTGTCGCCGAGGCAGTCGTGATTGCAAAGGCAAAAAAAATTTCCATATCGACAGATCCCCTGGCCCTGACCTTTTCGGTCTGCGAGAAGACAAAAAAGAATATCTCATCCATGCTGCAGGATATTCGGAACAAACGACGCACGGAGATAGAGGCCATCAACGGCTATATTGTTGGAGAAGGAATGGAGCTCGGTATCCCGACACCGGTCAATGATGAGCTTGTTCGACAGGTACGGGAGATAGAACAGTCCCGACAGGACGTTTAAATGAACAAAGAAAAAGTGGACAAAGAAAAAAAGTTGGAAAAAATTAACCCGGCGGAGCTTGGCTTTGACTTTGACGGGGTTATCGCCGACACCGGGGGAAGCTTTCTTCGCCTGGCCTGCGACAGATACGGACTCTGCGACCTTCGACTGGAGGACATCACCAATTTTGAAGTGGAAGAGTGTCTGGATATTGATCCGGCGATTATCCAGTCAATATTTATGGAGATACTGCTTGATTCCATAGGCACCGGCCTGCAACCCATGCCGGGAGCTGTTGAGGTGATGAGCGAACTCAGCGAGCTGGCAGAGCTGACGATTGTGACTGCACGACCGCAGCCGGATCCTGTCCATGCCTGGCTGAAAACGGTCTTTCCTCAATCGACCTGCACCCGTATCCGGGTCATTGCCATGGGTGACCATGACGACAAACCCCAACACATTCAGCGCCTGGGATTAACCCATTTTATTGATGACCGGGCTGAAACCTGCGCCCAGCTGGAGAGTGCCGGTATCTGTTCCATTGTCTTCAACCATCCCTGGAACAAAAACCGCCATAAGCTGCCCATAGTCAACAGCTGGCAGGAAATCCGGGCTCTGTGTTTTTGAGCAAAAAAATGCAATGCCCAAACTGCGGTTCAAAAATCCCGGTCTATAAAAATCCCACCCCGACGGTGGATATCATCATTGAACTTGATGGTGGCATTGTCCTGATTGAGCGCAAAAACCCACCCCATGGCTGGGCCCTGCCCGGCGGGTTTGTCGATTACGGTGAATCCTTTGAGCAGGCCGCCGTCCGGGAAGCAAAGGAGGAAACCGGGCTGAAGGTTGAACTGATCAGGCAGTTCCACACCTATTCCGATCCGAACCGTGACCCCCGTCAGCATACGGCCTCAACAGTATTTATTGCCCGGGCCCAAGGCGACCCGATTGGGGCAGACGATGCCCTGCAGGCCGGAATCTTTACCCGTGACACCCTGCCGCCCCTGGCCTTTGACCATGCCCGGATTCTTGAGGATTATTTCAGCAACCGATATTAACCCCGCAAAACCGCTGTCCCCTTCCCCTAGTTTGCCTGCCGGAGATGGAACCCAAAAAAACTTCGCGACTTGCCCCTGACTCTTTTCGTTTCTTCCTGGAACGTCAGCCCGTGCATCTGGTCACGGGGTTGCAAAATTGCATTGACATAAACAGAAACCAAAAGTACCGTTGTGGTAAAGTGCATCGCTTCGACGCTGCTTGCATCGTCGGTAGCAGATCAATGAGAGGAGGTTATGGTGACCACGGTATCTTTAAGAATTGACCAGAACCTGGTGTTGCAGGCAGAGCGCGAGGCCGGAATCCAGAACAGATCAAAGGCTAAACAGCTTGAGTACTGGGCAAAATTAGGCAAAGCCGTTTCGGCAGAATTAGATATTACAGATGCCTTTGCCGTGTCTCAAGGTATAAAGACCATCAGGCTGGAGATCGCTCCATCTCTTCAATCGATCACCGTTGATTCAGACGCAGTATTCAATGATCTCGAACGCGACAGGGCGAAAGGAATTCTTGCCGACAACGTAACCTCAGCCAAAATATACTATGAGGCAAGCGTTGAACATCCCGGCTACCTTGATCGAGTGAATTCCAGCACAGGAGAGAGGCAGACGGGTTTGTTCGAACACGGAGAGTTCAAAGTTCTCTAATGACGACTTCACGACAACTCTGGGTGTTAGCAGGTGGGAATGGAGCAGGTAAAACCACATTCTACAACCTCTATCTTGCCAAATACGGCATCAAGTTTGTGAATGCAGATTTGATTGCCGGAGACTTAGTTTCAAAGAACCCTGAAAGCGTAAGTTACCAGGCTGCAACCCTGGCTGCTAAAATCAGAGAAGACTTGATCTCGCAAGGAGTTTCTTTTTGTTTTGAAACGGTTTTCTCTCATGAATCAAAAATTGATTTTCTTGCCCGTGCAAAGGCCAATGGCTATACGATCATCCTTGTATACATCCACTTATTTGATTCAAGCTTAAATGAGGCCAGAGTCAAACAGCGTGTATCAAAAGGAGGGCATCACGTTCCAGTCGAAAAAATTCACTCACGAATACCCAGAACCATGCGACTCATAAAAACAGCTTTGTCTCTTGTCGATGAAGCGAGAATCCTGGATAATTCCTCTAAAGACGAGCCCTTTAAACAAATCGTCGTGATGAGATCCGGAAGCTATGAGCTGAAAACAGATTCTTTGCCGGAGTGGGCGATGAAAATTCTGAACTGACGAAACTGAATGTTCTCTATTGCATACCACTGCGAAAACCGGGATGAAGACCACAGAGGGTAGACAAAGATTCCGCATTTCTTTTCTGCTCGCTGCAGCAGATACCCCTTATTCATCCCCTGTTTCCCCTACCGCTTGAATTCCCGCGTTTTCAACAAGGTTTCAAGAAAAACAGTGTAGGGATTGGGAAGCGATCGTTTCTTTAGTGTTACAACATAAAACGACCGTTTCAGGCTCATCCCCTCAATTTGTATCTCTTGTAATTTCCCACAGCCGAGCTCATCACGAATTGAGATACGGGAGAGGATGGACACCCCGAGATCTTCTTTTATGGCCTCCTTCATGGCCGCATTTGAGCCAAGAACGGCAACGGTATTCAACTGAGTGATCTCAAGGCCGTTTTTAAACCCGAATTCCTCCATGGATTTTCTGGTTCCTGACCCGTTTTCCCTAAGCAGAAAAGGAAGCTTTACGAGTTGCTGCAGGGAGATCGTACTCTTGACATTTATCTTGGCAGAAACTGCCAGGACCAGTTCGTCTTCCACAAATGAGTAAAAATTCAGGTTATTAGAAGTTATTTTTGTACCAACAATTCCGATCAGCAGGTCGTGGTTCAACACTGCATCAATCACCTCGCCGGAGTCGGCAATTCGAATCTCAAAAGATATCTCCGGATGGAGGGCCTTAAAGTCTGTGGCAATACGGGGCAGGATATAGGCCCCGGGGATAGTACTTGCACCCACGGTGAGCTCACCTGAAACATTTTGGTCTTCCTGAAGAAGTTCGTCCTCGACATTTTTAATATCTTCAAGAATGGCCTGGGCCTTCGGATAGAGTATTTCCGCCTTCCTGGTCGGTTTTATGGTTCGACCCAGGCGGTCAAACAGCCTGCAGCCAAGCCTTTTCTCCAAGGTTTTGATCTGTTCGCTCACCGCCGGCTGGCTGGTGGAGATCAGCTCAGCTGCCCTGGTAAAACTGCCGCTTTTATACACCGTGACGAATATTTTGAGTTGTCGCGTTTCTATAGTGTTTACCTCTATTGCCTGACAGCACACGGTCTGATCATTTTTTAAAAGGGACAAATACGTTTAAGCTACGCTGTGGTAATTTTTCTCCTTGACAGTCCCCCGATACGCTTTATTATAAGAATATACTATGGAACAATATCGATTGATAGAAAATTCATATAAACCAGCATGGCTGGACCAGATTTTTCAGGTCACAGCCACAACAAACTATGAAAATAGCCTGGATCGGCAGCGCTTCACGGGCTATTTTCAGATAAACCAGCATGGCTGGACCAGGATTTTTAACGTCACAGCCACAACCAAGGATGAAAATAGCCTGATGCGGTATCACTTCGTGGGCGATTTTCGGATAAACCAGCATGGCTGGACCAGATTTATAACGTTACAGCCACAACGAACGATGAAAATAGCCTGATACGACATCACTTCGTGGGCGATTTTCGGATAAACCATCATTCCCGGCACGCCGGGCACAACAAACGATGAAAATACTCTGTACAAACAGATGAGTCATGACAATCTTATTCCAAACCATTTTTTTT
>JAJRQC010000032.1 GCA_024280455.1 Deltaproteobacteria bacterium | reverse complement strand
TTTTTTCGAAAAAAACGCACCGTGAAAGAAAAATCTTGGGGTTGCGGCCTGATGAAGAAGAATCCTTTGCAGAGTGGTTACTATCTGAGAATTAATATCGAGTTGCTTCGGCCGAAAAAGGCTGTTTTTGGACAGACACTATCTTGATTTTGCCGAAACCGAAATCTCTAAAATTTTCGACAACTCCGATTTTGGCTATCAAAAGATAACCGTGGAACGGCCGCTGAGGCTGCGAACCAGATTTACCAGGGAAAAAGTGGAAAGCCTGCGGTTTATTGACGCCATCCATTATGAAATGGAGTGGGTGTATGATCGTTTCGGCTCAGATGTGTACAGGGATCTCAAACCCCATAAAAAAGTCATTGAAAAATGGCTGGAGGCGAGTGAGATCAAAATTACTCTCAAAAACCGTAATGCCCTGCTCGATGTTACAAAATGGCAAAAGCATAAAGAAATCATGGAAGCGGCTGCCGTCCTGGCCGAACATTTCGGAGACACCGAATACGATGATTTCAATATCTTTTCCAGGGAGTTGAAAGCGGCCCTGAAAAAACTTGGCCTGCATCTTTCAGCCCCGGACAAAAAACAGATCATTAACTGCATGAGCTACCGCTCCGAGGATGCGGCCCCGGTAATCAAGAAACGGGATAAGGATGGAACCGTTCACTACGAGCCGGACAGTGAGCTGCGCGATACGGAATCCGTGCCTTTGCTGGAGGATATTGACGAATATTTTACCCGTGAGGTGCTGCCCCATGTGGAGGATGCCTGGATCGACCACAGCAAGACCGTGATCGGTTACGAAATCTCTTTTACCAGATATTTTTATACCTATGAGCCCCTGCGCTCCCTTGATGAAATTGCCAGGGATATTCTGACCCTGGAAGCGGAAACAGACGGGATTTTGCAACAGGTGGTGAGTTTTGAAGGATAGAAAGAGGAAAGAGGTGGAGATAACAAGTTTTCCAACTCATCAGCACTATACGGAGACACCCATCCCCTGGCTGCGGAAGATACCACGCAACTGGAAAGTGTTCCCAAATGGCCGACTCTTTCAGCAACGAAAAGAGGTCAACAGTCCAGACCTACCGATTTTGGAAGTTTCTCTTAAAACAGGTGTCACTGTTCGGGATTTTGACAACTCCAAGCGAAAACAAATGATGACGGATCATTCTCTGTATAAAATCGCACGCAAAAACGACATTGCCTACAATACGATGAGGATGTGGCAAGGTGCGGTTGGCGTTGTTCCCGTCGATGGTTTGATCAGCCCGGCGTATGTCATAGTCAGGCCAAAGCCAAACACGGAGAGCCGTTATTATGCCTACCTCTTTCGTACCCAGATTTATATGAATGAGGTCAATAAATACTCCCATGGCATTGTTGAGGATCGTAACAGGCTCTACTGGTCTGAATTTAAACAAATGCCTTCTCCCCTACCTCCCATTGAGGAACAAACCGCCATTGCGGATTTTCTCGACCACAAAACCACTCTTATCAACGATTTTATTGCCAGAAAGGAACGGCTCATCGAGTTGCTGCAAGAGCAAAAACGAGTAATCATCAACCAGGCAGTTACCAAGGAAATTGATCCAGATGTTCGTCTCAAACCCTCCGGTGTTGACTGGCTGGGTGATATTCCTGAGCATTGGGAGGTGAAGAAACTGAAGACTTTTGCTGATTTTATTAATCGCGGGATTGCACCCGATTATGTAGATTCAGGGACAATAAAAGTTATTAACCAAGCAACGTTTAGCAAGGGATATTTTGATTTCTCTGATGTTAGATATCACAGAGGAGACAACTTGGCGAACAATCGAGGCGCGGTTCAAAAAGATGATATACTTTTAGCGTCAACAGGTGGCGGTGTTTTGGGAAAGGTTGCATTGTTTTCTGAACAGGATAAGAATTATATGGCTGATAGCCATGTGACCATAATACGAGATTCAAAAAAACGATTCGTTCCTGAGTACATTTACTACATTTTATCAATTAACTTTGACCTTATTAATGGCAGATTAGCACAAGGATCTACAAATCAAACTGAATTACAACGAGAGTGGTTAAGGTCTTTTTTATTCCCCTTGCCCAACATTTCAGAACAGAAGGAAATTGTTGTTCATATTCAAACATCATCTCACATTTTAGATAACGCCATCGCCAAATCCAACCAGGAAATAACTCTCATCAAGGAATACCGGGAAGCCCTGATAGCCGAGGCTGTCACCGGCAAAATAGATGTCCGTGGCTGGCGGAAACAAAGGGAGAAAGCGGCATGAATGATCCGGCAACCTTCCCGGAATACAAACAATGGTTGGCAGAGCTGAAACAACGGCTGCTGGCTGTCCAGGTCAAGGCTGCTGTTGCCGTTAATGAGGAACTGCTGCGCTTTTACTGGCAGCTTGGGGCGGATATCGTCCAGAAGCAGGCTGACAGCCGCTGGGGTTCCGGCTTTTTAAATCGTCTCAGCCGTGATCTTATGGCGGAATTTCCGGACATGAAAGGATTTTCCAGCAGTAATCTTAAATACATGCGAAGATGGGTTCTCTTTTACAGCAAGCAACCCGCAATTGGTCAACAGGCTGTTGACCAATTACAAGACTCTGCGGAGGAGCCGGTTCTGCAACAACTCTTTCAGATTCCATGGGGTCATAACATTGCCATTATGGTGAAGTGCACCTCTGTTGACGAGGCCCTGTTTTATGTGGAGAATACAAAAATCCACGGTTGGAGCCGCGCTGTTTTGACCCATCAGATTGAAAGCGGCCTCTGGCAGCGGGAAGGAAAATCAATTACCAATTTCAGCAATACCCTGCCCGCCCCGCAGTCAGACCTTGCTCACCAGACCTTAAAAGACCCGTATGTCTTTGACTTTCTCGCCTTGCGCAAGGATTATAATGAGCGCGACCTGGAACTGGGGCTCATCAAACATATCACCAGTTTCCTGCTGGAACTGGGCGCAGGCTTTGCCTACATCGGCAGACAGGTGGAGGTGGAAGTAGGTGAACGCTCTTTTCTTCTTGATCTTCTCTTTTATCACACCAGGCTGCACTGTTATGTGGTGGTGGAACTCAAGACCGGGCAGTTTGAACCGGAACACGCCGGTAAACTCAATTTTTACATCAAAGCCGTGGATGAACAGCTGCAAAAACCGGGCGACCACCCCACCATCGGCATACTGCTGTGCAAGAGCAAAGACAAACTGGTGGCTGAATATGCCTTGAGCGATATCCATAAGCCCATTGGTGTTTCCGAATATCAGCTGACCCAGAGCCTGCCCGAGGATTTACGATCGAGTCTGCCCACGGTTGAGGAGATCGAGGCGGAACTGGGAGGGGAGCTGGACGATGACTGAGCAGATAACAAAGGTTACAGATACCTCAGAGCGTGGATTCCAGAGATTCATTGTCAAGGAGATGAAGGAACTGCACGGCTTTCGGGAATCCGTTTCCACTGATTTTGACCGGGAATTCTGCATCAACAAAGACCAGCTGCTGGAATTTATCCGAACCAGCCAACCTGACACCTTTGAGTTTCTGCAAAAAAAAGGCATCCAGACATTTCTGCAGCGGCTTGATAAAAGGATCAAGGCCAAAGGTATTATTGAGTGCCTGCGAAAGGGCATAAAACACCTGGACAGAACCATCCACCTGTTTTACTCCCAGCCGGTATCCAGCCATAACCCAAAGGATGCCCAGCGGTATAATGCCAATATTTTCAGCGTCACCCAGGAGCTGAAGTATTCGCCCAAAAACGAAAACAGGCTGGATCTCACCATCTTTTTAAACGGCCTGCCCATCATTACCATGGAGCTGAAAAACGGCTATACCCGTCAGGCCGTGGGTAATGCTATTCGCCAGTATAAAAACACCCGCTCTTCCAGGGATAAAATATTTAATTTTGGCCGCTGCCTGGTCCACTTTGCTGCAGACACCGACCTGGTGTATATGACCACCAGGCTGGCCGGGAAATCCACCTTTTTCCTGCCCTTTAATCGTGGCCTGAACAATGGTGCTCCCGTTCCGCCGTTTGGAGCCGGAAACCCTTTGAATCCGGATGGATTGAAAACAGACTATCTCTGGCAAGAGATCTTATCCAAAGAAAGTCTCAGTAACATCATTGAAAAATATGTGCAGATTGTTGAGGAGAAAGACGAGGACAGCAAGCGTATCAAGCGCACCCTGATCTTTCCCCGATATCATCAGCTCACCGTGGTCCGTACCCTACTGGCCCATGCAAAGGAACACGGAGTGGGGAATCGTTACCTTATTCAGCATTCAGCGGGATCAGGAAAATCATATTCCATCACCTGGCTGGCCCACCAGCTGGTCGGTCTGCATGACAGCAGCAATACCAGCCCGATATTCGACTCCATCATCGTGGTGACCGATCGAAGAGTTCTGGATGAGCAGATCCGGGAAAATATCAAGAGTTTTGCCCAGGTGAGAAAAGTTGTTGAGGCTATCACCGGCAAGGGGGGAGAATCAAAAACCGAACAATTAAAAAGGGCGCTGGCAGACAATAAAAAAATCATCATTACCACGGTGCAGACCTTCCCCCATGTGCTGAAAGCCATGGATGATATGCGGGACTCCAGTTTTGCCATTATCATTGACGAGGCCCATTCCAGCCAGAGCGGGGACACGGCAGCCAAGATGAATGCTGTGCTGGCAAGTTCCGGGGCTGACGACCTGCCCCTTGATGAAGAGGGCAATGTCTCCACCGAAGACCTACTGAACCATCTTATCGAAAGCCGTAAGATGCTCAGTAATGCCAGTTATTTTGCCTTTACCGCCACGCCCAAGAACAAAACCCTGGAAACATTCGGCACCCGGTCAGCGGACGGCGAGTTTCAGCCGTTTCATACCTATTCCATGAAACAGGCCATTGAAGAGGAGTTTATCCTTGATGTGCTGAAAAACTACACCACCTATAACTCGTATTACAAACTGCAAAAAGCGGTGGAAGACAACCCGGATTACGAGACCAGCAAGGCCCGGAAAAAGCTGCGGGCCTATGTCGAAGAGCATGAATTCGCTATTGGTAAAAAAGCCAGGATCATGGTGGATCATTTTCACCGCGAGGTGGCCGGCCTGATAGGTGGCAAGGCCAAAGCCATGGTGGTGACCAAATCCATTGAATCGGCCATGAAATACAAAAATGCCATTGATGCCTACCTGCGGGAAATCAACTCACCCTACAAGGCTATAGTGGCTTTTTCAGGCAGTAAAAAACATTATAAAACCGGCAAAGAGCTCACCGAGGCGGGAATGAACAACTTCCCGGACGGAGACAATGACATTCCCAGGCAGTTTAAAAAGGACGAATACCGTTTTCTCATTGTTGCCAACAAATATCAGACCGGCTTTGATCAACCGCTGCTGCACACCATGTATGTTGACAAGAAGCTGGCCGATGTGCAGGCTGTTCAGACCCTGTCCCGTTTGAATCGATCCTGCAAACCACATAAGCGGGACACCTTTGTCCTGGATTTTTATAATATCACCGATGAGATCGAACTTGCCTTCAAACCCTTTTATACCACCACCATTCTCAGCAGGGAAACAGATGCCAACAAGCTTAATGACCTGCAGGACGATCTCGACGGAGCTCAGGTATATGACCGGGAGGAGGTGGAAAGGTTTTTCACACTCTACTATCGAGGGGCAGAACGTTCGGAAACCGACCCGATTATTGACCTTGCCGTATCTGTTTTTACAACCGAGTTGAATCAGGATCAGCAGATTCAGTTCAAATCAAAGGCCAAGGCCTTTGTCCGGGCTTATGGCTATCTTGGCAAATTGCTTGATTTCAACAACCACTACTGGGAAACGCTCTGGCTTTTTCTCAAACTCCTTACACCCAAGTTGACCATTGAAGATGATTCTCCAGATGAGGATATCCTTGCTGCCATTGACATGGATAGCTATCGGGCATCATTTCAGGGACAGAAAAATATAAAACTCCCCAGTGAAACAGGAGAAGTACAGCCGGTTTTTCTGGATGGCGGTGGCGGAAAGAAAGAGGAAGACTATGACAGCTTGGAAAATATTATATCGGTCTTCAACCAGCGTTTCGGTGACATTGAATGGACTGACCCGGACAAGGTGAACAAGATTTTGGTGGAGCAGATACCGGAAGAACTCAAGGCAAATGCCGACGCAGTGGCGACCATAGAAAATTCCGACCGGCAAAACGCCAAAATAGCCATGGACATGAAACTCCTTGAAATGATGAAGACGCTGATGTTTTCTCATACCGAAGTCTATAAAAAATTTGTCGACGACGTGGATTTCCAAAACAGATATCAAGAATTTATTTTTGACATCATGTGGCAACAGAAGGGAAAAACAACAAGGAATGGTTCACGTCTTTAATCAAGGTCACACATAAGGTCACCAAGTCGAAGCCGAAAAAAAGTATCCTCCGGGACTAAGTTGGGACTAAGTTGGAATTCTGTGTCAAACCGCCCCCGAGCAGAGTATGAAGGATTTAATGCAAATGTCCGGGTCCTCCAAAAGGACCAAGTTCAGGGACCAAGTCTTAAAAGCGCTCCTATCGGTGGGTCTTGTTGAAATGACTATCCTGAACAAACCAACCCGCCGGGAAAACAATACCTCGCAGCACAAAAATACATACAATGAATAACATCCATCCATTCTCCATCCGAATCTTTGTTGCCAACGGTGATCCCGACGGGTTGCGGATAATTGAACGATCCAACTGGAACGGCAAGGCTATGGTTTTTCCACGCTCAGTATTGCCGGAGATAAAGAAACGGGAGGAATTCGGCCGTACCGGGGTCTATTTACTGTTGGGGCCACGGGAGGATGGCGAAGGAGAGCTGCTGTACATCGGTGAAGGTGATCCGGTTCGACCACGGCTGGAAAGCCATTTTTCCAAGAAAGATTTCTGGAATCGAGCTATATTTTTTGTTACCGGACAGGAGGGTGCGCTCAACAAAGCCCATGTGCAATACCTGGAAGCCCGGCTGATTGAACTGGCCCAAACTGCAAAACGTTTACCGCTCGACAATCTAAACCATCCCAAACGTCCGACACTTAATGAAGCGGATCAGGCGGATATGGAAGTGTTCCTCGGGCATATCCTGCAGATTTTACCCTTGCTGGGAATTTCAGCATTTGAAAAACCGGGGATGTTAAAAACTATCCGTAAGAAACAGCTCTTTCTGAACTCAAAAGGTGTGAGTGCTGAGGGGTTTGAATCCACCGGTGGTTTTGTAGTCTGTAAAGGCTCCCAGGCAGTATTGGAGTCCGTTCCATCTATGAAAACCCATGTCCGGGGCATGTATGACATTCGGAAAAAGCTTTTAGAATCCGAAGTGCTGCAAAAAGAAGATACCTGCTTTCGTTTCAGCCAGGATTACAGTTTCAGTTCTCCTTCCACGGCAGCAGCTGTAGTCATGGGCCGAAGCGCTAATGGTCGAATTGAATGGAAGGATAAAACCGGACGTACTCTCAAAGCCATTCAGGAAAATTTAGCTGAACAGAATTGAGCACGCTTCGCAGCGTTCATCATTTCATTAATCGAATCTTTGATCAAAACGAAGACGGAACCAGATTCTGTTCCCTCTTGCCCTGTTTGTAATGGCACAATAGTGTTACTGACAGCCCGGAAAGGGAAAAATATTGGCCGATAGTTTTGGGGATGTCAACAATTTCCCAAGTGTAAAGGAACACGGGAATTTAATGGTTGATCTTGGTATCGAGAATCTAAGATTTTCAAAATGATTAACACGGCATGTTAATTAAAAACTTGACAGGTCCGCAAGGTGCGTATATTCTTTAAGACAAGAAAACTTCAGAAAACATGTTCTAACAGCTCTGAATCTCTCAAGCAGTTGGGAAAGAAAGGCAGTAAAAAACTGCAACAGAGAATGATGGAACTCAAAGCCGCTGATACCCTTGCTGATATCTCCCATCTACCACCGCCAAGGTGTCATGAGCTGTCAGGAAACAGAAAGGGACAACTCTCCGTTGATCTGGAACATCCGTACCGTCTGTTATTTATCGTTGCCAATAATCCTTACCCTGAACGGAAAAGTGGAGGTTTGGAGTGGGAAAGTGTCACTGAAATCGAAATCATAGCGATTGCTGACACACATTAGGGAGGAGCGCCATGGTGACCGCACAAAAAAAATATGAATTTGAACCGGATTATGCTGTAGCTCCCGGTGCGACTCTCCAGGAACTTATGGAATCCCTGGAAATGACGCAGAAGGAGCTTGCAACACGAACCGGCCTGACCGAACAATCATTGACCCGCATCATTAAAGGCGATCAGCCGATTTCATATGAAACAGCAAATCGTCTTGAATTGGTGACTCAGGTACCGGCCCGACTTTGGAATAATCTGGAAGCACAATATCGCGAGCAGAAAGCAAAACTTGAAGAACGTGAGCGTCTTGAGTCCAATATCGAATGGTTGAAGACTATTCCGACCAGGGAACTTATTGACCGTGGTTTCCTGAACGCTGTTAAAGATAAAGTTGCATTGCTTCGAGATACTCTTGCCTTTTTTGGAGTTAGTAGTGTTGAATCATGGCAGGGAATATGGGAAATGCCGGCCGTTGCTGCCAGACGATCCCAATGTTTTGAATCACGCATTGGTGATGCTGCCGCCTGGATTCGTCAGGGAGAATTACAGGCCCATGAAATGGACTGTAAACCTTTTGATAAAAAACGTTTCAAGAAGGCATTGCAAAAAATTCGTTCCCTGACCCGGGAAGAACCATCTGTTTTTGAACCTGAAATGAAAAGACTCTGCGCAAAAGCAGGAGTGGCAGTTGCCCTGGTTCCCGAAATGAAAAAAGTTCCATGGAACGGAGCAACCAAGTGGCTGACCCCGCGTAAGGCCATGATTCTTCTTTGTCTTCGTGGTCGAGGTGAAGACAGATTCTGGTTCTCTTTTTTTCATGAGGCCGGGCATGTGCTGAAGGACAGCAAGAAAGATTTGTTGATTAATAATGGAAGCCATGATGATCCTCGAGAAAAACGGGCTGATCGTTTTGCCGCTAAGTTTCTTATCCCCTCTCAATATGACGATAGTATTCGTTTGATTCGTTCAAAAGCAGAGATTATCAGCATGGCCGATGAACTTGGCATTGCACCAGGTATCGTTGCCGGTCGCTATCAATTCCTTACGAGTAAATGGCACTTTTACAATGGCTTGATTCGTAAACTTGAATGGGAATCCTGAAAATATACGCGACAAAGGATATCAAGGAATAGTGGCATCAAAACCGGCGGTTCATGATTTTCGTTATTTTCCCAGCTATTATGATTCACAACAGGGATTCGACTATCACCATGAATGGCCTTACTCTCACCTGCCCCCAAGGCAAATTATTTATTTTATGCAACATAGCCTTATCTGACATGATATCATATCGCACTGACACGAAACATAATGATAAACTTGTGTAATTGCCCCACACGAAGCTTGCTTGACATACCTATGAAAATGGTAAGCGTTAAATGAGGTGGTTATCTGATATTTTATTCGTTTGAATAGTACAACTCTGTTTTCTGTTGAAAAGGAGAAGGTCATGACCATTGGAACTATCAGTATAATTGTGGGCGCTGTTCTCCTGATCCTTCTTAATATCCTTTTCAAGGATAAGGGCAGTTCCGGCCAGAATAAAGGATTCCATGGTCTTGATAACGATGATTTGTTGAGAGAAGAGCCGGAGTTTGATCGTACTTGGTCATTTCTCCCCAACAATATTTTTCATCATTCGGATGATGATTAACAGGCTGAAATAAAATTTCTATTTCTTTTTAAACACGCTTCCCTTGAAAAACTCACCATCATTCTTTGGCGGGGTATAGTCTGCATCACCTCGAATAACCATGCCGGAGGGCAATATGATTCCTTCACTTTGTGCCTCTGGCTGCACCAGATTTCCTTCGTGGTAAAAGGATTGATTTCGGTAGTAATCATGCGTTGGTCTTGGCGGAGCATCCTTATTTAATCCGGTCATGTCTTTTGCCAGTCCACCAGCAGTAGTTTGAATACCGCCGAAACCGGCTTCTTCAGCCCTATTTCTGCTACGGACTTTACGAGCCGGGTCTGTAACAAAATCCGCATTAGGATTGTTCATTGAAATATCTGCTTGTGGACGGGTAAGACTGTTAGCTTTAATGCTGAAAGTCTTTGAGCCGGCGACACTGGTTGCCATTCCTACACTGTGCTTAAGATCATTGCTCTGAATATGTTCCCTGGTAGTAGAAATAGTGTCATGTACCTCACCTGTCGTACTCCCCCAACCATACCCTTTACCGCTGACAAACCCCTTGACAATGTCATGCATATTGTCAACGCCCTGGCTTCCCTGTTGGGTCAGGTAGTGATTGAAATCACTTATGGTGCGACGGATGTTTTCGGGAGACTCACTGCCATAACGTTCCGTGGCGTAATTTCTGACTAAAGCCGTTGTCAAATCTGCCCCATATGATTCGGTTGAGCTTCTCATTTCCCGGGCATCATTGAGATGAGAATAGACTTCTGTTGCCCCGATCTGTTTTGCCAGCTTAGTCATGTAATCCAAGCTTTTTGAATCCTGCAATGTTTGTTGAAGAGATTCTGAACGTACTTGTGATGCTGTATTTTCAAAAGCTCGGGCAGTATCTTCCGAGACATTAAAATTGACTTGTTCTCCATTATTCCCAACCACTGTAAGCTGCCCATTACTACTGAAGATTCTTTTAAACCCTGCCCCTATGCTACTTTGAAACTGAGTTCTCACATCCTCGCTCATGGAATGAACAAAACTGGATTTATCACTGATTGCCCGTTTCCAGTTTTCACGCATGGCATTGTCCAGGCGGCTGGTGAAGCCATAAGCCTCGCTGCTGGTCAGGCTGGCTCTTTTGGCTGTGTCCATTGCCTGCTGCCATGTTTTGCTGCTTCCCAAGCTGTTTGATGCAGAGGCTATTTTTTGATGCTGGGCCATAGCTCCAACCGTAACCGGGTTGAGTCCATTGACGGTAGCTTGCGTAGTCTGAAAATTACCGGTGCCGTCAACGGAGTAGCTTGCCCTGCCTTCCGCCATGGTATCAACAGCCATCCCGGAGCCTTCGGAGCCGGTCGAGGTGACGGTGGTGGAGCCGTCTGCATTGACGGTTTCTGATTTTGTTCTGGTTCCATGTCCGTCAGGAGCAGTGGAGACTTCCACTGGGCCGTATTTTGTTCCCACGCTCATTCTGGCAGAGGCCATCATGGTGGCCATGTCACTATCTGACGTGCTCTGGTCGATCTGCCCGGATTGCTGCAGGGAACTTTTGGCATTCATGGCAGCCTTGTAGCCGCCGACATTCTTATGCAGGGAAAATGCACCGGCTGCCGCCATATTGGAGAAGCGGTGTTCCGGCATACCGGCAAGCAGGCCAGCGGCCCGAACCTGCTGGTTCATGGCTGCAGATGTTCCTTCCGGGGTGAGCAGTTGCCCGGCCTGCGCTCCTGCGGACTGAACAACCCTGCTCAGGTTTCCGGCAAGCATGGCCAGGGCATGGCCGCCGAAGCGGATCAGCATCATGGAAAAGAAACTTGCCAGCATAATACCAGCTGAACGGATCACCCCGAACATTGCCAGCAGTTTGATAGAAATGGTCGGGAATGCGGCCATGGCATACACCCCGAGATTGGACTGCCGCATATCCTCAAAGGCATAGGTGGCATAATCCATTGCCGCCCCGTGGATCACGGCATCGGTAATTCCCCAGGTGGTGAGGAAGACAAAAAAACCAAACATCACCGATACGGCCTTGCCCACGACAGGGGTAAATAAAAAAAGGACCAGAAAGGGAATAACACCGATGGCAATGGCGGTCATCACTGCCCGGATGATGGGGATCCACTCGTTCATTGTCAGGCCGATCCCCAGGCCGGTGGAAGTGATCTTGCGGTTACTTTCCATGAGCATGGATGTTTCGTAATCGTCCTGGAAATAAAAGTTGTAGAGAATTTCTGCGATCTGACGCTGCTGGATGATCTTTTCCGGGGTGACAGCTGTTCCGGTGGTAAAGTTCAGGGTACTGGTGAGCAGAGATTTGCAGGTGTTGAGTTCCGCCATATTGGCCGGATCAAAGTATGCCTTGCTGCAGACTTTTTTAATGGCTTCATTATAATTGGCGGGATTGGCATAGATGGGCTGCAAACTGTTCCAGGCATCAGTACAGGTTACGTTTGCCCCTTCCGGATGCACAGCATCATAGTACACGGTGTACACCGCCGGGTTGACTGCCTGGCTGAGATCGGTCAGGAAATCTGTTGTGTTGTTGCGTAGATCATCAAGGGACAAGGTTGTGCCGGGCCGCACCAGCTCAAAGGTGACGCAATCCTTGACGTAGCGGATCATGCTTGTCCGAGCATAGTTATTCTTGGGAGAAGATCCCTTGACCGATTCCAGGGCCTTGAATCCTATACCGCCGGCAGTTGTCTGATACTCGGCACCCGGGGCGGCTGCGGTATCGATAATATCGACCATGCCCCGTTCGATCTTGTTCAGAAACCCGGCGGTAAAGACCACAGCATCCGGTACCTGGCCGATGGTTTGGAACCGGTTTAGCACCGGATCGTAGACCGTGATGTTTCCCTTTGGGACAAACAGCGCCAGATAAAGGATAGCCCCGAAAAAGACCGGTACTGCCCAGACCATTGGAATGACCCGTGCGCCGGTGGCAGCCCTTGCCAGCCAGGCGGTCACCCCGGCGATGAGCCCCAGCACCATGATGACAAAAAGCAAGCCCTGGTAACCCGAATCACTGAAGATCAGGGCAATCTTGGTGAAGGCCTGGGGGATGGGATTGAAACCGCCATAGGTGTAATACTCCATGTCCAGGGAAAAAGCCTGAGTGGCATGGAGTATTACCCATGGCAGAATTGTTATTATGATGGAGCGTTTTCTCATTCTTCCGGCTTTATGACTTCCGGCATGTCTATGGTTTGAATCGTCAAAACATCATCATCAAGAACCTCCTTACGAAACACCATGGCAATAGGTGATATATCCAGCGTTAATGACTTGCCGGTCGCTGCATACGTAGCATCAGGATGATCTTCTAAGATAACTCCCTGCCTGCTTTGCGGATTCCAAATCCAATGCACTTCCATACGATCTCCTCCAAATTTAAGGAATAAAAAAATGGTTAAAACATTACATCTGCAGCCTTGCAGCTACATCCTTCCCGTAACGGCGGGTTATCTCCGCCGTCATCCGGGCCTCAATCTTCTGCATATGTTCCAGGTAATCCATGATGGTGGACATCTCTTTTGCCGAGGCAATATAGCTGGCCCGGGCAGCATTCTGCAGCCGCCTGATTCTTTTCAGCATGATCGAAATATTCTGGTCGGCATGTTCGGCAAAGATAACCGCCGCACAATTCTCTGAAGGCTGGCCCGAGCTGGCTTCGGCCTGCTTTTCCAACATTTCCCGTGCCTTCCAGGCAATGGTCTCTGCCCGGACATAGAGATCAGACAGCATCTGCAGGGCATAGGCGTTGGATGTGATATCGGCAAGACCGGAAACAGCAGTCTCCTGCAGGCCTGCACCCACTGCGGTTTTCAGGATGGGTAGAGCTGACAGAGGATTTGAGGCAAGAAAAGTTTCCTCGGCAGAGCTGAGAGCGGACTTGTTTTCAATTTTACCCGCTATGCCGGTTAACGTAGTCTGGACATATTGCCGCAGATCCCGGTTGGTATCAGTGATCTGGCTGCAGGTTCCGCTGGTATTTTTGGTGTACACCTCGCCGCTGGTGAAGGCCTTAATGTCATCAGGATTGTTCTCCGGGCACGGCGCTTCATAGGAGACCTTGTAGGCATTGGCCGATCCTTCCAGGTTTACATCCCCCACCAGTCCCCGGATAAGATTGGTATAATCTGCAGGAAGACCTAACCTGCTGCCCACGTTTTCAAGCAGGGAACCACCGGACAGGAAAGTGTTTCGTATATCCGCATTGCAGCCATTGGTCACTCTGGCAACATCACCCGCCTGGGGCACGTTGTTATTGGCCTTATCCTCGGTGGTGATGATGTCCCACATTTCGGAGACGCCCTGGCTCAGCTTGTTTTCCTTGATGGCGGTGCCAAGTTTTTCCTTCATCACCTCACTGGAATGGAAACCGTTTTCATCCATAACAACCCCGACCAGCTCTTTAGCGGCCGCGCATTCATCCAGCTGCATGGAGTTGAGCTTATCGGAAAGGGCCTCAAAGTTTTTGATGGTATTGGAACATTGCTCACAGAGTGTTTTCAGGCCCAGATCAAAGGCTACCGAGGCAGCGCCGGACAGGATTCCCTGGAGTTTATCCACCAGATAGTCAGTGTTCATGAAGGAAAAACCACCCATGAATACATCGATCCCGCCACAGCCGCTTTTGATTCGCGGCATTTCCACAGTGACTGGATAATCGGCACTATTGGGCCACCGGGCACTGAAACTTCCCCCGGAATAATAGCCTCGCCGCTGACCGGAAAAATAATCGGGCGAGGTGGTTGTTCGCTGGTTGAGCCAGTCATCGACCCATGCTGCGGATACATTCCCGGCAATCATTTGGGTGATTATGATTGTGGCGACAAGAATTTTTAAAAGCATCGTATTCCCCTGAAAAAATATGTCCTGCTACTTACTCTTTTCAGAGGGGGTGACCTGTTAAAATGACGAATTTGAAAGATTTGGGGAAAATTCTCTTCTCTATCAATTAAGTTCTACAACATATTTCTTTACAAAAGAAAGGAACATGTTAACTTAGAGAACACGTTCACCGTTATGTGTATTGTTTACAGAGAGAAAGAATGACGCTGAAATCAACAAATCCTGTCGGCAAACGACGAGAAAAACAAAAAGCTGAAACCTATGCCCTCATCCTGGACAGTGCCCGGTACCTGTTTGAAAGCAAGGGATTTGAAAAAACAACAATACGAGCAGTTGCATCTCATGCTGAAATTGGCCTCGGAACCATTTATAAACATTTCAAAAATAAAACTTCCCTTCTAGCTGCCGCCTTTTATGACGATTTGATTCGACTATTCGATGAAGCCGTACGATCCCTGCCAGAAAACGACTCTATACAGAAACAATTTATCCAGCTCGTCGGATTCAATTGTCGCTATTATTGCTCCAGACCGCTCTTATCCCGTGAATACCTGAACCACATTGCTTTTGCAGATGCTAAATGGCTCGAGAAATTTGAAGCCTTTGAAGAATCCTACTTAAAAAAGGTAAAGGAATTAGTTGGTGCTGCACAGCAACGAGGAGAACTTGCCACTGAAAAAGACAGTCATTTTGTCGCAGTATCATTTATGGCGGACTATTTTTTCGTACTTCGTGATTTGTTCCTCAGGCAAAAAATTCAGAACCCTGAGAAGATCCTCTCCTTCTTAAAAAAAATGCTCGATCAGATTGTTTGTTGATTGGACGAAAAAAGGAATTGACCATGGAGAAATTTAAAAGGAATCTTGTGTGGGCAGGATCACTGAGTATAGCAGCTGCGTTATTCCAGGCAGCAATTGGTTTTTCACCATTTTGGAGCCTATATTTCGGCGCACCTGAAGCATTGATAAAAAACACGTCATCCCTGATTATTGTGAGCCTTTTTATTGCCGCTATTCTTCTTCTCTTTGGATTATATGCACTTTCCGGGGCTGGATACATTCGGCCCTTACCATGGTTAAAACAAATGCTTGTTTTGATAAGCGGGATTTATCTTCTTCGTGGCCTTTTGTTTGTCCCGGAGCTGATCGTTGTCTTGGGTATTTATGAAATATCTATACCTGTCGCACCGCGATTTATTACGTTTTCAATCGGTTCTCTATTTATAGGGTTAATTTATTTGATTGGTACTATTGGTGGCTGGAATAATTTATCACCGAAGAAAAAATTGTATAACCGTGTTTAAAATACAACGTTACGTTTTTTGTACAGGTAGTATTTGTCCTTACTGTTCGCATTTCCTTCCCTGCTTTTGATTTAACTTTTATGGCGTTATCTTCCACGGCTGCCTCCCCTTATCAAGGATGGAGGCCGGATCAAAGGCAGAACCCTTCTGGAAATCATACATTAAAAAATTATTTCCCTGGGTGTTCCCCTGCAGGTAGCGAATGGCCCGGTAGAGTTTTCTTTCCAGCTCGGACAAGGCAATAACTCCGCTGGTCACGGTCATATATTTCTCCTGCCCTTTCTTGATCAACAGCAGGGTTGGAGTGATGGTGATATTGAAACGGGCAGCGGCATTGATATTCCGGCTGATATCAACCGTCTTGATCTGCCAGCCGTATTTATCCTTGAAATAGGCCAAGATTCCAGCCTGTTTTTCACAAAAGCCGCACCCGGGACTGACGAAAAATATCAGGGCATGATCATTTCCGGCACGGCTGATGGTCTGAAAAATTTCATTCTGCTGCATCCGTACTCTGGCGGTAATTCCCGGTCCTGCCGTCGGATACACATGGTTCACATTGAAGAGCTCGCTGTATTTCTGGGTGACATACATGGTGGCATTGGTATAGGCCAGGGCCTTGCGCCGGGCAATGTCCTGCATGGTGAGATATTCCATGATGTTTTGTTCGGTCGGAGCTTGGACGGCTTTTTTCTGCAGGACATTGAGGAGTTCCTGAAAATCATCCGGGTACATGTTCCACAGCTGATCAATGGAATAGTGATCCAGAGTTGGAATGTTACGGGGAAGTGGACTGATGGAATCCGGTTTGATCTCCGACTCGTCCTGTACCGGTGGCGGATCCTCGTACCAGAACCAGCCATGCCTGGTATCATCGTAAAACCTGGTCTCCTGGTCGGCAGCTGTTGCGCTGGCGGCAATCATCAATGAACAGATTAGCCACAGCAATAAGAGATTACCAGATCGGCAGGGCTTTATAGAGAATATCATCTGCATGGATAAAACCAAAATACCTGGAATCAAAACTGCGGGGATTTGTTCCCATCATGAAATAGCTGTTATCCGGTACCGGACCGGTGAATTCAAAGGACGGCAGAGAACGGCCTTTGCTGTCTACCTCCAGTGCTGTCCCCAGCTTCCTTGAACCACAGAAAAATGTTTTCTCAGTATTGACTGAAAGCATTTCCCCGGGACTGCAGCCCACCTTTTTCAGCAAACGGTCATTGTCCTGATCAAGCCCCTTGCGTACAAAGTTTGTATTTTTGTGTTTGAACACCAGGTAGTCACCGTTCTTGATGGCAGCTTTTGTTTTGGTAAGAAAAAAGATCCGATGAGCCAAAGAGGGGCTGGTGGAAACAATGATTCGTTCCGGCAGCCATGCGCCGGTCAGAAGAGCGGCCAGCACGGCAATAGCCCAGGTCTTTTCCCCGCGACTCAGTTTCCTGAACAGTTTTTTCTCTCTACTCCTTAATCCGAATCTCTTGTCCATTCCTTAGCACCACATCTTTTAAAATGATTACCTGATTCTGGTGGCGGTCCGCCTCATCGTTTAAAATCTGTTCTACATTATCCAGCTTACCCTTCCACTGTTTTGGAGTTATTTCGCCGGCGGCAAGCAGGGCCTTCTGGGTTCGGAGATATCCTTTCAAATCTACTACTCGTATCTTTTCGGCAAAAAGTCTGTCATAGCCTGCTACCGCGGCTCCAGCTATTAACAGGGCAATAAGAATAACCTCAAAATAGCCGGGACCGGTGGTTGCTGGTTTTTCAGGTTGGGTGGTTGACTGATTGCTCACATCGTGCCCCTTATTTTCTTGATCAGGCTTGCAAGGCCTGTGCTTTTGGCTTCCCGATTGATTTTTTCCAAAAGATAATCAAGCCCGGCATCTCCCTGGATCAGGAAACTATTGTCGTCATGTTCATAGGCAACTGCCGGCACCCTGGTAATTCCGTACTTGGTGAAGAGTGATGATTTCAGGATGATGGGTACCTGGTAGCGTTCACAGGGTGTTTGAGTCCTGGGACAATCCAATTCTTTTTTCAATATCCTGCTGAAATATGATTGCCCTTTCTTTGCCCGTGCCATGGCAATTCCTCCGACAAAACCACGCATAACCAGGGAAACATTGGGATCAGCAACCTTGTCAAGATCAACAATATAGGCATGAACGGTTTCATCTGGAATTGAGCTTGAAATAAAGAGATACACTTTTTCGTTGGCTGCCAGGTTGCCGCCCCGTCCTTTCTGTTCTATTGCTGTTTGCCGGGCCTTCTTTTTCCAAGGCTTTGTGAAGTCCGCAAAGACCTCCTTTTCCAGCCGTTGCTGTTCGCATTGGATCCGTTCCTGAAATTCTGGAGAATGAAACAGTTTTGATGTCCTCTCGGCTGCTTTCATGCCATCTTTCTGATACCTGTTGACTGGCAGATTCATCTTTATATTTTTCGCATCTTCTCTGGCCTTTTTCATAATCCGGGAAACATCACTCTCTCCCATCTCCACAGCACAACTCACCCCTGCAGAAAAACAGACCAGGGCAAGACAAAAAATCAATTGTCGCAGCATGTGCAGCACCGTTGTTTTCTGTAGACAACCCAGAGGAATTCATCGTTTGAGCCTTTTTCTCCCCGATACGGCACATTCAGGCCGGAATCGTAAAACTTGGCCGACTTCCCCACCGGATAGGCCGGAGACCGGTCTGCAGGGCGGACAACGTGCATCTTGTAATGGCTTTTGATCCACACCGGAGTGTAATCGCAGCCACAGGGATTATCCGCAGGATCGCATATCATGAACAGCCGGTTAAGCTTGTAGAGCAATCGTGCGGCAACGGTATTATTGGCCTGGACAATGTTGTCATTATCCACATGCCCGGTCATGGGATAGGCAGAGCCTCCGCTGCCGATGCACCAGGGCATGAAATCAAGGGTGTAACCAAGATTGACCGCAGCTGCATCGGCCATACAGGCCATCTGCATGGCCTTACTGGCATAGAGCGATGCCTCCGGAGTGATAACGGCGGACAGTTCGTCATTCTGCCACATGGAATCGTATTCGCTCCACCACATGCCGTAATCCTTATGCTCACAGAAGCCGTAAAACATCGGATAAAGATAGGCGTGTCCCTGGGCGAAGGTGGATTCATTGGCAATATCCACAGCATCGGAACTCTTGTTCTTGCCGCCCAACTCATCAATAGCCGAAGATCCCATTTGTGATCCCTGGTAGGCTGAATAGTTGGCCACGGAAACCGTACCCTCCACAAGAAAAGGCTCCCAATATTCCCAAATTTCGCCTTCTTCATAAAAAATGGGCGGTGGCCTGGGGCAGATACAAATTCCTTCAAATCGCAGCTCGATCTCATCCCAGTGAACGTCCGAGGCTGAATTAAAAGAATCGCCGGATTTCTCTGCCCATGAAGGACTGCAGAGCCACAGCAACAGGAATACGGAGAAAATGGTTTTATTTATTCTCATGGTGTCCCTCTTCCGGTACCAGAAATTCCCGAACCAGCAGTTTTTTGTCCTGCTGTATGACAAGAGATGGCACTGCAGCAAGCTGTAACCGGTCGGCAATCTCGTCGGTCAGGTAAAACACCGACCGCTTGAGTTCTTCGATGAGCTTATAGGCATAGCCACCAGACAACAGCAGCCGAATCCGGTGATTGTTTGCATAAGGTGTTTTCGTAAACCACTTAACCTGCGTGGGATCATCACCATCAATCACCAGCATGCCACCGGAGAAGGAAACATAATCCAGAGGGTTAAAGGTAAATCCCCTGGGATAGATCACCTTGCCGTCACCATCCAGCAGATCGCGGTCAAGGGTATAGGTCATGTCAACGAGAAAAGTTCTGTCCATTGTTGCCCGTGGCAGGTGATGGAGATCTTCTGGTTGATATGATTTTATCTGCTCACGAAATTCATCATCGCTCACCTTCTTTGTCTTTGCTGCCTGCTCTTTCAGTTCTGCCACCACATCAGGCTCCACGACGGGATAGGTTTCTCCCGCCACGCCCAGATTTTTAGTCATCCCAAAGGCAGGGGTTACGGCTAAAACAACAATTACTGTGGAGAGTAAAAAGGAATTACAGTTCACCCTGCCGCCTCAGCTTGACCATTTCCTGAATCGCCTCGTGGTAGGTTTTGCCTTCAGCCACCATCTGCTCAATCATGGCAATTTCACTGGCCTTGGAAGTGTAGATGAAATAGGCATAGTCGTTAACCACCAGCCGGGCCACGCCAACACCGAACGGGGTATCGAAAAAGAGTTCGGAATATCTGGGCGGGTTGGACTTGACGGATTTCAGGAGCTTCATGGTGAATTCGTCATAATCAATCAGCCCCTTCTTCTGGGCCTGGTCAAAATCCGAAGACTCCAAGTAGATCTTGAAGGCAGAGTTGGAGTTGATGACATTGCCGACCTCACCGAAATTTTCCAGATCAAGCAGAGACTGGGTAATGACCATGAAACTGCCGTTGTATTTTCGTGCCCGGCGATAGCCTTCATTGATAACCGGAGCGATCATGGCCCCCTTGTCCAGGAACTGCCAGGCCTCATCAAAGATAACCAAACGTTCCCGGGAACGGTCGGAAAGATAGAGATCCTGGGTCACCGCATTGATAATCAGCAGGGTAACGACCCGGTACAGATCCGGTTGGATCTTGAGATTTTCCAGTTCCAGAACTACAAATTTATCGTTGCAGATATCAAAGGTGGATGGACCGACAAAGAACTTGCCATGAAAGCCGTGACTGGTGAATTCCCGGATATTAAAGGCCAACTTCCTTGCCGATTCGATCAGCTTTTTATTGTCTGCCATCTCACCCAGGTCAGAGCCCGGTGCGTCCGGGAACTGCATCAGAAATTCATAGACTGTATCCGAATCCGCCTCTTGCTCTTTTTGCTGCCATGCCCAGCGCACCGCATTACGGATCAGGTTCATCTCGGTATCATCACATTTCTCGGAATCCGAGTTGGAATAGGCCATCTGGGCAAAGACAGCGGCCACGCTCTTCAGCTCTTCTTCCGGCTCCCGGATATGAGTGAAGGGGTTGAGACAGATATCAATGTCCGGCTGAAAATCCAGGTATCGGGCACCGAGCATATTGGCAATTTTCTTGTACGAGCCGCCAATATCAATGATCCGGACCAGGGCACCGCAGGAGTAATAGTTGAAGGCAATGAAGTTGACCTGGAATGATTTACCGGAACCGGAGGTGGCGCAGCAGAAAACATTTTGATTGGTTGCCCCGGAATCAAAGAAGTCGAGCGAAACCAGCTGCCCCTTTCTGCCGGTAAAGATCAGTTTCGGCTCCCCGCCGGATCCTGCAAAGTCGCCCTGCACCGGCAGGATCGGAGTAACAGATGGCACCGGGGCAATAAAATCCCTTTCCAGGTTTTCTATATTTTTCCCAGTCGTGTATAAACCAAAAGGCAAGGAGGATAAAAAAAGAATTTTCAGGATCATGTTGTCCTGCTGCATGACATAACCGTTGTTTTCCCATAACCGACGTACCCGTGTGCAGGAATCTCTGGCCTGTTCCAGGTCGTCACTCCACACCCAGAACACGGGGATGATCTTGACGAATTTCTCCCCCCGTTCCAGATCATCGGTGGCGGCCAGATATTCTTCCTGTTTTCGTCGTAGAGTCGGCGACAGAGAACCAACCGCCTGCTGGTTAAGGATCAGGTTGCACTTGGCATGGAGTTTCATCTCCAGGCCCGCCTCAAAAACTATATTGAAGGCGTAGAGAAAGTCCGTTTTTATCTGGTCGGCATCAGACACCACGCCCCAGATGCCGCCAAAAAGCGAATTGGTCTGCAGTGGATCGATCTCCTTGGGTACTACCTTGGGAGTAGTGCAACAGAAATAATGATCACCGATGTGCATATGATCCGACTCTTCCCGTATCACGGTATCACTGTTGATGATCTGCTTGCGAAGCGGCATATCAGGGGCATAGGTATCGATATTCCGTTCAGGATAATCAGGCGGATAACGATTGAACAGCCTGCGACTCCATTCCAGCAGCACTTCCGGCCCCATGTGCCTGGGATAGAGCAAAGCCGCTTTCAGCGTTTCCTTGATCTGCCGTTTGATATCGAGCAAAGGAGCGATCTTAGCCGCATCTCCTAATTCTTCCGGCCCAGGCATTTCCGGGCAATCACCGGGCAGTTTGACCGCAATAAACAACCGAAAATTCCGCACCGGGATATTGGAACAAGCCTTGATTCCCTTTTTCCCTCTAGTCAGAAATTTCACCACCGCATCGGTGTTTGACCTGACAATGGCAACATCCCTGGTCCTGTTTTCCCGGTACCGGTCAAGGATCGGCTCAATATGTGAGTCTGCATGAAAAATAAGTTGAACCACGCTTCCCTTGGGCAGACCGGCCCGGAACAATCCCTCCAAGGAGGTAATGGTTTTGGGACCGGCATAAATTACCGGCGTACATTCCCATAGCATCCCGAGGCTGCAGTCCTGGTTCAGGTAAATTTCCAGTTCAGGATCATAGGCCAGGTAGTTGAGGAAGGAAGAAAATGGCGATCTCCTCGTCATTCTTTCAAGATCACTGTGTTTTAGATAATCTTCAGAGCCAAGGAGCATCCGTCCCAGGAATTGGTTGAACATTTTTTATTTACTCCTCTGTCAGGTCAGTGAGTATCCACTTGGAATCCTCAATCTTGACATAGACATACCGGCTCATGAACAGTTCGCCGCCTTCTCCCTTGTAAGGAAGCAGGAGCACCCGGAGGATTTTCGGAGGCTGCAGGAGTGGTTTTTTCTCTTCCTTGAGGAGCCCGGCAACTAACCTATACCGATTGTCCTGGATCTCACGGGTTATACCGGTTGTCGGTTCTACTTCATCCCCAGAGGTTGGTTCGGGATATCGGGCCTTTTTATAGGCGGTCGGGGTATCAATACATTCCCCGGCATCATCCCTGGCCCTGCATTTGAAATTTTCGTTATAGGGATTGACGGTCTCCTGCAGGGGGCCGCAGGCGGTGAGGAGAAGAAGAAAAAAAAGGGTGCTGTAACGTACAGATGGGATAAAAATATTCACGGGTCGTTTCCACGGAGTTCAGGGTGAATCTTGAAAAGAGAAAATGCAGACTCTCTGCACCTCTATTTTCTTTTTTCCGTGGGGGTGACCTATACGGAAAAAATGATGCATCAGGGTAGGAAAAAGGCTGAGAACGAGAAAAAAACAGTGGCAAGATGCCGATAGAGAAGGCTTCTCGGTTGGTTAGGATTTCCCGCGAATTTGAGACAGTTTGACAACATGCTAAGTGTCATAGACTATAATTCTTCATCAGAAAGTGAGGGTGAATTTCTGACGTTAAGCGCAGGCCGTGCCTTTATGTTCTCCAGTATAAACACAACGATAGGAGAATACAAATGTTATCGTCAGGAGTTGACACAGTAG
>JAJRQC010000031.1 GCA_024280455.1 Deltaproteobacteria bacterium | reverse complement strand
TCAGGGCGGTACCCTGGAGAAATCTGCCAGGAAAATTGCCTGGGCTTGATGATGCACCCCTTGAGCTGATCTTCAGTTGAAACTGCCTCCAAATGTTATATCGTTGTGACGGTTAAACCGTACGCGAAAATCGGTGTTTAAGGAAATCTCAAAGATAAGCACCGCCGTCACCGGTGGGCCGAGGGCCGAAATGATGGTCATTTTGATGAGCATGGACAGAAGAATTTCAATAGGGTGGAAACGCAGGCCCGTGGTCACATCAATGTCGAGGTCTGCATGATGGACCATGTGCAGCCGCCACAGGAGCGGCACGGCATGAAACATTAAATGTTGCAGGTAGATGACCAGATCAAGAAAGAGAATCGATATGACCAGAGACAGCCACCCTGGAAGTTGAAGGTATTGCAGCAGACCCCAGCCGTTTTCCCGGGCAGCAGCGGCCACGCCGATGGCTGCAACCGGAAACAGGAGCTTGACCAGCAGGGAATCGAGGGAAATAATTCCGGTATTATTCAACCAGCGCCCGGCCCTGGAAACCGTGAGCTCCCGTTTGGGGGCAGCAAACTCCCAGAGCGCAACCAGTACAAGAAGGGCAAAGAAGAAGAAAAGACGGATCTGGGTTTCAGTGAATGTGGCTAAAATCGAAATACTCCTCAGTATGAAGAAGATAAGATTCCCTGCTCTGTTGATGATGGTGCAGAGACTCCTTATAAATCAAGTTAAACCCGATCCGTCAACACATTCCTGCCCCGGATTCAGGCGGCGCAGCAGGAGAGCTTTTTTACGTCTTTGTCAAAGGTTTGCGCGGCCAGCTTAATGCCCTCGCCCAGGGTCAGATAGGGATGAAACATTTCCGTCAGTTCCTGAACAGGGATTTTGTACTGCATGGCAAGAGCGACTTCCGTGAGCAGTTCACCTCCTTCCGGGGCCAGGATGGAGGCGCCGAGGAGCCGGTCTTTTCTTTTTTTTCAGACTTTGAAAGCACTACGTTCACCACCTGGCGAACATCAACCAGGCATCAGCGTCCCTTGGGATTGTTGGTCGCACAGTTACAGTTCCCGGCCTTTGACTCCGCAACTATCCGTTCCATAATGGTGGAACGACCATGTTCTTGTACGTCCTGTTCCAGGTCAGTTGCCGTGAACTTGTGGCAATAACAGATCATTTCGTTCATTACATTTCTCCTATGGGATGTTCAATCTTGATGTTTATTAGGCATTTTTTTGAGTGTGATTACTCCTCTGCAAGGGCCTGCAGGATCGGGCATTCTGCCGAGGTCGCATCGGCAGAGCAGGCGGTAACCAGGGTCTCAAGTGCGCTGCCCATTTTCTCAAGATCATGTATCCGTTGGTGAATGTCGGCCAGTTTCATTTCAGCTCGCTGTTTTATGTCGGCACAGGTTGTTTTCGGGTTGCTCTGCAGCGTCAGAAGTTCTTTGATTTCTTTGAGTGAGAACCCAAGCTCCTTTGCCCGGCGGATAAAGCGCAACCGTTGTACGGTGTTTTCAGGATACTGCCTGTATCCTGCTGCGCTTCTCGGCGGTGGTTCTATCAGCTCGCGATGCTCATAGAAACGAATTGTTTCAATTCCCACTCCTGCCTGTCCTGCAACTTTGCCGATGGTCAGACTTTTCATTACATCATCTCCTTGTTTGTTTATACTCTAATCACTGTACTATACTACAGGGTCAAGGGATAATAAAAAAACAGTCTGTTGAGATTGTAAAAATCAGGGTTAAGGATGACGGTTTTGTTTTTGTATTTTTGATGTCTGGTCTAGGTAAAAAATGTGTTTTTTCCACAGGTTTGAATTTCTATCTTGACAAAAGAGGGGCGCGTTTTACTATAGCAGATACATTACGTCATTTTTATTGAATAAATACATGAGATTCACGCAATGAATTTATATCTTTCTCTCTCCCTATTACTGTCTCTACACGGACTGCACAGGAAAACTGTGGCAGAAGGGAAGCGTTTGTTCTGAAGGAACAGATTAAAAAAAACGATCCATGAAGCCACGGTTTATAAAAACCGTGGCTTTTTTTTTCTCTATTTTGGAGACCGGCTATGCAAAAGGAAGCATTGAAAAAATATCGTCCCTATCCCCAGGTTCATCTGCCCGACAGAACCTGGCCCGATAAAGCAATCACCAAGGCGCCTGCCTGGTGCAGTGTCGACCTGCGGGATGGTAATCAGGCCCTCATTCAGCCCATGAACCTGGAAGAAAAGCTGGATATGTTCCACCTGCTGGTGGAGGTCGGATTCAAGGAAATCGAGGTCGGCTTTCCCTCGGCATCCCAGGTGGAGTTTGACTTCTCCCGCCTGCTGATTGAGCGCGATCTCATCCCTGAAGGTGTTGTGATCCAGGCCCTGACCCAGGCCCGCGAACATCTGATCAAGAAAACTTTTGATTCTTTTGCCGGTGCCCGGGAAGCAGTTGTCCATCTCTATAATTCCACCTCCACCCTGCAGCGGGAGGTGGTCTTCCGGATGGGCCGCCGTGAGATCATTGATCTGGCGATCAAAGGGGCTCAGCTGATTAAGGAAGAGGCTACTTGTACCCAGACGGATGTACGGTATGAGTACTCACCGGAGAGCTTTACCGGAACCGAGCTCGATTTTGCCCTGGAAATATGTGAGGCGGTGATGGATGTCTGGGAACCGACCCCGGAGCGGCCGGTTATCATCAATCTGCCGGCAACGGTTGAAATGGCCACGCCCAATATCTATGCCGATCAGATTGAATGGTTCATTCGTCACATGAAAAGTCGTGACTGCGCCCAGATCAGCCTTCATGCCCATAATGATCGCGGCTCTGCAATAGCTGCCACCGAACTGGCCCTGATGGCCGGGGCCGACCGGGTTGAAGGAACCCTGTTCGGCAATGGTAAGCGCACCGGCAATGTGGATCTTCTGACTCTGGCCTTGAATATGTTCAGCCAGGGGATTGATCCGGGACTGGACTTTTCAAATATTAATCGGGTGGTCAATGTCTATCAGCGCTGTACCCGGCTGACCGTGCATCCCAGGCATCCCTATGCCGGTGAACTGGTCTATACCGCATTTTCAGGTTCCCATCAGGATGCGATCAACAAGGGGATGGATCAGGTTGATAAACATGAAGACGGTATCTGGGCGGTTCCGTATCTGCCCATTGACCCCAGGGATGTGGGCAGGAGTTATGAGTCTATTATCCGGATCAACTCCCAGTCCGGTAAAGGTGGGACGGCCTATATCATGGATAAGGAGTTCGGTTTTAAACTGCCCCGGGAGATGCAGGCAGGCTTTGGTAGAGTTATCCAGGAAGAAACTGACAAGGCCGGTGGCGAATTACCTCTTAAGGTTGTGATGCACACCTTTGAGAAGGAATACCTGCTCAATGAGGGCTGTTATAAGTTACAATCCTTTAATGTGTTGAAACGGCACATTGATCAGAACGAGGAGTTGTCGACTGCCGATGTCGAGGCCGTCCTTATTGTTGACGGTAAAGAGGTCATCGTCAAGGAGACCGGTAATGGCCCGATGGATGCCTTCTGCAATGGACTGAAAAAGGACGCAGGATTAAAATTTTCTCTGCATTCCTACCACGAACATGCCCTGACCAGGGGCTCATCATCCCGGGCCGTGGCTTATATTGAGATCATTAATGAGCGGCAGGAAAGCTGGTGGGGTGCCGGGTTGGATACCGATATTATCATCGCCTCCATCAAGGCCCTGCTCAGCGCCCTGAACCGGAATTGTCTGTATTACAGAGGACACTGACGTGAAGAGTATTCGAATTATCTTTGTCCTGGGTTGCTGTTGTATGATGGCGGCCTGGGTCCAGGCCGAGGAGATCGGGCGGGTGAGCACCACCTTCAAAATGGTGGGTGCCAACGATAAAATTGTAATCGAGGCCTTTGACGATCCGGACATCCCGGGTGCCACCTGCTATATCAGCCGGGCGAAAACCGGCGGTATCTCCGGTTCACTGGGGCTGGCCGAAGATACCTCGGATGCCTCCATCGCCTGCAGGCAGACGGGACCGATAACCCTGCCGCCCCAGGTCGTTTCCGGCAAACAGGACGGCCGTCGGGTGTTTAAGAAGTCAACCTCGCTGCTGTTTAAAAAGCTGCAGGTGGTTCGTTTTTATGATCGAAAGCGGAACGCACTGGTCTACCTGAGCTACAGCGACAAGCTGGTGGACGGATCACCAAAGAATTCAATCTCCACGATTGTCCTCCGTCCCTGGTCGGGTGGAACAGAGGCCCGCAATACGCTGAAGCCGTAATCAGGGCGTTAAGCAATCTCAGCTCTTGGAAACAACTCCTTCCATGGCAACGCATTCCTTGCAGAAGTTCTGTTTTGTGGAAGGGCTCTGGCATTTGCTGCAGTAGGAGCGCCCACAACTCTTGCACTCGGTGAGGGATGCGGCTTTTTTCCCGCAGACTTGACAGGTCTTTTTTTTCGTACTCATAGCTCTCCTCCTGATTGTACTGTAGTCTTACAGGCATTGTACCACAAAGCACAGGGGAAAATCATCCGGAAAAAGGGCGAACCTTGTGCCTGGTTGTCGCGGTAACTGTTAAAAACATAACCCGATCCAGAGGGAACGGGCTTAAAGTGGAGAAAATAGAATGGGCAAAGTACATGAAATTTTAACGAAAATCACCCTGGTCATCAATACCATTGCCGACTGGTTTTTGATTATCGCCGGTCTTCTTCTAATCTGCTGGTCCCTGCTCAGTGTGGATGTCACCGAGGCAAAATACCTGCTTGTCGGAGCCGGGATTATCCTGTCCGGTTCCGGCTTCTGGTTTCGGCGCAACAGCCGCAAGCGAAGAGAAAAGATCCAGGCCGACAACCGAAACATGGGAGGCTGACCGGATCTTTTTTTATTTCGCGTTATACTACTCCGTCAGTTTAACCTGTCTTCTCGTTACACCGCTCCCGTGGTTTAACGCATCTCCAAGCGCTCTGCGCTGCAGACCATGGCGCAGAGCGCCGAGGGGCTGGTTCCACCGTCGTCAGAAAATCTGGCCTGCAAAATGGTTTTTTCTTCAGACTCGTTGATTTGAAAATTCATTGACAGTGGGTATGACTGTAGTTGTAATTGGTCCCTTTTGGAAGAACTTGATGGGGAAACGATTCAGAGAAGGAAAGGGTACATTTTTTTAAATTGTATCGTCAATAATGTCGTGAGAGGAGGGGCGTGGGTAGGGAACGTAGTCTGCTTCAAGATACTGCAAGCATACCTTCCTGCTCGATAAAGGCGAGAATTTCATCCACACCCCTGCCGGTTTTCATATTTGCAAAAACAAAAGATTTGCTGCCACGCATTTTTTTGGTGTCCTCCTCCATGACCGAGAGTGACGCCCCGACCATGGGCGCCAGGTCGATCTTATTGATCACCAGCAGGTCGGAGCGGGTGATACCCGGTCCACCCTTGCGCGGGATTTTATCACCTGCTGCTACGTCAATGACATAGATCGTCAGATCGGCCAGTTCAGGGCTGAAGGTGGCACTCAGGTTGTCGCCGCCGCTTTCAATGATGATCAGGTCCAGGTTGGGAACGCGATGGATGAAATCCTCGACGGCGGCAAGGTTCATGGAGGCATCTTCCCGAATGGCGGTATGGGGACAACCACCGGTTTCCACACCTGTGATCCGTTCAGCAGGCAGGGCCTTGCTGCGGGTGAGGAATTCGGCATCCTCGCGGGTGTAGATATCGTTGGTGACCACGGCAATCCGGTACTGGTCCCGCATCCTGCGGCAGAGGGCTTCAATGAGAGCGGTTTTGCCGGATCCGACCGGGCCGCCGATACCGAGTCTGAGGGGTGATTTTACTGTTGGTGCAGTCATGATATTTTTTCTCCGAAAATTCCAGCAGAGGACAGGGGTGCCCATGCCGAATGAGGGATTTTTATTGTTTGTTGGTAAGCGTTCACCAGCCCCCCCCCTCTTCGTTCGATCAGGCCTCCTCACATAGGCAAGCTATCGAAGTCTCCGCTTCGCTGCGCTTATCTGGTAAACGCTTACAAGTATGGGTTTATCAATCTTAGTTGCTCTTTGGTGAACGGTTACGTTTGTTGCAACCTGCCAGTCTGGTCCGGCCTGCTGGTTATGAGCGGTATAATCGTGTATATTGGTTTTCGTGCAGACTGCAGGCCAAGGCCAGGGCCGGGCTTGCCGAGCCGATATCCTCGCCCCTGACGTTCAGGCCCAGGTCGACATTTTCTCCAACCCCGGCACTGAGCTGCAGCAGCAGCCGTTGTCCCTCTGTCTGGCCCAGGGGAATGATTTTGACCCCGGCAACAACTTGGTTTTCCAGCCAGGACCAGGTATAGCCCAGGGCGGCATCCCGCAGAGGGATTTCCCAGCGCGCGGCGGCCAGGGCAAATCCGGCCAGCTGGCTCTGTCCTATAACTGGATACCAGCGATCAACCTCTTCAAGGCCAAGGCTCTGCAGCAGGGTTGCCAGCGCCCGTCCTCTGGTCTGCTCTTCCAGGCGGAGTTCTGCTGTCTCGCGGCAGGCCAGGAGCAGGGAACAGGACTGTTCAAGGTCGGAAAGATGTTCATCCTGTATTGCCCTGTACATGCGCCTGAAAATCGGGATATCGACAAAAGCTATTGACTGTTCGAGCAAATCATTGAGCCAGTTGTTCAGGCTGGGGCCGTCATGAATCCAATTGCTTTCTACGGCCCATTCAAGTCCTTGCGAGTAGCAGAATGCTCCGGTGGGCAGGGTGGGGCTGACCAGCTGCAGCAGGCGCAGGAGCGCTTCACTCTTACTCATGATGGTGCCCATGTGTGGTGCCGTAGGCCCCGGCCTCGGGTTCAATGGGAACCTGCTCCACGACCACCGAAAAACCCATTGCCCGGATCATGTCATCAAGGACATGATCATGGGGATAGCGAATCTGATGCTCACTGATCTCAAGGTCCACGTGGCGGTTGCCGAGATGATAGCAGACGCGGGCAAGCTGCAGGGGCGTTTTGCAGCGAACCGTGGAGACTGTTTCCGCAGCAGCCCTGATCCGGACAACAGTGTTGTTTTCTGCCAGCAGGCTGTCGCCGTCCCGGAGGATAACTCCACGCTCAAGAAAGAGCCCGGCTTCCTCTCCGTTGTCGAGGCAGACCCGCAGCCGGCTTTTGGTGCGCTGCGACCAGGGCAGGGTAAGGGTGGTTATCGCCCCGTGAGTACCGTTAATTTTTCGGTTGAATTTCAGCATAGTTGTCGGGCGTGGGTGAGTTTCTGGTTCCCTGGAGTGATCTGTGTCGTGTATTCCAGCTGTAATCGGGAATCGTCTTGGGGCCTGTACAATCAGAAAAGAAAATACCGTTGGGCCATGGGCAGCACCTGTGCCGGCTCGCAGGTCAGCAGTTCCCCATCGGCCCGTACCTCGTAGGTCTGGGCGTCGACCTCGATTATCGGCATGTAATCGTTGAGCTTCATGTCTTTTTTGGTGACCTTCCGACAGTCTCTGACCACCCCGATTCCTTTGTGTAATCCGAGTGTGTCGGCAACGCCTACTTTCATGGCTGCTTTGGAGAGAAAACTGAGCGAGGTGACCGCTCTTGCCCCGCCAAAGGCGCCGAACATGGGCCGGTAATGCACTGGTTGCGGTGAGGGTATGGAAGCATTGGGATCACCCATGGGAGCGGCGGCAATCATGCCTCCTTTGAGGATCAGACTGGGTTTGACCCCGAATAGGGTCGGTTTCCAGAGGACCAGATCGGCCAGTTTGCCCACTTCCACTGAGCCGACCTCGTGGCTGATACCGTGGGAAATGGCCGGATTGATGGTGTATTTGGCAATGTAGCGTCTGGCACGCAGGTTGTCGTGGCGGGCCGGGTCGCCTTTCAGGCTGCCGCGCTGGGTCTTCATTTTATGGGCCGTCTGCCAGGTGCGGATGATGACCTCGCCCACCCGGCCCATGGCCTGGGAGTCGGAGGCGATCATGGAAAAGGCGCCCAGGTCGTGGAGGATATCCTCGGCGGCAATGGTTTCCCTGCGGATACGGGATTCGGCAAAGGCCACGTCCTCGGCGATTTTCGGGTCCAGGTGATGGCAGACCATGAGCATGTCCAGGTGTTCGTCCACGGTATTTATTGTGTACGGCCTGGTCGGGTTGGTGGATGAAGGGAGGACATTAGCCAGACCGCAGGCCCGGATAATATCGGGCGCATGACCGCCGCCGGCACCTTCGGTATGGTAGGTGTGGATAGTTCGATCTTTGAATGCAGCCATGGTCTGCTCGACAAAGCCGGATTCATTTAAGGTGTCGGTATGGATAGCCACCTGGACGTCCATGGCATCGGCAACACCAAGGCAATTGTCGATGGCTGCAGGCGTTGTTCCCCAGTCTTCATGCAGTTTTAATCCCATGGCACCGGCCCGAACCTGTTCCTCCAGGGGGGCCGGAAGGCTGGCATTGCCCTTACCGAGAAAACCAAGATTCATGGGCAGTTCCTCGGCTGCCTGGAGCATGCGGTGGATGTTCCAGGGGCCGGGGGTGCAGGTGGTGGCGTTGGTGCCGGTGGCCGGGCCGGTGCCGCCGCCGAGCATGGTGGTGATGCCGCTCATGAGCGCCTCTTCTATCTGCTGCGGGCAGATGAAATGGATATGGGCGTCAATACCGCCGGCGGTAAGAATGGAGCCTTCGCCGGCAATGGCCTCGGTGCCGGGGCCGATAATAATGTCGACCCCTGGTTGTACATCCGGGTTGCCGGCCTTGCCGATCCCGGTGATTCTTCCGTTTTTTATACCGATGTCGGCCTTTATAATACCCCAATGGTCCAGAATTAAGGCGTTGGTGATGACCAGATCAACACAGTCACGGCTCCGGGCCTGGCTCTGGCCCATGCCGTCACGAATAACCTTGCCGCCGCCGAATTTTACCTCGTCACCGTAGATGGTGCGATCCTCCTCCACTTCGATCCACAACTCGGTATCCGCCAGCCGAATGCGATCACCAACGGTCGGGCCGAACATCTCTGCATACCCCCTGCGGTCAATTGTCGTCATCGCATTTCCTCCAGTGGTCCCATGATTTCACCGGTAAAACCATACACCCTCCGTTTACCGGCATAGGCGACCAGCTCTACCTCCCGGTTCTGGCCGGGCTCGAAACGAACCGCCGTACCGGCGGCAATGTTGAGGCGGAAGCCCCTGGTTTTTTTCCGGTCGAAAATCAGGGCCGGATTGGTTTCGAAAAAATGGTAATGGGAGCCGACCTGGATCGGCCGGTCGCCGCTGTTGGCAACATCGATCCTGAGAGTGGCACGGTTTGCATTGATTTCAATTTCACCGTCAGCGGTGATGATTTCACCTGGTATCATTATCTGCCTCGCTCTAAATAATAGGATTGTGAACGGTGACCAGCTTGGTGCCGTCGGGGAAGGTAGCCTCGACCTGGACTTCATCCACCATCTCGGCGATCCCCTCCATAACATCCTCACGGCCCAGCAGGGTGCGGCCGTAATCCATGAGTTCGGCCACGGATCTGCCGTCCCGTGCCCCTTCAAGAATGGCGGCGCTGATAAAGGCTACCGTTTCGGGATAGTTGAGTTTTAAGCCCCGTTCCTTGCGTCGTTCGGCGAGAAGGCCGGCTGTAAACAGGAGTAGCTTGTCCTTTTCTCTTGGTGTGAGTTCCATGGGGTTCCTCTCTCTTTTAGTCTTACACAACCATTACTGTTTTCTCGGACCTCTGTTCACGTTGACCATATGCGGGGCCGACAGGAACTCCTTCCTGAGATTTTCGGTCGTAACACTGCCCAGATTTTCGTAAACAGTTCGTGGGCGGCAAAGGTTGAATGACCAAGATATCGGGCCACCAGCACATCGTCAACCAGGGTCACTCCGTACAGCGCTTCCTTTTCCCGGGATGTCAGCTTGTGCAGGGAAGCAAGCATCTCCTCTTTGCCGCCAGTGGCGATAAAGGTGGCAGTAACCGGGAAACCACGCAACCCGGCACATCGGTCCAGGGATTTTTCTCCTGCCACCCGAAGCCGGTCAAGCAGCAGTGGCCTGGAGTCACGGTAAAGGGCAAGGCGTGTCAGCAGGCTGCCGCTGCTCATTTTTTTTTTATTGACCGGCAGTCCAAGGCAGAGGGTTTCCCAACCCATGAACCGGGCTGTAGGGGCAAGGTCGATCCGGGTGTTGAGAACTGCCTCTGCGCCCGGGAAAAAAATAGTGTCCTGGGGAAACCATTCAAGCGTCGCATTTTCGTCCACGATCAGGTGCTGGTTCTGCATTGCTGTCCGGCCTCCGGATCGGTAAAACTTGGTTGCACCCGGAGTGGTCAGCAGGGCACTTGTACCCTCACCGGCAAGGATGGAAATATCCAGCCTGTCCCCGCCGACCACTCCGCCGGGCGGGTGGAGGATACAGGTGTGGCAGACCTCACCCTCGGGATAGAGGGAACGCTGGACTACAAGGGGCCCCTGGTGCCGATTGCGAACAAGGACGGTTCGTTCCCGCCGAACCGCATATTCCAGCTCCAGGCGGGCGGTCCAGCCGTCAGCTGTTGTCGGTTCTCCCGTACTCTCCATTTCCGGTCTGTTCATTCTTGTCTCAGTTGTCGGGGTTGAGCCCCATGCAATCAGACCGTAAGATACTTGCGGATCAACTGGTCGTCAAGGGTGCCCATTTCGCCTGTTGCCACCGAGCGACCGCGATCAAGGAGAACAAAACCGTCGGCCACGGCCCGGGCAAAGGGCAGCTTCTGCTCCACCAGTAGAACGGTTATCCCCAGTTCGTTTTTCAGCCTGTTGATAATCTCACCGATCTCCTGCACGATATTGGGCTGGATACCTTCGGTGGGCTCATCGAGGATCAGGAGCGAGGGGTCCAGGACCAGGGCGCGACCGATGGCCAGTTGCTGCTGTTGTCCGCCCGACAGATCACCGCCACGGCGGCTCAGCATCTCCTGCAATACCGGAAAAAGCTCAAAGACAAGATCCGGGATCTTTTTTCTTCTGGTGCGTCCGGTGGTCAGGCCGATTTCCAGGTTTTCCCTGACCGTGAGCAGGGGGAAGATCTGCCGTCCCTGCGGCACATAACCGATACCCAGTCCGGCCCGGCGTTCGGCTGCCTGTCTGGTTATCTCTTTACCCTCAAGCAGAATCGTGCCGGAGCGAACGGGTAACAGGCCCATGATACAGTCAAGCAGGGTGGTCTTGCCGACCCCGTTTCGGCCCATCAGGCAGGTACACTGCCCTTTGGGTGCAGTCAGGTCGACGTCCCAGAGGGTATGGCTCTCACCGTAATACTGGTTGAGTTGTTTGGTCTGCAGCATTTTTTTATATGGTTCCGGAGGTTTTTGTTTATTATTGGTGTAATAACGGTACGCTGTGGAATAGGTCATTCTCCCAGGTAGACTTCAATGACCCGCTGGTCGTTTTGTACTTCATCCATACTGCCTTCAGCCAGCACGCTGCCCTGGTGCAGGACCGTCACTTTCCCGGCAATGGAGCGGACAAAATCCATGTCGTGCTCCACCACGATCACGCTGCGGGTTCCGGCAAGCGAGGTCAGGAGCTCGGCGGTCCGATCCATCTCCTGATGGGTCATGCCGGCGGCCGGTTCATCGACCAGCAACAGTTTTGGATTCTGCATCAGGAGCATGCCGATCTCCAGCCACTGTTTTTGCCCATGGGAGAGTGAACCGGCTTGATTTTTGGAGTGATTTTCCAGACCAATGATCTGCAGCACCTCTTCAATGCGGTCTCGTTGTTCGCCGTTTAACCGGGCATTCAGGGTTGCCCATACCCGTTTGTCTCCTGCCATGGCAAGCTCAAGATTGTCCGTAACCGCATGCTGTTCAAAGACCGTTGGTTTCTGGAATTTCCGCCCGATTCCTGCGGCGGCGATCTCCGGTTCATCCATTTCCAGCAGGTTGATCTGCTGACCAAACCAGGCTGAACCGCTGTCGGGCCTGGTTTTACCGGTGATGATATCCATCATCGTAGTCTTGCCTGCCCCGTTCGGGCCGATGATACAGCGCAATTCGCCGTCTTCGATATACAGGTTGAGATCATTAATGGCTTTGAAGCCGTCAAAGCTGACATTGATACCGTCAAGATAGAGAATGACCCCGTGGGTCAGGTCAAGATCGGGCGGGATATCAGGAATGAGAAACTCAAAGATCTGATCGCGGCGCATGTAGGAGCGCATTGCCTCAAGGACGGTCATTGGGTTACCTCTTTTTTACGCAGCAGGCCGGTTACTCCTCTCGGCAGCAGCAGGGTGACGAGAACAAACAGGGCGCCGAGGGCAAACAGCCAGGCATCAGGCATGGCGGCGGTAAGATAGCTCTTGGCATAGTTGACCATCAAAGCCCCGGCTACGGCTCCATACAGAGTGGCCCGTCCACCCACTGCCACCCAGATAACGATTTCAATAGAGGCAAGCGGTGAAAATTCTCCGGGATTGATGATGCCGACCTGGGGAACATACAGGGCTCCGGCAACACCGGCCAGCATGGCGGAGAAGGTGAATATCCACAACTTTACATTTTCCACCCGGTAACCGATGAAACGGGCTCGATCTTCCTGATCCCGGATTGCGGTACACAGCTTGCCGAGCCGTGACCGGGTAATGTACAGGCAGCTGAGGTATCCCAGGCCAAGGGCAAGGCCGGAGGCGATGAACAGCCCGGCCCGGGTGCTGTCGGCCTGCAGGGAAAAACCCAGGATATCTTTAAAGTCGGTCAGTCCGTTGTTGCCGCCGAATCCCATTTCATTGCGGAAGAAGGCAAGCAGCAGGGCATAGGTCAGGGCCTGGGTTATGATCGAGAGGTAGACGCCGGTGACCCGGGAGCGAAAGGCCAGCCAGCCGAAGACCAGGGCCAGCAGGCCCGGTACCAGAACTACCATGAGCATGGCAAACCAGAACCAGTCGAACCCATGCCAGAACCAGGGCAGCAGCTGCCAGTTGAGAAAGACCATGAAGTCGGGAAGGATCGGATCTCCATATACACCCCGGCTGCCGATCTGCCGCATCAGATACATACCCATGGCATAGCCGCCAAGGGCAAAGAAGGCGCCGTGACCCAGGCTTAAAATACCCAGGTAACCCCAGACCAGATCCACGGCCATGGCGAGCAGGGCATAGCAGAGGTATTTGCCCATCAGGGTCATGGTGTAGGTGGAGATATGCAGTCCGCTGCTCTCAGGGACGAGCAGGTTGCATACAGGGATCACGATGGTTGTCAGGACCAGCAGGCCGAGCATGAAGGCCCCGCCGCGGTCATCTTTGAGATATTGTATAATAATCATGGTATTACCCCGCTGCGCGGCCCTTTTGCGGGAACAAACCCTGAGGACGTTTCTGGATAAAGAGAATAATGAAGACAAGAATCAGGATCTTGGCCAGAACAGCCCCGGCCCAGGGTTCAAAGAATTTGTTGGCCACTCCCAGTGACAGGCCGCCGATCAGGGTGCCCCACAGGTTACCGACTCCGCCGAACACGACCACCATAAAGGAGTCGATAATATATGCCTGACCGAGGTTCGGCCCCACGTTGGTGAGCTGGGACAGGGCAACGCCTGCAATGCCGGCGATGCCGGAACCAAGGCCGAATGTGAGGGCGTCTACCCGTGCGGCCCGGATACCCATGGCCCTGGCCATGGCCCGGTTCTGCGAGACCGCCCGGACCTGCAGGCCGATGGAGCTTTTTTTCAGAATAAGGTAGAGCCCGGCGAAGACCAGCAGGGCAAAGACAAAAATTGTCAACCGGTTGGTGGTCAGCGACAGGATCGGGTTGATCTGCAGGGAGCCGCTCATCCAGGCCGGGGTGGCCACACTGCGGTTAAGCGGTGAAAACACGGAACGAACCGCCTGTTGCAGGATCAGGCTGATGCCGAAGGTAGCGAGCAGGGTTTCCAGGGGGCGGCCATAGAGAAATCGGATGACCGAACGTTCTATAATAATGCCGGCCAGCCCGGAGACGATAAAGGCTGCAGGAATGGCAAGGAACAGGGCCAGACTGATGGAGCCGGGCATCATCTGTTGCAGGACATAGGTTGTATAGGCCCCCAGCATGATCAGTTCACCGTGGGCCATGTTGATGACCCCGATGACCCCGAAGGTGATGGCCAGGCCGATTGCGGCCAGCACCAGGACTGAGCCCAGGCTGAGACCGAAAAAAATCTTTTCCACCAGAGCGTAAAAGGCAATTTTTGATTCAATGGCGGTCAGCACCGATTCCGCCTTTTTACGGACCTCCTGGTTCTGCTCCCGGGCAATCAGGCTGTTGAGTTCATTGCGTACCGCCGGATTGAGGCTTCCTCTGAGGACCGCCAGGGCGGCCAGTTTCTGCTCACTGTCCGGGCTGCGCAGACTGATGATGGCCATGGCTGTTGTCAGGGCCAGGCGAACGTTGTCGTCCGGTTCGGTTTGCAGAAGTTTCTCCAGCAGGGCGGAGGAATCCATTGTCGGGGTTGTTATCAGTTTATTGACTGCTGCCAGTCGTATCTCAGGGTCGGGATTGTTGAGGTCGATTGCGGCCAGGACCCCTTTGAGTTTGGTCCGTAAGGTATTGTTGATGGTAATTTTTTTCAGTTTTCGTTTTTTTGCAATCCCCAGATCCCTGCCGTCAAGGACGGCGGTGATGGAGGCCTTGGACCCGTCAATGGCCGCGTACACCAGGGTGTTGTCTTTTTTCACCCGGTACAGTCCGCCCTCAAGCAGGGCCTGGAGAAGTTGTTCACTGTGTTTTTCACCACTGTCTGCTATCTGTTGGATACCTTTGCCTTTTAGCTTGAAATCTTTGTGCAGAAGCAGGGAGAGACCTTCTTCAAATCGGGTTGTGTTTTCTCCTGCATGGGTGGGCCCGGCATAAAAAAGAAAAAAGCTCAGGAACAGGAAAAAAAATATCTTCAGACTGCAGGCACGATGAGATAACGGATGCATAGGGAATTTCTCTAGTGTCTGTCCGGAAATACCGTTTCCGGACAGACACTTTATAAGCTTTACAGGGAGTTGGGAACCGGCGCTAAACCGGTTCCCGGAGACAGGAGATTATCTATTTTTGTCCGGAGCATTTGCCGGTTTTAACATTAAAACTACCGCAGGAAAGCGGGTTACGCCAGTCGGAGATCAGGTCTTTGGAGCCTTCGAGGTAGTCGGACCAGGCATCGCCTGCTACCATACCGGAGGTCTGCCAGACGACTTCAAACTGACCGTCATTCTGGATTTCGCCGATGAGAACGGGTTTGGTGATGTGGTGGTTGGGCATCATTGCCGAGTAGCCGCCGGACAGGTTGGGCACGGTGACGCCGATAATGGCATCCTGAACCGCGGTCGGATCGGTGGTCCCTGCCTTTTCAACGGCCTTGACCCACATGTTGAAGCCGATGTAATGGGCCTCCATGGGGTCATTGGTCACCCGTGTGTCGTTTTTGATAAACTTGTGCCAAGACTCAATAAAGGCGTCGTTGGTCTCATTGTCAACGCTCATGAAATAGTTCCATGCGGCCAGATGACCGACCAGGGGGTTGGTGTCGATACCCGAGAGTTCTTCTTCGCCCACGGAAAAGGCAACAACCGGAATTTTGTCTGCGGTGATACCCTGGTTACCAAGTTCTTTATAAAAGGGCACATTGGCATCACCGTTAATGGTGGAGACTACAGCGGTTTTTTTGCCGGCAGAGCCGAATTTTTTAATGTCGGAGACAATGGACTGCCAGTCGGAGTGACCAAAGGGGGTGTAGTTGATCATGATGTCTTCTTCGGCTACACCTTTGTCTTTGAGATACGCTTCAAGGATCTTGTTGGTTGTGCGCGGATAGACGTAGTCGGTCCCGGCCAGAACCCAGCGTTTGACCCCCATCTCATTCATCAGGTAGTCAACTGCGGGGATTGCCTGCTGGTTCGGTGCCGCACCGGTGTAAAAAACATTTTTTGATGATTCCTCACCCTCATACTGGACCGGATAGAAGAGCAGACTGTTGAGCTCTTCAAAGACCGGGAGTACGGATTTTCTGGAGACCGAAGTCCAGCATCCGAAAACCGCAGCCACCTTGTCTTTGGAGATCAGCTCACGGGCCTTCTCTGCAAAAAGCGGCCAGTTCGAGGCCGGGTCGACAACCACGGCCTCAAGTTTTTTACCCAACAGTCCGCCTTTCTTGTTCTGCTCGTCGATAAGCATGAGCATGGTATCTTTGAGGGTGGTTTCACTGATGGCCATGGTGCCTGACAGGGAGTGCAGTACCCCGACCTTGATGGTCTCTTCAGCCCGGGCCTGCCCGCTGAACAGGGAGCTGAGGGTTAATGCGCATGCCAGTGACGCTGTAAGCAATTTTGATTTCATTTTTTCTCCTTTAGGGTGTGTTGTGGTTTGCAGTACATCTTGCTTGGATTCTCAGTGAGTAGCACAAGGCATGCCATAAGGCCGTTGTAATATCTTTTGTATGTATCAGAATGATATTGTTACTTAAATATAGAGCGCACTCTGTCCGCACTTGAATGGCGATACCTGACAAGTGTGTAATTATTTCCGATATTACTGCACGTTAATGTAATAAAAATGTTATCCTGCAGGGCTTTAGGCTGTTTGTCGGTCGGTCCGAGCATGAACTGTCCGTTTCTGTGTCTTGAATTCATGTGTTGTGGGCATTGCAGTTTGTCCGGTGGTCCATAAACCTGGGCGAGTGTCATGTCTCAACAGGTCGGCAACGGCAGGTTGTGACGGGTGTTCAAGGTTGTGCCGGGGAATTATCCGTTTTCTTTCTGTATGTACAAAAAAGTAAGGAATTATTGAGGCGTGGCGGAGCAGAAAAAATTTCTTGACAGGATGTTAAGAAAATCCCTATTATAAGTCAGTTATTTTTGAACAAACGTTTAATTGATTGGATCTATGGCTGCGAACAAGAAAAAAAAACAGACAACACCTGATTCAAGGGAACGTATCCTGCAATCAGCGGTTCGGCTTTTTGCCGGTCACGGCTATGGCAATACCGGGCTCAGAGAGCTTGCCGCAGCGGCAGATGTGAATCTGGCCATGATCAATTATTTCTTTGGTTCTAAAAAGGCGTTACTCAAGGAAATACTAGACGTTTTTTTTTCCGGCTACCTTGATGTGGCCCGGAAGGAAATGGCGGGCCGGGATGCTGTGTCGGTCAAGCTGGACAGATTCATTCACAGTGCGGTCAACTATTTTGCTGC
The DNA here is from genome assembly GCA_024280455.1 of Deltaproteobacteria bacterium. Lineage (GTDB taxonomy): Bacteria > Desulfobacterota > Desulfobulbia > Desulfobulbales > Desulfobulbaceae > DRLX01. The sequence continues at coordinate 3,459 of JAJRQC010000031.1, read as the reverse complement.
CAACCGTGAGTACCTGCTGGTCACTATCGCCGAATTGCCCCATGATGATCCTGAAATAACCGAACACAAGGCGGAATGGGGACGACAGATGGTGGAGACGGTAGGGAAACAACTTCGGGCCGAAAGCAATGATACCGGAAGTCAAAACATTCCATCTGTTATTTTCTGCTCCATGCTGACCTCAATGATGGCCTCAAAATTTCTTTTTATGCCGGTTATGGAACAGGTGCAGCCCGAGCAACTGGAAGAAATTTCAATGGAAGAGTATGCGGGTATCGTCAGCCGGATTTTTTTACAGGGTGTCGGCGATATCATCTGTGACAAAGGATAATAGAAGACGGAACCTTTACCACCATCATGGTGGAATGCGATACCTGTTCGGCGGTGGGGATGGCAGGTGCAGATGCTCTGGCAGGGTTCGACGATGAGCTGACTTCTGCTGATGAAGTTGATATCGGTCAGACTGATCAACCGGCATTCCTTACCGATAAGGAAAACGCAGAGATGGTTGCAAAGGCCAAGGAAATTGCCGGTGCCTGCGATGGTCCGGATTTCAAAATCTACATGGCCGGAAGCCCCGTTGTCACCCATACGGTCAAGCAGCTGATGATGAAGCCTGGGGCAAGGCCGACAACCTCCGGGTGAGCGATATCTTGAATCCCCTGGATAACCGGGTTCCCGGGATGGTGGATATCAAGTACAAGCGCTTGCCGGTCACCATGACAAAGCTTGATTACTATTTTCCTGGAATACAGCTACGCCTTCTGAGGTGCCGACCCTCCTTCCCGGTTCAGGTCAGTGGCTGGAGTCCTTTACCTCTGTTACCCGTAATAGGCCCCTACAATATCGCGGCCTAATTTTTCCAGAGCCGCGACCACTCCCAGGTTGTCTTCCACAATATTGATTTGCACGTTTTCCGGGGTTGCATCTTTGCCAAACAGTATTTTCAGAGAGGAAACCCCGCATTGTCCTTCCTGTCCACAGGCCACGCAGGGGACATTGCCGGGAACACGTACTTCACCGATAAAGTGCATGGATTCAGCCAGCATGTAGTTTCTGATGGCATCCACACCGTTTTCGCAGGCCGGGGGCATTCCTTCGTGACCCGGTGGTATGCCGCAGGTGACGATTGCCCCTCCCGGTTTACCGCTCATCAAGCCGTGTCGGTGATGCAGCGGGTACAGTCTCTCGATAAAGATCTTGGTCCTGCTGTCGATGGTGGAATATGGGGTAAAGCCCGCAATGATCAGGGCATCGGCTTTGTACGCCTTTTCTGCCAGCATAATGCCGTCATCCTCCTGCACGCAGACATTGGTTTCCCTGCAGCCGAGACAGGCGGTGCAGGGCGCGATTGTATAATCGCTTAACTTATACAGTTCCGTTTTGACACCGGTTGCGGCCAGGGCAATTTTGAGGGCGCGATCGGTGTTGCTGTTTTCAATCGGTGACCCTGATACACCAAGAATTTTCATGCCGACCTCCAGATAGCTGTTATTGAAAAGGGATGTGCATTCTTAACCCTACTTTTTTTCCCGTCATCCAGCACGCTTTAAGCGGGGATCCAGGGCAGATCCAGCTAAACGGATCACCGATAACTATATCGTCGTTATATACAGCGTAACAACTCGGTGGTGACGGTGGAACTGTTGTTATATTCAGTGGTTATAGTAACAAGGCGGAACTAAATATTTGTCTGGATCTGGTGCAGCCGCTTGCTGATCTCTCGTCGCAGTTTGCCGGTGTGTGCCTCCGGAACACCACACTCTGAAAAGATATCAGGCCAGTCAGCAAGAGCCGAAACGACCTCTTGGAGAAGGGCTTTGCTTCTCTGGGTGGAGAGCCCGCATTTTTTACCCTCGGCTACCAGATCCGTTGCCTCTATGTTGCTGTGTTTACCGTTAATCATAACTACCTGGCTGTTCTGGTAGATGTTGGGCACTATGTCGTAGGCCGGTGAGAGTTGCCAGCCGTCCCGGGTGTGGAGCATGGCAAAGTTCTGCAAATGATCATCGCTGTTGACCAGCAGGACGTTAACCACCATCTGTCGAAACAGATGTTCCACATCTTCTTTGGGCCCGGCGGACCAGGTCCGGATAATTGCAGCCATATCGCTGTATGAAGCCGCATAATGATCCTCCAGGCCAAGCAGGGTGCGAAAACTGACCAGGGCGTTTCGGCCGCCCCCATCCACCACGTCGAAGCGTTTGATCAGAAGAAGATCGCGATCAACCACCCCGCCTCGGTGTAGTTCCGGCACCTGTAATCCAGCCAGGGAAGCCAGAGTCATCCCGGCCTGTTCCAGAGCCGGCAGCAGGTTGGGATGCGGGTCTTTACGGCTGGCGAATTTTGCGATCCAGAAAGCGCCTTCTTTTTGCGTTAGAACCTTGGGCCTGGCGCCTCCGGCCGAACTGCCGCAGGCCAGGAGATGCTGCAGCTCGGCAGTATCAATGTCAAGTCCGTCTTCGAGCCTGCCCGCTTCATCCATGGCCCGGGTAATGTCGGTAAAGTCAATGGACCCGTCACTGAAGATCGGCTTCCCCTGTTTTTCAGTGTATAAAAAGCGTCCCAGACCGCTTCCCTTGAGAATTGCCAGCAGATGGGCCGGGGTAAAACGACTACGTTCAATGCCGCCCTTGCGCGCCAGAATATGGCGGCCCCAGGCATCCGGGAGGGAATCATCAAAAAGATAATGAATACCGTGTTGAGGTAATCTTGCGGCAAAGGTTTGATCTGTCAACGGGAGGTGCACCGGATCAATGGCGTAAGCCATAGGGTGTTCCAGAAAGGACGGGGCATAGCGGAAAAAGCCTTCCTGATTCTGATAATTCAGCAGATTGCGAACCAGAAGCCGGCCCACTTCGACAATCCGGCCGTCGGGAAATATTCCGTGGACATAGAGGTTGATTTCAGGCTTCATGGCTGTTTCCTCGGCCGTACCCGCCGTTTGCCGGGATCAGTCCGGCGGCGCTGCTCTTTGTCATAGTGAGCAAAGGGATCCTCCGGGACCAAAAGAACCGGATCCCAGCTCTCAAGGAGACCAAGGACCAAAGAAACTTTGAGCCAGCGCCCAAGGCCCACGCTCATGTCTCCACGCTCCATTCGACTGATAACCCGCACGGAAATTCCGGCTCTGGCGGCCAGCAATGCCTGGGTCAGGCCGGCTTCTACCCTGGCCTTTCGCAGTCGTATTCCCATCCCTGCCGCAGTCTTGTCAATTGATATTTCACTGACCATAAAGTGCACTATATGAAATGTTATAAGTAAAAATATCTATAATGTTACCTATAATGCACTTTACGGTAACGGTCAAGCCTGGGTGGGTTTATCCGAAAATATGGGTAGTTATTTGGCAAAGTTGGCGCAGGTATCCATTATTGGCTGCGGCAGCAGCCAATAATGGATACTCGACCGCATCGCGGGCGAGTAGTATGTCTGTCATGTTTCCTCTCCTTTTCTCAG
>JAJRQC010000030.1 GCA_024280455.1 Deltaproteobacteria bacterium | reverse complement strand
CGGCTACAATGCGGCGACATCCAACCCGGATCTGACGATCTCAAGTGGCGTCAATGTCAGCTATTCCCTGATTGCCACCACCCAGGGTCACACCCTGAGCGACGGGGCGAACAATAATATCATCGGTCAGGAACCCTTGCTTTTCCCCTTGGGTGATTACGGCGGCTTGACCCAGACCCACGCCCTCAAGGATGGGAGTCCCTGTATCAGTACCGGTATCGACACCTCCGGGTTTACCTTTGACCAGCGTGGAACCGGGTTTGACCGCGTAGTGGGCACGGTTGACATCGGCGCAGTTGAGTACGCGACCAACTCCTCACTCACCGTCAACAAGGCAGGTAACAGTACCGGTACCGTTACATCCATCCCGGGGGGCATCAACTGCGGCGCCACCTGCTCTGACCTCTATGATCCCAACACCACGGTCACCTTGACTGTTACGCCGGATACAGAGACAACGTTCACCGGCTGGTCCGGCGACTGTGCCGCTGCAGGAACAAACACCACCTGCACCGTCACCATGGCCCTGGCCAAATCAGTCACTGCTGCCTTTGACTGGAACACCTACGATCTGAGTGTGACCAGGGACGGTACTGGAACCGGTACGGTAGCATCCAGCGCAACAGGTATTGATTGCGGTGCTGACTGTGGTGAAACCTATACCTACAACACCATTGTCACCCTGACCGCGACGCCGGATACGGCCTCCTCCACCTTTACCGGCTGGTCCGGTGCCTGCGCAGGGACTACAACAACCTGCGACGTCACCATGAGCCAGACGCAATCGGTCACAGCCACCTTTACCCTGAACCAGTACACCGTGACCGCCGCTGCCGGTGGAACCGGCAGCGGCAGTGTATCCTCTGATGTCGGCGGTATCAGCTACAGCTACCCGGCTGCAGGCACGGCAGACTCGTCCGCGCTTGATCACGGTACTGCCATCACCTTGACCGCCACGGCAGGGACCGGTTCAACCGTCAGCTGGACCGGATGTGCCTCAACCGGCGGCACCACTGCCGCCGCCACCTGTACCTTCTCGGTCCTTGATGGCGACAAGACCGTCACTGCCACCTTTACCCTGAACCAGTACACGGTTACGGCTAATGCCACCGGCAACGGTTTCGGCGCGATCGTCTCTGATATCGGCGGCATCAGCTACAGCTACCAGGCAACGGCAATCGGCACAACCACCCCCCTGGATTACGGCAGTACCGTCACCCTGACCGCCACGACCGATACAGGTTCCGTTGTCTTCTGGATCGGCTGTGATACAACCGGCGGCACCGGTACCAGCGCCACCTGCACCTTTTCCAGCTTGGACAGCGACAAAGATGTCATTGCGACCTTCAGCCTCAACTCCTATCTGCTGACGGTTCAGCTTGAAGGTCAAGGCAACGGTACGGTGACTGCTTCATCCGGTATCATTGACTGCGGCACCACCTGTACGGATAGCTTTGCGTACGGAACGACCGTTACCCTGACGGCCGCAGCGGATGCCAGGAACAGGTTCAATGGCTGGTCTGGAGCCTGTTCCGGCACATCAGACACCTGCCAGGTCACCATCACCGGCGATCTGAATGTTGGCGCCCGCTTTGACAACGGTTTCCCCTGGGCCATGTTCCTGCCCGCACTCATGAACAAGAGGTGATTTTATTGGGAAAGCTTCCGGACGCTAACACAGAGTCGGCAGAATTGAGTTTATGATGCAAGAATATTCAGATCGTCGTCAATGCAAGCGACGTCAAATCAACAGAGTTGTTTCTTTTCAGTGTCCGGATGGTTCCGCCTGTGTTGACTGGCACATTGGCCGAATTGAGGATGTCGGCTCAGGTGGTCTTCGGATCAAGGTCCAGAGGTCAGTGATCCTCAACCCGGGCCAACCCTTGACCATTCTCTGTCTGCAGGAGGTTGAGTCTGCAGGGCAGGAGCCGGTTAGGATTCTCGGACGGGTGGCCTGGCAGGATGCAGATACACAGTGTTTTGGTCTTGAGTATTTGTAGGCCCCAGGATTTACGCCTTCCTGATGCCGTATTTTTTCATACGATAGCGCAAGGTGTTGCGGGTAACACCCAGTTGTTCGGCAGTGCGGGATTGATTCCAGCCACAATGCTTTAAGGCGCGGAGAATCAGGTTGAATTCCGTTCCGGCCAGATCAAAACCGTTCCCTGTTGAGCTGTGAGGCTCGACTGCCGTGCTGTTCCGGGTTATGGCCTCAGGGAGCAGGTTGGTGGAAAATACCTCCCCGCAGCACTGCAGGCATCCCCGTTCCATGACATTGCGCAGCTCACGGATGTTTCCCGGCCAGTTGTAGGCCAGTATACGGGTCAATGTCGATGCATCCAGGCGGAGTGTTTTTTTTCCGTATTCCCGGCCAAATTCCTGAAGAAAATACTCGGCCAGTTCCTTGATATCTTCTCTGCGATGTCGCAGAGGTGGCAGCTGCAGCTGCAGGGTATTGAGCCGGTAAAAAAGATCCTGTCGAAAGGTCCCCCTGCCGACCATGGTTTCCAGTTCACGGTTGGTCGCCGCCACAATTTTAACCCGAATTCTTCGTGTTTGTGTTTCGCCAACCGGGGTGACCTGTTTTTGCTCAACTACGTGCAGGAGCTTGGGCTGCAACATCAGGGGCAGATCACCGATTTCATCAAGAAACAGGGTGCCGCCGTCGGCAGCGACAAAGGCTCCCGGTCGGTCTTCAAGGGCGCCGGTAAAGGAGCCGCGCCGGTGGCCAAAGAGTTCACTTTCCAGTAGTTCTTGGGGAATTGCCGGGCAGTTGACCCGAATAAAGGGCGAGTCCTGACCGCCATGGGCCTTATGGATGGCCTTGGCGACCAGTTCTTTTCCTGTGCCGGATTCGCCGGTGATGAGAACCGAGCTGTCTGTTGCTGAAACCATGGTGATGTCCCGGTGTAGCTGCTGCATAACCAAAGAACTGCCGATCATTTTTCCGCTGTAGCCATGGGTCACGTTGGAAGCCGCCAATGCCCTGGCGACCAGTTCAAGGACCTGATTGTTGTCCACCGGCTTGGTCAGGTAATCAAACGCGCCTTCTTTCATGGCTGCCACTGCCGTTTCCACGGTCCCAAAGGCCGTCAACAGTATGAACGGTGTGCCGGGGAAATGGGCATTGCGGAAACGCAGGACTTCCAGTCCATTCATTTTAGGCATCTTGAGGTCACTAAGCACCAGATCGGGTTGCCAGCTCTTCCAGAGGAGTATGCCCTGCCTGCCGTCGGCTGCCGTTTGTATCTGGTAGCCCGGTTCCTGTAAAACCAGTTCCAGCAGACGCCGCATTCGAGCCTCATCTTCAAGTATAAGTATTTTTGCGTTCATCGGCTTTTCCCTGTTTCTTCTGATTACGATCCGTTGTTGCCAACGGCTGGAATGGCAGATGGATCAATACTTCAGCACCACCCTGTGGCCTGTTCCGTATGGTGATGGTGCCATGGTGGGCGGAAATGATCTGTTCGCAGACAGATAACCCCAGTCCCAGTCCATCCTGTTTGGTGGTAAAGAATTTTTTAAACACCTTCTCTCTATATTCTTCGGCAATTCCTGGTCCATTATCCTGGAGATGAAAGAGGGCATATTCATTTTCCTTTTCCACCGACAGGGTGATGACTCCCGTTTCCGGCAGGGCCTCTTCACTGTTGCGAAAAAGGTTGAGAAGGACCTGTTGCAGTTGCTGGAAATCGGCATACAGGAGTGGCAATCGTTCGGCAACCGAACATTGGATACGAATATTCGGGTTGTGGTCGTTTGAGTTTCGCCACCTGCTGCAGAGCGTAGTGATGTCCTGCTGCAGGTCGATAGGGTTAAAACTGGGGTTTTTAAATTTTGCCAGCCCGAGAATGTTGGTAATGACCGTATTGAGACCGTCGACCTCATCAATAATATAGTGGAGCATTTCCTGATTGATTTTTTGCGGCCGGTTGTCTTCGGCAAGATATTGGGCTGAGCTGCGGATAATCCCGAGAGGATTTCTGATTTCATGGGCAAGGGTCGCGCTCATTTCGCCGATGACTGCCATCTTTTCACTTTGTACAACTTTGGAAAACAGGGCTTCAAGCTGTTCCTTGCTTTCGGCCAGTGAGGTGTAGTGGAGGCTGTTTTTAAGGGCAACGGCGGTCTGGTTGGCAAGTGTTGCCAGCAGGCGGATGTCATGTTCCCGGAAGATCCCTCCATCTTTGCGGGGACCAAGGAGGAGAATACCTGATAATATTGTGCTGCCCCATAACGGCAGGGCCAGGGAAAATCCTGCGGTATACAGTTGGGATAATTCCAGGTTCAGTTGTGGGTCGTCCTGCTCTTCGTGACAGAAAACAACCTGTTCTCCCTGGGTGAATTGGTGAACAAGACGGCTATCCGGCCAGGGTGCGGAACCTATCCGGAGGTGTTCCGGGTACAGTCGGCTGTATCTTGCTTCAAGGAGCAGGAGAGCACTTCCGGTGACTTGTATCTGTTGCGGGAATTCATTGGTGATCAGGGAGATAAGTTCGGATTTCTTCAGAGTGGAAGCCAGTTTCTGGCTGAAATTGAACAGAAGGGTCTGATCATTGGGTCGGTAACGAAAAAAATACCGGTCAATTATTTGCTGAATTCGGTTCAGGAGCGGATTGATTACCAGTGCAACCGTGACAATGAAGAGCAGAAAGATCTCTTCGGAAACAATAGCCCTTCCGAAAAACCTCCGTTTAAGTATGGTCAGCAAAGCAGAATAGCTGAGGGCAAGGAGGAATATAACTATAAAATACGCGATAGTACGGCTAATAAGCCGGTCTACGCCCAGAAGCCTGTATCGAAGCAGGGCTATGAGGTATGCCGCCGGCAGGATTGTTGCAGCCAGCAGGACAAGACGGAAAGAGATCAATGGCCTGTCAAAGAGCAGGTTAGGCATCAGGTAGAGGATGAGGTAAGGGGCAAAGGTGAGCCAATAAGCAGCTAGAGAGAGCTTGACCTGGCTCTTTGCAGATGGAGAGCAAATATGGCGCAGATCTATGGAATGTTTAATGAAAGAACCGCTGATAATCACAGGAACTAACAGGTTTCTGAATCGTTGCAGACCGCTGAAAAAGGTGTCCGTGAACCCGTAGGAAAAGAAGGCGCTGCCCAGGGCAATACAAGGCGGGAGACAATAGAGCATGGGGGGCAGCCATGGTCGTGTTGTGCAGAGATCCCTCTCTTTTGGAAAACGGCAGATGAAATGTGCCATGGCACCGAAGGCAAGCCAGTTACTGATACAGAGAATAAGAAAACTCAGAGAAATTATTCTTGGCTGCAGTATACCGAAATGAGAGGGCAGAGTACTTGCAATAGTCGTGGCAAAGCTGCAGAGCATAAAGAAAAAAATTGCTGAAGGCTGTTGTGACGATGCCTGAAAGAGTGCAATGGAGCCAAGGGACAAAAACAGAAGAATGAGCAGCAGATGGGGCCAGGCAATGGTGAGGTAGGTGGGCCAGCTCATCGGTGAAATCGCAGGCATGAAAGTGAATGTCCGATTGCCACGGAGTACGGTAATTGTGCCTGATTGAGACTGTCCGGGAGGCGACTCAAGAAGGAGCAGGCCAAGCACCCTGCTGTAGGGTATGTCGTTGAATGCTGTAATCAGATCGCCGCCCTGTATGGGATTTGGCTGGAGCACAATCTCAGAGACATGGAGTCCCTGCTGGGTTTTATCGACTCGAAAACCCGGTGTTCCGAATTTGAAGGCGGCAACGGAGAAGATGCAGGTTATCAGGAGCGGAACAAGAACCAGGGGGAAAAGGAATTTTTTCCAGACAGCGGGACCCTCTATTGTACTCCCGGTGGAGGAGTTCCCTTTTCCGACAGCAGATATGCTCAAATCCCCTCTGTTCATGAAGAAAAGTATATCATTTCAAGGGGATTTACGCAATTACGATTCCCGTTAAAGCGGTATCCCCGCGGTCGTGTTTTTTTCAGCAAAAAATGGGGCGTGATTTGAAGTGAAGATCGGAGGATCCCGATGGATGATTGGTGTTATTGCCGGATGTCGTTTGAACTCCCGGTCGAGGAAGGTGCGGATTTTTTTTCGATCCCAGCCCCGGGGATGAACAAAGTCGCAGTACAGGGAAAGATCGCCCTCGTAAAAATTATGAATGGCAAGTTGTCCGGCCTCGGAACTGCAGACCGGCATGTTGAAGATCGCCAGGTTGAGGAAGGTGACCGCTTCGTGGTGATCGACGATGAAGGAAAGGGTTTTCCCTGCCTCATCAAGGGATTCGCTCGGGGTTCCAAACAGCAGATACACATAGGTGGCGATTTCCGCCTCTTTGAGTGCGTCCAGAACCCGGGAGACAAGGGCGAGATCAATGCCCTTGTCCATCCCATCCAGAACACCCTGATCGCCTGATTCCAGGCCGAGTTTCAGCATCACGCAGCCGGATTTTTTTAATCTTCTGCAGAATGCAGGATCGGCCAGTTGCCGGCAGGCCCGGGCAAAACCATACCAGGGCGCTCCCGGCGGCTGTTGGGCAAGGGCGGTCATCAGTTTTGGGCTGAGGGCATTGTCAAGAAAGTGGATCAGCGCGGGAGTTGTTTGGGTTTTGAGCTGTGCCAGATCCGCCAGAACCTGATCCGGCGGCAGGACGGTATAGGGATTGCCTTCTGCGGTTTCCGGGCAGAATGAGCATTTATTCCAGTAGCAGCCGGACGAGGCCGCATAGGGGAGGATAAATCCCGGTGCCATGTAGTTGTGTCGGGCAAGTTGCTGGTAGTCTGGAAGGTAATCCGCAGCGCCCTGCAGGTCGAGCAGGGCAACAAGCTGCTCCTCGCCCGGTCCGGCGATCAGGTGATCGATGAGTCCGGCAAAAGGGTTCCTCCAGGCCGGATTCCTCATCCAGCTGGTGATCAGGCCGCCGCCTGCAACTATGGGCAAATCCGGCATGTGTTTTTTCACAAAGCCGATCATCGCAAAGCAGGTCAAGGCCTGACTGAGAAAGTTGAGGGAAAAGCCGATCATGGCCGGATTGTTTTCGGCAATCAGTTGTTCAAGTCGGTGTCGGAACCAGGGATAGAAAACATTGTTTTCCGGCGTGGCGGCTGCCTGCAGCAGATCGTCACTGCTTAGCGGCGAGAGCTTTGGATCCTGGTAGTTGGCCAGATTGAGGGTAATGCCATGGGTTTTACCGACCTGTTCAAGCACCCGGTTGATGTCGGCCACCGCCCGCTGGTAGCGGGAAATAGTACTGTACCGCTCCGGATCGCGCAGGTTGCACAGGTTGTGTTCCAGACCGCGAACCGCGCGTCTGCTCCAGGTGTCTTCCGGGGTATGGTCCTTTGCCAGGAGAAAGGAAATCCCTTCAATGTTGGCATCAACGATGGTACAGTATTTTCCCGCTGTCTGCACGGCTCCGGCGAGCCGGGCAATACCGGCCGGTGGTTCGCAGGGCTTGGCCAGGGGCGGGAAGATGAGCAGCATTTTAATTATCAGAAAATAGAGGGGTCAGAAGAAAAATGGAAGAAAAAGGAAAAATGGGGACAGACCCCGATTTCCATCCAGGTTCAGCTGGAGTTTTAGCCGTTTTTGAAATTGGGGTCTGTCCCCATTTTTCCTTTGTTAAATTACCGTACACTCGTACCGTTTGATCATTTCGTCATCCGACATAAGTGGATATTTTGTGGTGAGGCTTTGTGCGATTAACATACGGTCAAAAGGATCTTGATGGTGAAATGGCAGAGTTTTTAATCCTAAAGCATCTCTGCCGGTGAAATCAAGAAGCTCAAATCCACTCTGCAGGGCAAGATCGACAGGATCAAAATCGATCTGTAATTTGCCGATGGAAGATTTGATCATGAGCTCTGCAATGGTGACGGAACTGACATAGATAATGTTGGTCGGCAGCTCAAGTTCCTGCAGTTTCTGTTGGGTAATTTTCTCAGGTGTGGCAAGAGCCCAGAGAAATATGTGAGTGTCGATGATGATTTTCATTGTGATGTGTCTTGTTCTGAACCATAAAACATCTCATTAATCTCCAACTGCTCATCCATTATATCATCGGGAACTTTCAGCTTTCCGGCAAGCAAGCCGAGTTTTCTCCTGGTCTCCGGTTTGTGAATAACCAGTTCGACTAACGGTAGATTATTTTTTGCAATAATCACCTTTTCACCATGGTAAGCCATGTTGACTAACTTTGATAAGTTTGCTTTTGCCTCGGAAATATTTATAATCATGTACACTCCTCCCGTTTGAATGGTTGGTTCATTGTACCATAGTTGGTCTACATGGTCAACGGTAGGTGGGCGATGTTCTTAATATTGATGGGCTTGTAAAAAGTCAAAACTGCTATCTGCACAGTACGGAATTACAAGATGATACGACCTCTCCGTCGTCGGGTTCGTGGCTTTTCGAAGTCTCGCATACTCGCTATCTACGACACCGATAATAATGCCTTATAAAAACGCAAAACCCGTCACCATGCAATTGACCCCTGAGCAACAGCAGATCGTCCACCATGACCAGGGCCATGCCCGGGTCAGTGCAGTTGCCGGCTCGGGCAAGACCACGGCCATGGTTGCCCGGATACACCACCTGCTTGCTGAACAAGGAGTTGCGCCGGAACATATCCTGGTGCTGATGTTTAACACCTCGGCCCGGGAGTCCTTTGCCCATAAGCTGCAGGCCACCCTTGCCGGATCCGGTTTTTCTCCGCCCCCGGTCCGAACCTTCCACTCTCTTGGCCAGCGTCTTGTCAAAAGTTTTACCGAGCGCGGGGCGTTGCCGTCGTTCACTCTGTTCACCCGCGACTATCAGTTGGAACAACTTGCCCGTCAGGCCGTACAACAGTATTCCTCCACCCACGGCGGTGATGAATCCTGGTTGACCCGGGAGAATATGGAGGGGTTTATCACCTTTATCGGCTTGGTCAAGGCCGACACCCGGCCTGCCCGCAAACTGTTTGAGGCCTTTGAATTTGATGACCGGCTGGAGTATTTTGTCGACGCTTTTGCGACCTTTGAACGGATACGGACAACAGCCCGGGTCCGGTTTTTCAGTGACCTGATTCATGAACCGGTTATGGCCATGCAGGATGATGGAGAACTGGCGGCCTGGGTCGGTAACCGGGTGGACCATATCATTGTTGATGAGTACCAGGATATCAACGAGGTCCAGCAACAGCTCCTGCGCTGCATTGCCGGCAAGCGGGCACAGGTCATGGTGGTCGGTGATGTGGATCAGTGTATTTATGAGTGGCGGGGGGCAAGGCCGGAATATATTGTATCCCGCTTTGCCCGTGATTTTCCAGGTGCGGTCTCGTATACCCTGACCTATACCTTCCGATTCGGACACCGGTTATCCCTTGCCGTTAATCATTTGATCGCCAACAACCGGTTCCGGGACCGGAAACTCTGCCTTTCTTTTGAAAATACCCCGGATACCCGGCTGCAATGGTTGCAGGAAAAGGAACCCCATCCGGTAGTGGAAACTCTTTCAAGCTGGCAGCAGGGGAAGCGTCTCTTAAGGGAGGCCGCAGTTCTGGTTCGCCTCTATGCCGCAACCATCCCGGTGGAACTGGCCCTGCTCGAGCACAACATCCCCTACCGGCTGCTGGGGCATGAAACCGTGTTCAGCTGTCCGGAGATCAGGGCCCTGCTCGGGTACCTCTACCTCAGCCTTGGCAGGTTGGGAGATATACCGGATCGGGAAGAGGCCCTGGCCATTATCAGCGCTATGTTGACCAACCCTCATCTCTGGCTCAAACAGGAGTCCATCAATGCCCTGGCCGCTGAAATTCTGGCGGACCCTCTCCGGGCCGCGTCTTTAATTCGCCGCCGCAGTAGCGAGGCAAAGTCCGACTATCTTGCCTCCCGCATGCTGGAGACAGCAGGCGTCTGGGAGACTCTTACCCGGCTGCCTGCATCGACCAAAGCGGCAACCATACTGGAGGAGGCAATCAAAAAGACGGATCTTTTTGAGTTTTACCATCGCTTTTCTTCCCGGCTTGCAACTGCGGAAAACCGGATCCAGACCTGCCGGGCCTTTGCCCGCTTTGCCCGCAGGCGCAAGCAGGATGTGGCTGCCTTTTTACTCGACATTGAACAGTTGCAGCGGGAAGGCGGTGATGTCCAGGGTGATCATCTGCTCATTACCTCAATCCACCGGGCCAAGGGCCTGGAGTGGCCTCTGGTGATTCTGCCCGGCCTGGAGGACGGCAGCGTGCCTTACCGAGAGGAAGAGGTGGAGGGCGGTGAGGGGATTGAAGATGAACGACGGTTGATGTACGTGGGCATGACCCGGGCCATTGAACAGCTCTGTCTGCTCTATCCTGAGGACAACCGGTTTGAGAAGCGAAACCGGGCCGGTGACAGCCGCAGTCCTGCGTCCACCGAAGAGGGGCGGTATCCGGCCTCCTGTTTTCTCTATGAGGTCAATCTGCAGTTGAGCGATCAGCTGGGCGGGCGTATTCACCACCCGGAACCGGATGCGCCACCCATGCAGGCGGGAAATATTGCCCTTGTCCGGCAATATCTGGCAGCGATTAATGGTGATGTTCCACTTAAAGAGAGTCCAAGCGGTTCAACCGTAAGCAGGAAGAACCGAAAAAATAGAAAATTTCTTGGTGCCGGAGAGTTGAAAAAGGGCTTGATGGTGCACCACCAGACCCTGGGCCCAGGTACGGTTAAATCGGTCGGCCGGGCCCAGGGCATCGTGACTGTGGAGTTTGAAGGTTCCGGTCTGCAGAACCTGGTCATCAATCTGGCCGGCTTACGATCCGTTAATTGAGAAATATTCATTTTTTTGAGTATTTTTCTTGATATCCGTTTTTTGCAAAGGCATACTGAAATAAGTTGAGGATTCGTGAAGTTGTCGGTTATGAACTCAGGAAACGTAAGAATTTGGCGGCTCGAAAAAACTCTATCCATGACGGTTCCGATGTGACGGCCGTTGACCTGGTATACATCTGTTTTGCAAGGAAGGGATTATGACTGTTAAGAAAAAAATTGTTTTACTCTCACTGGTGTTGTTTGTTCTGCTCTGCATAACAGGCGCTCTTCAACTCCGAGCCATTGGTAATATCTCAAGTGACTGGAAGAACTTTCAGGAGGCCGCTCTGCAGAGACAATCGCAGCTTGCCGAAATTAAATCACAATTTGGATATGGCGGCTTTATTCATAATTTTAAAAATCATGTCCTGCGCGGGACAGGGAAGTATGCCGATCGATTCAAGCAGAATAAAAAACGTATGGACGAGGCATTTGCCGCCTATGGCCGGTTAGAGCTGACTGCCGAAGAGCGGAACGCTCTTTCTGATATCCAGGCTGTAGCTGCTCAGTATGCAAAGGCTATTGATACTTCGGTGGCCATGCATCAGGAGGGCAGTGACCCGACGGCAATAGACAAAGTTGTCAAGATCAATGACTCTCCAGCCTTCAAGGCCTTTAAGGTGCTTGATGATCATGTCCTCATATTGGAAGAGGCTACAGGTAAATCCCTCAATACGAGGATCAAGGCAATATATATACTGATGTTGGTGACCGGGGTCGCCATGATGCTGTTTTTTATAGTTTTTTTCCTGGTCCTTGTGCGGGTTGGAAAACGGCTCGGCCGGCTTCAAAGTGCAACCGTTGAGATCAGCAAGGGAAACTTTTCCATGCCGATCAAGGTCGAAGGTCACGATGAAATTGCATCCATCGGCAATGCCTTGGCCGAAATGTCGAGTAAACTGCAGAATCTCATTCAACGGATTCATCAGCAGGCCGAGGCGCTCAGTGGTTCGTCGACATCTCTGTCCGACATCTCCGCTGATCTTTCAGAAGGTACAAAAATGGCAGCCGATCAGGCGGATAACGTTGCCGCTGCCACCGAAGAGATGAGCAGCAACATGAATTCGGTGGCTGCTGCAAGTGAAGAGGCCTCCACTAATGTTCAGCTTGTTTCCACTGCCATCGAAGAAATTCTTGCCTCGGTGGCTGAAGAGGCTAAGCAGACAACTAAAGCGCAGGAAATAACCCGTCATGCCGTAACCCTGGCTACCAGTTCATCAGAAAAAGTTGATGCCCTTGGCGATGCTGCAGCGGAAATCAGCAAGGTGACGGAAGTTATTACAGAGATTTCCGAACAGACCAACCTGCTGGCCCTCAATGCCACCATTGAGGCAGCCAGAGCAGGTGAGGCCGGGAAAGGTTTTGCCGTGGTCGCCAATGAAATCAAAGAGCTGGCCAAGCAGACGGCTGAGGCAACCAGAGAGATAAAGAGTAAAATCAGTTCTATTCAGGGGTCCACCAACGAGACGGTAGACGAAATTCGGCAGATCAGCAGCGTGATCAGTGAAGTTGATGCCATTGTCACGGAAATTGCCCAGGCCGTGCAGGAACAGAGCGCGACTTCCGGTGAAATATCAGAAAACGTGGTTCAGGCCTCCGAAGGAATAAGTGAAGTGAATGAAAACGTGGCCCAGACCTCTGCCGTGTCATCGGAAATTGCTCAAAATATTGCCGAGACCAGCCGGGTGGTTTCAGACCTTTCCGGCAGTGGCGACGAGATAAGGAATACGGCCAACCACCTTGCCGATCAGGTTGCCGCCCTTAAGGAGCTGACCGGCAGGTTTCGCACATGATGCCGGGGAAACACGGCAAGCTGTTGTTCTTATTCGAGTAGCCCCTTGAAAAAATCATTACCCTTGTCGTCCACCAGGATGAAGGCGGGGAAGTCTTTGACTTCAATTTTCCAGACCGCCTCCATGCCCAGTTCCTGGTAATCAATACATTCCACTTCGGTGATGTTCTCGGCTGCCAGCAGAGCTGCCGGGCCGCCTATTGAGCCGAGATAAAAACCACCAAACTCTTTGCAGGCATCGGTGACCAGACGAGAGCGGTTGCCCTTGGCGATCATGACCATGGAACCGCCCAGCTCCTGGAACAGGGGAACATAGGAATCCATCCGGCCGGCGGTGGTGGGGCCGAATGAGCCCGAGGCCATGCCGGGCGGGGTCTTGGCCGGACCGGCATAGTAGACCGGGTGGTTTTTCAGGTAGTCGGGCAGGGGATTGCCCGCATCAAGCAGTTCTTTCCATCTGGCATGGGCAATGTCCCGGCCGACGATGATGGTGCCGGTGAGCAGAACCTGAGTGGCCACCGGATATTTACTCAGTTCAGCCCTGATCTCGGTCATGGGCTGCCGCAGGTCGATAGATACCGCCTGCGGATTTTTTTTGTTTCTGTATTTTTCAGGAATCAACCGGCCCGGATTGTGATCCAGCTGCTCCAGCCAGATCCCCTGTCGATTGATCTTGGCCTTGATGTTGCGATCGGCCGAGCAGGAAACACCCATGCCGATGGGACAGGAGGCCCCGTGCCGGGGCAGGCGAACCACCCGGACGTCATGGGCGAAATACCGGCCCCCGAACTGGGCCCCGATCCCGAGTTCACGCGAGGCCGCCAGCAGTTCCTCTTCCAGCTCCAGGTCGCGGAAGGCGCGGCCATGCTTGTTGCCGCTTGCAGGCAGTTGGTCATAGTAATGGGTAGAGACCAGTTTAACCGCTTTCAGGGTGTCCTCGGCACTGGTTCCACCAATCACAAAAGCCAGATGATAGGGTGGGCAGGCGGCTGTGCCCAGGGTTTTCATTTTGGCGATCAGGAAATTTTTCAACGACTCCGGGTTGAGCAGGGCCTTGGTCTCCTGGTAGAGGTAGCTCTTGTTGGCACTGCCGCCGCCCTTGGTTACGAACAGAAAACGATATTCATCGCCACTGGTTGCATAGATGTCGATCTGGGCCGGCAGGTTGGTGCCGGTGTTGACCTCTTCATACATGGTCAGCGGTGCATTCTGGGAGTAGCGCAGGTATTCTTCGGTATAGGTGGCAAATATCCCGGCTGAGAGTTGTTTATGATCGTTACCGCCGGTCCAGACCTGTTGGCCTTTTTTGCCCATGACAATGGCGGTGCCGGTATCCTGGCAGATGGGAAGAAGACCCTGGGCGGCAATTTCCGCATTACGGAGCATGGCCATGACCACTTCCCGGTCATTGGCCGAGGCCAGAGGATCATCAAGAATTTTTGCCACCGCCTGATTATGCTCCCTGCGCAGAAAGAACGAGGTCTCATGGATGGCCATGCGGGCAAGCTCGCCCAGAGCTCCGTCCTTGATGACCACCACTTCCCGGCCCTGAAATTTTTCTACGGTTACAGACTGCTCGGAGCCCGGAACCTGCCGGTATTCCGTAGAGTCGTTCCCAAGGGGAAAGGGTTCCTGGTAGAAAAAGTCCGTCATGTCGAATCTCCTTTTAAATGAGAGGGCGGAGTTGTCTTCGCTGATTTCGGGTCGGTTTCCCCGCTGTCTTTCTCTGGCAGGGTGCAGATCCAGCGGGCCGATGGCTGTACCTGTTCCCGAAGTACATGTTGATTATAGGCCGTGATCAGGTCATCTTTTTTCAGGCAGCCGACCACATGGGTCGGGTCATTAACGGCCACCACCGGCAGAAAAGAAAAACTGCGGCGGGAAAAGAGGTGAAAGGCCTCCTCAAGGTTCTGATCCTCCCGGACAGTGACCATCTCTTTTTCCATCAGGTCTTCAGCGGTCACATTTTCTCCGTCATACTCCGGATCCGCCAGTTGAGCCCGTATGTCCCGCAGGGTCAGTACCCCGACCAGCCGGTCTTTTTCATCCAGTACCATAAAATGGGGAAAAGAGCTCGAAAGGACTTGGCCGGCCAGATCATGAAATGGTGTGTGCTTGCGGATGGGTTCAAAGTCGCGGCAGATGAAATCTTTGACCTTCATCTCACGCATCCGGTTGGCATCATGGCCGCGGACGATCCGGATACCCTGCATCAGGAGCTTGGTTTCATAGATGGAGTAGCCGTGCAGCAGGCGAACCATGATAATGCTGGGAATGCAGGCCGTCATCAGCGGCAGGACGATCTCGTAATTATAGGTCAGGTCAAAAATAGTCAGGATGGCGGTGATAGGTGCCAGGGTGGTTCCGGCAACCACCGCCCCCATGCCGACCAGAGCGTAGTGGGCCGGTGAAAGCGGCGTGTCGGGCCATATGATTCCGGCCAGACAGCCGAAAATGGAACCGAGGGCGGCCCCGAGAAAAAGCGAGGGCGCAAAGATACCGCCGCTCATGCCTGAGCCCACGCAGGCGCTGGTTGTGATGAGCTTCGCCACCAGCAGGAGCAGGGCAGTGGTTAACACGGCATTCCCGTGGAGGAGGTTGTTGATGGTCTCATAGCCGACCCCGAGCGCTTCCGGGCGAACGAGGCCGACCGCGCCGACAACCAGACCGCCGACAGCCGGGGTCAGCCAGTCCGGGACCCGTAGTTGTTGCAGGAGTCTGGTCAGGCCGAAGACACAGGCCATGAACAACAGGCTGAACAGGCCGGCGGCAAGGCCAAGGGCAAAGTAGAGCAGCAGTTCACCGGGATGGTGGAGGGTAAAAAAGGGGATTTGAAAAACCGTCTCGTTGGACCAGAAGAGTTTGGAGATCACGGTGCCGGTAACAGCGGCGACAACGATATTGGAGAGTGAGGCGACTTCGAGATCAAAGAGGAGGATTTCGACCGCAAACAGGGTTCCGGCCATGGGGGCCTGAAAGGTTGCGGCAATTCCGGCGGCCGCACCACAGGCGACAGCCAGCCTGCGGTAATCCGGGCCAAGCCGGAACAGCTGGGTCAGGGATGAGCCTATGGAAGAGCCGATCTGGACAATGGGCCCCTCGCGGCCAACCGAGCAGCCGGCGGCAATAAAGGTGGCGGTGGCAAAACTCTTGGCCACAGTGACCCGGTGGCGAATAATTCCGTCCCGCAGGGCCAGGGAGGCCATGACTTCGGGAACTCCGGGGCCTTTGATCTCCGGGGCGACAGTGGCCAGCAGCGGGCCGAGGATAAGTCCGGCCAGGACTGGGGCACCGAAACGCAAAAACCACGGGGCCTGCTGGTATTGATCGATAAAGCCGCCGCCGTCGGGCCAGAACAGGCCGATTTCAAAGCCGATCAGCCAGCGAAAGAAGACTGCGCCCAGCCCGGCCAGCCCGCCGATTACAAGGGCCAGCAGCAGGGGGACCACACTGTCGATCAGGTTTTGTTTTGAGCTCTTCATAGCATATCAATCACCATGAACCACGGACAGGCGATTGTCAATAAAAATAATTTTAAACCAGCTGGGCCATGACCGTATTGGCCAGCAACAGGCCCGGTTCAGTCAAGCGCAACCATCCCTGTTGCATTTCCACCAGCTCCTGCTCCATGAGGAGTTTAAGGGTTGTCCCGTAATAGACGGCCGGGTCGATGCCGAAGCGTTTGTTCAGGGCATCAAGTGAGACTCCTTTGGTCATCCGTAAGCCCATGATCACGGTTTCCCGGAACCGGGTTTCCTTGTCCAGAGTTTCCTCTTCCTGCCATTCCTTTCGTTCGTTTTCCAGGCGTTCACAGAAGAGTTCCATATCGGTTACGGCCGTAAATCGGGTTGCACCAATGCGGGAAACCGCGCCCGGCCCCAGGCCGACATAATGACCATTTTGCCAGTAGTTGATATTGTGGCGGCACTGCAATCCCGGCCGTGCATAATTTGAAATCTCATATCGGCTCAGACCGACTCCTGAGGTGAGCCGCCGGGTTGTCTCCATCATGGCGAGAACTTTTTCTTCATCTGGAAGTTGCAGGTCGTTCCTGTTCAGACGGCGCCCAAAGGGCGTATTTTCCTCTATGGTCAGTTCATAAAGGGAGAGGTGGTCCGGTTCCAGTGCCAGGGCCCGGTTGAGATTTTCCTGCCAGCTCTGCTCGTCCTGCCCCGGCAGGCCATACATCAGGTCCAGGCTGATATTGGTAAAGCCTGCCTGCCGAGCCATCCGTACGGTCTGCATGGCTTCATTTGCTGAGTGGGCCCGGCCGATCCGTTTGAGTTCCTGATCGTTTAAGGACTGGACCCCGATGGAGAGTCGGTTAAAGCCGCCCCGTCGCAGAAGCTGCAGGCCTTCTTGAGCAATGGTGGCCGGGTTGACCTCGATGGAGATTTCCAGTTCGTTCGCGTGCGGAAACCGATCCAGGCAGGCCTGCAGGAGATCAGTCAGGATGGTTGGGGGGAGCATGGTGGGGGTGCCGCCGCCAAAAAAGATGGTGGCAAACGGTTGTTCCCGGGTTTCTCTACGGGTTGAGAACCTTTCTATCTGCCGGTTGACGGCGGCCACAAATCGCGTGCTGAGATCGAGCCTGCCGGAGAGTGAGTAGAAGCTGCAGTATGGACATTTCTGCAGGCAGAACGGGACGTGCAGGTACAGGCCCGGACCGTACGTCATGCCATCCGGTTCAGCTGGTCTGGTCAAGGAGTGTCTTACAGTCATTGCGGATTTCCGCCATCAGCCCTTGGTCGGCAAAGCTGTAGGGTGTTGTGCCGTCGCCGATGATGAGGTGATCAAGGAGCTGTATCTGCATGAACGAGCAGACCAGGTGCAGGGTGCGGGTGAGCTGCCGGTCCTGCTCTGAAGGAGTCAGGCTGCCGGATGGGTGGTTATGGGCGATGATGATGGCACTGGCATTTCTGGCCAGGGCCGCTTTGACCAGCTCCCGGGGGTAGACGGTGTTGACGGTGACCGTGCCTTCAGAGAGAATCTCCGAGTCCAGGATCGCATGGGCCGCATCAAGATAGACCACGGTGAACACTTCGTGTTCCAGGCCCCGCATCAGGTGGATCAGGTAGTCGCTGACCTCCCGGGAAGAGTGAATATATTTTTTGCCGGTAATACGCTGCTGCAGGTAGCGGCGGGCGACCCCCTGGATGAACTGGAGGGCAAAGATGTTTTTGGGGCCGATGCCCTTGATCCTTTTTAAAACCGCCGGAGCAGCGTCAAGGACCGCAGGCAGGGAACCGCAGTGTTTGAGGGCTTCTCGTGCCGCCGCCTTGCAGTCGGAGCGGGGGGTGCCGAAACTCAGCAGCAGTTCAATGATTTCAGCATCGGCAAAGGTCTCAATCCCCTGATCAAGAAATTTATCCCGCAGCCGCTGCCGGTGGCCGGCCCCTTTTTTCTGCCACTCTTGTTTATCCACGTTTTTTGGGGTTTATTTCAGCTCATCCTGAAAAAGTTTATTTGCCATCTGCGGGTTGGCCGTGCCCTTTGTTTTCTGCATCAGCTGGCCGACAAAAAAACCGATCACCTTGGTCTTACCGTCCCGAAACTGCTGGGTCTGTTCCGGATTGGCCTCAATAATTTCCCGGACAAGTGCTGTCAGTTCACCCTCATCACTCATCTGGACCAGCCCTTTTTCTTTGACAATCGCCTCCGGGTCACCGCCGGTTTCCAGCATGTCTGCAAAAACGGTCTTGGCGATTTTACCGGAAATAGCACCCTTTTCGACCATGGAGAGCAGCTTGGCCAACTGAGCTGGTTTGACCGGGCAGTCGCCGAGGTGTTCCGGGGAAAATTCACGCAATAGCTCAGTGCCGATGAAGTTGCTCAGTTTTTTTGCCTGCCTGTACCCTGTCAGGGCCTCTTCAAAATAATCGGCCAGTTCCCGTGATCCGGTCAAAATGGTGGCATCGTATTCCGGCAGCTTGAGCTCGTCGACAAAGCGCTGTCTGCGGGCATCGGGCAGCTCGGGCAGTGCCTTTCTGACTGTATCTATCCACGTCTGGTCGATTTCAATGGGAACCAGGTCGGGGTCGGGGAAATAGCGATAATCGTGGGCCTCCTCCTTGCCGCGCATGGACTCGGTCCGTCCCTTGTCCGCATCCCAGAGCAGGGTCTGTTGGATTACCTTGCCACCGTCAAGCAGGAGATCGCGTTGGCGTCGCTGCTCGTACTCCAGGGCCAACTGGACATTCTTGAACGAGTTCATGTTCTTGAGCTCGGTCCGGGTTCCCAGTTCCTCTTGACCCACAGGACGCAGGGAGATATTGGCATCACAGCGGAAACTGCCCTCCTGCATGTTGCCGTCCGAGATGTCAAGGTAACGGATAATGGAGTGGAGTTTTTTCAGGTAGGCCACTGCCTCTTCCGGTGAACGAAGATCAGGCTCGCTGACGATTTCCAGCAGCGGGGTGCCGGTGCGGTTCAAATCGACATAGCTCTCCGGTTCCACATCGTCATGGATCAGCTTGCCCGCATCCTCTTCCATGTGGGCCCGGGTGATACCAATGGTTTTTTTCTCGCCGTCGACCTCAATCTCAATCCTGCCATGTTCGGCTATAGGCAGTTCAAATTGAGAAATCTGGTAGCCCTTGGGCAGATCCGGATAAAAGTAATTTTTGCGGGCGAACTGGTTGCGGGTATTGATGGTGAAGTCGCACGACAGGGACAGTTTAATACCGTTCTCCACCACCTTTCGGTTTAACACCGGCAGAGAGCCCGGCATGCCGAGACAGACCGGACAGGTATGGGTATTGGGCGGTGCGCCGAATTCGGTTGAACAGCCGCAGAATATTTTGCTCTTGGTCTTCATCTGGGCATGGATTTCCAGGCCGATAACAGTTTCAAATTCCATGATCGTGTTTTCTACGTCAAAAGATCTTATGTTTAACTTTTATCCGAAAATAGCCCACAACGTTTTGTTCTTTAGGACTATTTTCATGCTTGGTTGTGGCTATGACCTGTAACATCTTGGTCCAGCCATGCTGGTTTATCCGAAAATAACCCACGAAGTGATGTCGTATCAGGCTATTTTCATCCTTGGTTGTGGCTGTGACGTTAAAAATCTTGGTCCAGCCATGCTGGTTTATCCGATGCCCTGACCGACCCACTGGCGAATTTTGAGGAGCTCGTCGGGCCACTGGTCGGAAGCACGTTTTGCAATAAACATCCGGAACAGTTCATTGATGACTTCGGTTAACTGCTCAAACAGGCTGATTCGTTCCAGGATTCTGCCCTCCATACTCTCCGAATCATCACCCTCGTCCGCACCGTCCACCGTCTTGGGCAGCTTGACATTGCGAAATTCCATGGTCGCTGCAGTCAGGGTGACGTTAAATTCATATTCGCCCCTGGCTACTCGAATCCTGGCCTGTTCCGGCTTTTTTCCCAGTGCAAGCCCGGCCCGGGCCTCTCTGAGCTCGGTCTGCAGGCCACGGCAGATGACCTTTTCACTGGCCTCGCCCTCACCGTATTCGAGCAGCATGTGTTTTTCAAAGACCACCAGGATGTCACCCATTCCAGGGACATCAACGTTACCGCCGCGCTCTTCGGCTTTATACCAGAGCCAGGCAAGAAATTCCTGCCCGAGAAAGCGTTTTTCCTGTATCAGATCAACTAAGTCCATTGTATATCCGGTTTTGGGTTCAAGATTTTAACGCCGAAGGCGCTTACACACAAGCTAATCCCTGATCCCTCATCCCTAACCCCTGTAGTTTTTAAATAAGTATGGCCGGCTGCAGGTTATCCAGTCCGGCGACCAGTTGTTCATCGGCAATGTGAACGGCAGCCGTCCAGGGGATTTGGAGCATGACTGAGAGATCAAAAGTGTCCCGAAACAGATCCTCCAGCTGCACCATCGCTTTCTTGCTGGTGGAAAAAAACAACAGGGTGTTATCGGTCACATTCCAGCACAGGTCGTAAATGACTGGAATAGGGGCTGATTTTCGGACAAGCTCTGTCCGGACCCGTTCCTTGATTTCAATCCGAACGGATCTGCTCAGTTTAGGAAGCTGTTTTTCTCGCTTGATCCGTTCCTCTTCCTTCATTGTGAATTTTTTCAATACCGCCGGTGAGACCTTACGTTCATCGATCCGCATGGACAAGACTACATAATCACCGGCGGCATACGAGGCATAATTGAACTCGCTGTCAAACATATTGGCGACCGACACCCAGCCGATGGAATACTCTTCCATGTTGTCGTCAATATCCGTGAAGCTGTGTGCGACAACACGTTCGGCAATAAAATCCCAGAAACGATCGGGCAGCTCGCCTTCTACGGTAAAGCGCATAAATGAAGCGGATCCGCTTAATAACCCCATAATACCTCGGTGTGAATAGTCCGTCAGGATGATTTTTTGTAACTGTTCAGCAGCGCCTCATATGGGCTCAGGTACGCGGAGTGTAACGGAGACTCCCGAGCAGGCGAACTATAGAATGCCTATGTGAGTCCGCCTGATCGCGTGCAGGTGGGGTGCTGCCCAATACGTACATTTTTTCTAGTACCTGATATAGCAAACCTGCGGGAAACCAACAAGGAGATTAGGCGAATTCTTTTTCCTGGGAAAGAAAAAAAGTGGTTGGAACGATTAATTTGATGATTTTTTATTGACACTGCCTCTAGAAAATAGTATCAAGATTCTCTTCAACAAAGGGTCGTTAACTCAGCTGGTAGAGTATCTGCCTTTTAAGCAGAGAGTCGCGCGTTCGAGCCGCGCACGACCCACCATATATATAGAATTTGTCCCCATCGTCTAGTCAGGTCCAGGACACCGGCCTTTCACGCCGGCAACACCGGTTCAAATCCGGTTGGGGACGCCATGTGCCAAGCCGGTAAAATCAAACAGTTAGCTTTGATTTTACCGGCTTTTTTTATGCCTGTTGTTTGTTCTGTTTTTCGGGAATTCGGGGGGAATTATGGCGGCGAGTGGTAAAAAAGTGGTAAATGGAAACTCTTCTAAATCGCTATAAATGTGCCTGCTGTCATGGGCGACCTGAAAATGTACCAGTAGTGGCGGTATGAAAATGTTTTCTTTTTCTTCTTTTCCGCAGGCTCACCGGCAGCGACAGGATCAACCCCGCTTACTTTCCTAACGAATTGATTTCCTATGGAACCGAAAAAGTGTCCGACAGGAGTTTATAGGATTCTCCATATTTTTTCGATAAAAATACGTCATTTCAACATGATAAACCTAGATTTCCTGTAAGGCCCCACCGTCTATTTTCCAACCAAATGCTCGCATGATCTCGGATTGATCTTCGTTCGGATCTTCCAGCATGCGCATGGCTTTTCTTTTTCCCGGTAACCAGAGAAGGCAGGAGTGTAAACTGTTCATGTGTTGCATAGCTGCCTTGGCAGTCATGTCCAATCCAGCTTTCCTGAGCCTGAGTTCAATGAGCAGGGTGAAGGTTTCGTTTTTGTGGGCATGATCACTATCTTTTTGCTCATCCAGAGCAAGCCCCAGCGAAGGTCCACCGCAGCCGTTCATGGCAGCAATCCGGACGGGTGAGTCAATTTTGTTTTCAGAGAGATAGGCGGAGAGTTTTTCTGCCGCCAACGCGGTAATTTCAACCATCTGTTTCCTCCTTGTTCATTTTAAATTTTTATAAAAAACTGTTATGTGTCTTTTTTTCTTTCTGGGTAGGTTATTTCCAATAACCGGATAATTGTCTCCCAGGGTTTGTACCCGGGTATTACCCGACCATCAGGGAAGACCAGGGTCGGCGTTGACCGAATACCAATTCTGTTCGCCAAATTCATATTCTTCTCTATCTGGTCAGTTTCACATGCTGGAGCGTCAAGGGGTTTGCCTGCCAAACTCTTCTCAAGCATTGTCATGGAGTTGGCGCAGACGATGGCTTTGGCCCGCGTATACGCCTCAGAATGACTCTTTAAAGGAAACATTTTGATGAAAAATGCGATATCGGGTCGATGATCGACTACTCGTTTCATTTCTTCCTGCAGTTTTGCGCAATAGGGGCATTGCGGATCGTCAAAAACAATGATTTTTGTTTTTGCAATCGGGTTGCCGACCACCAAAGCGTCATGTAATGGAATCTGCGAAACGTTAACCAGGTTGAGATTGACGAATTGTTCCCTGGTAATGTCTTTTTTATCAGCGATTTTTATGATTGATCCGCTGATTAGGTATTGTTTGGAAAAATCAATAAATACCGGGATCACGTTTTTTCGCTGTCGGACATCAACTTGCCAGAGTCCTGGGACTTCAGCGGTTTTCAGGTTAATTATTCTTTTTTCCTCTACAGAGAGCAGGGTTGCAGCATCCTTTTTGCTTAATTGATGACATGTGCGGCATTGACCGTCACCGCATCCCCCTTGTTGAAAGGCGTCGACCGGCATGGCAAGCAGGGGTACCAAGAGCAGCAGGGCCGGAGCCAACCGGAATCGTTTGAACATTATGTTCCCTCTTCAGATATTGATTACGCTGTCGGCTAGTTGCATGGCGGTAACGATATCCAGCATATTGGTGGTCTCGCCGACCTGTTTCTTTTCCAGCAGGTGAAAATGGTTCAGGCAGATGCCGCATACCAGGATCCGCACCCCGTCTGCGGCAACAAGCTCCTGCAGGGCCGGCACCGCTTCGGCGCCTTCTGCGGTCAGGGTGACGCCGTTATTGATAAAAACCAGGCACCAGGGATCAGGCCCTATCTCCTTAAAGGTTGTGAAAAAATTGATGAGTAGACCGGCGCCCAGCCCGTCATCGCCGTGGCCCAAACGGTCCGTCCCCACCATGACCATGATCTTTTTGGCACCAGGGCTTTCCTCTGGTTCTGAGGTTGTCATTATTTCGCAGGTCTCTTCCCGGGCGGTGCCGACTACCCGGAAATCCACGCCATGTTCTTCGATGGCGACCTGAAAATTTTAGTGCTCAAGAAAGCGGCTCACATTCTCCTTGGCAGCTTCATTATCGACGATCACCGAAACGGCAGCCGGGGTCCCCTTCTCGAACATCTCCTTGAGTTGCAGCACCGGTCTAGGACAGGCCAGACCTCGGCAGTTGAGTTCCTCCATCTAGCTTCCCCAATTGTTATTCGACTAAAATCATTTCCTCAGGCGCCGCGACCACCTCGCCGACGATGGCCGGATCAAGAATTCCCTGGTCGATTAAGGCTTTCAGCAAATCAGACGCCTCTTCGGCCGCCACGGCGATGAGCAGTCCGCCGGAGGTCTGGGGATCAAAGAGTACATCCTGAATCCTTTGCGGAATGTCCTGGGCAAAGCTCACAAATTTTTCCCTGAACGTACGGTTATTATAGGCTCCAGCCGGGATCAGTCCCATGGCGGCCCATTCCAGGGCCTCCCTGTGCACCGGCACCGCTGCGGATCGGATACGTACTCCCACCCCTGAGTCCACGACCATCTCCGCTAAGTGCCCTAAAAATCCGAACCCGGTGATATCCGTACAGGCGCTGACGGAAAAGTCCTGCATAGTCAAGGCTGCCTCCCGGTTCAGGGTCGCCATGGCCTGGCCCAACTTTTTGCGATTCATTACCAAACTCCCCTGTAACGAAGGTTTTTCGTCGGAGCAAAAAAATAGAATGACGGAATATCAATAGAATGTCACCTTTAGACTATTTGTAGTGCCATAAAATGAAAAATACCCATATTTTTTCTTGACAATATTGTTCAACATTCTACCATTAGCCAAGTCTCAAAACTAATTACCCAACCTCTCGAAATTTTGTAAAGAAAGTAACAAATGTAGTGCCATACTAAACATTTCAAAACGGCTAACATGCTAATTTTGCGGAGATTTGTACATTTCGACCGTAAAGTTGGGCTGGGTAACCCGATCGGTAACTTCGGTTCCGGCCAGTCCGGCTTTGATGGCGGTGCAGATGATTCCCGTGCCCAGCGGTTTGGTGAGGATCCGGTCGGGATGGATGAAACCGGTCACCGAAAGACCATACTTCAATTCATTATCGTCAACGGTATGACCGCCAACCAGGACGACCCCGGCTTCCCGAATTGTGTGCAGACCGCCCTCGATTACGCTGCGGAGGATCGAGATATCCAGGCGTTTGGCCGGAAAGACGACAATATTCATAGCGGTTTTCGGAGTGCCGCCCATGGCGTAGATATCGCTTAGGGCATTGGCTGCGGCGATCCTGCCAAAGGAGTAAGGATCATCGATCATCGGCGGAAAGAAATCCAGGGTCTGGACCAGAGCGAGATCGCCCGTGACCCGGTACACCCCGGCATCATCGGCCCGTTCGAGGCCGATGATGAGATCGTCGTCCACCGGCAGGTCCAGACCGCACAAGGCTCTGTCCAGGTCTCCCGGGGCAAGCTTGGCAGCACAGCCCGCGCCCTTGACGGTCTGGGTCAACCGTGTCTTCATTTCGGTCATGGCGTCACGGCCTCCTCATGCCATGTATCCAGCGCTTTGACACATTTATCCTGAACCAGCGTCGCAATGGTGTTTCTGGAGAAATCTTTTGTTTTCATCATCTGCCGGGAGGCATTGATCAGCCCGGTTCGGATCTTACGGCCCCGGGCCGCTTCGGCGGCTTCAGTCAGCTGCCGCAGCAATTCAGCCTGGTTTTTGCCCTCAGTTTTGCCCAGAGGGCCGAGTTCCGTCACCTGTTTGGTAAAAGCCGTGATGATCCTGACGAAATTGGGGCCTTCGGCGGCCGAGGCCCAGTCAATCAGAAAACGTTCTCGGGCAATGCCGATCCTTTTCAGTATTTCATGGACCAGGGAGGCCGAGATCAATGCATGGTAATTGCCGTCCTGGTAATGGCATTCACCGGGGTGACAGCCGCCGACAAAGATGCCGTCGGCGCCGCCTGCTAATCCTTCCAGGGGAAAGGAAGGGTCGAGCCGTCCGGTGCACATGATGCGGATGACCCGCAGGTTGGGCGGATACTGGTAGCGGCCGACCCCGGCTGAATCAGCGGCGGTGTAGCAGCACCAGTTGCATAAAAAACCTAAAATATGGGGGGTATATTCAGTTGCCATTATTCAAGCTCCTTGAGGATTGAAGGCATGGATCTGGGAGAGGATGGCGTCATAGGTGAAGCGGCCCATATCAATGGCCATAGTCGGGCAGCGGGCGGCGCAGACCCCGCAACCCTTGCAGGAGGCGGTGATGGTTCTGGCCTTGCGGCGTTTGTCTTCTTTATAAAGTTGAATCGCCTTGTATGGACAGAATTTTTCGCAGGCGCCGCAGCCGATGCACTTATCGGCATCAACGCCTGAAACAATGGGTTCCGGTATGATACTCCCTTTGGCCAGAGGCTGACAGGCCCTGCCTGCGGCGGCCTGGGCCTGGGCAATGGATTCATCAATTGATTTCGGAGAATGGGCCAGACCACAGACAAAAACGCCGTCCACCGCCAGATCAACCGGTCGCAGCTTGACATGGGCCTCCAGGAAAAACTTATCACTGGTGACCGGTACTTTGAGAAGTTTTGTCAGGGCAGTGGGGTCATCGGCTTCAATGCCGGTTGCGAGAATGAGCAGGTCGGTGCTCCGCTTCAGCTCTTCTCCGAGAATCGGATCAAAGACCTTCACCACCGGTTTGCTCCGGCCACCTTTGCTTACCGTCACCACAGGAGGCCGCTCCGGGGAGTAGCGGGTGAAGATGACCCCGAGTTCACGAGCCTTGCGGTAGTCATCCTCCATAAATCCATAGGTGCGCATATCCCGGTACAGGACAGTAATTTGTGTCTTCGGACTAATTTCTTTGATTCTTAAGGCGTTCTTTACCGCCTGCCCGCAGCAGATGCGGCTGCAGTAAGAAAGATCGTTGCCTCTCGATCCGACACATTGAATCATGACAACCTGTCGGCAGTTGGCAGGCAGAGGTTTCTCCCTGTCCAGCCGTTGTTCCAGATCGATTTGGGTCAGAACTCGATTTGATTCACCATAAGCAAAGTTATCAGGGACATATGGCTTGCCGCCGGTGGCCAAGACTACGACACCGTGATTGATCACTGTATTATCTTTCGAGTCTGTAGTGGGATCGCTATCAAATACGACGACCGTGGAGGTAAAATTGCCGACATAGCCGGAAATAGCACTCAGTTTCGCTCTGGTTATAACGGCGATCTTCGGATGGCGCTGTACCCTGGCCCCCAACTCCTTGACCGCTTGGCGAGGATTGTTGCCATGCCGGTCCTGTGTAAGCAGCATGGTGCGCCCGCCAAGCCTTTGCTCCCTCTCAATCAGGGTGCATTCAAAACCCTGATCGGCAATAGTCAGCGCCGCTGTCATTCCGGCAAGTCCACCGCCCACCACCAGAGCTGACGGAGTTACCGGCAACTCCTGTTCCAGGAGCGGGGTAAGCAGGCAGGCCTTGGCTGCTGCCATTCGCACCAGATCCTTGGCCTTGTCTGTTGCCGCCTCCTTTTCGTGCATATGGACCCATGAGCATTGGTCCCGGATATTGGCCATTTCAAAAAGGGAGCGGTTCAAGCCTGCTTCGCGCATGGTCGCTTGAAAAAGGGGCTCATGGGTTCGGGGAGTGCAAGCTGCAACCACCAGTCGGTTTAACTTATGTTCATTGATGATTTTGACCAGATGGGCCTGGGTGTCCTGGGAACAGGAGTATAGATTATCGGTGGCGTAAACCACATTGGGCAAAGTCCCGGCGTAATCCCGCACTCCCGGTACATTGACAACCCCGCCGATATTGATACCGCAATGGCAGATAAAGACGCCGACCCGTGGCTCTTCACCCGCGATATCACGTTCCGGTGGAAAAATTGCGGCAACAGTCTCACTGTTTCTGGCCGGGGCCAGGAGACCGGAGCATAGCCCGGCCACACCGCCGGCCTGGGTAACGCTGTCCGAGATGTCCTTAGGGCCCTGAAAGGCGCCGATCACATAGACCCCCGACCGGCTGGTGGCAAGAGGGGTATAGGAATTGGTGGCGGCAAATTGATAATGGTTCAGGTCGATACCGGCGGCTGCGGCAAGCTGCTCCGCATCATCGGGCGCTTCAAGCCCCTGGGAAAGGACAACCAGATCAAATTTTTCGTAATGATGTTTGCCTGAATCGTCCGCCCAGGTGAGGAGCAGGCCGCCATCAAAGACATCCTCCACCTGTGGCGGCCTGGCATAAATGACCCGGAAATTGTTTTCGGTAACGGCACGCTTGCGGGCCGCGTCAAACCCTTTGCCATGGGTGCGAACATCTATGTAGAACAAGGTGATCTCAACATCCGGGTCATGTTCGCGGGCCAGAGTTGCCTGTTTGATGGCATACATGCAACAGACCGATGAACAATAGTTGTTGCCGCAGGTTTCGTCACGGGAGCCGATACACTGTAGAAAAGCAATTTTTTTCGGATGCTTCTGGTCGCTGATTCGCAGGATTTCACCATCAGTGGGGCCGCTGGCGCACATCAGCCGTTCATGCTCGAAGGCGGTGAGCACATCATCGAATTTCCCCCAACCATATTTAGCCAGGACTTCCTCGCTGATCCGGCCGAATCCCGGAGCGAGGACCACGGCCCCGACCGGAATATCAAGAATCTCTTCCTGGTCGTCAAAACGGATGGCATTGGCTTTGCAAACTACGGCACACAGGCCGCAGGTCTGATAGTTGAGCCGTAGGCAGGTCTTGGGATCGATGTGGTAGCTGGTGGGAACCGCCTGAGAATAATCGATATGGGCAACATGGGTGGTGCGGAGATCTTCATTATAGTCATCGCCGATCTGCTTGAGACAGTACAAGGTGCACTGGCCGCAGCCGTTGCATACCTCTTCGTCGATGTAACGAGGCTGTTTTTTTACCCTGGCGGTAAAGCTGCCGGGTTCACCATCAAGGGAGAGCAGCTCGGACTTGGTGAGGATTTCGATGTTGTTGTCCCGCCCGACCTCTACTAGTTTAGGAGCCAGGATACAAAGGGAGCAGTCATTGGTTGGAAAGGTTTTGTCAAGCCGGGCCATGACCCCGCCGATGGCGGCGCTTTTTTCGACGAGATATACCTTGTAACCGAGAGCAGACTGGTCAAGGGCTGCTTGAACACCGGCAACTCCACCTCCGACAACCATGACGGCGCCACTGGTGGAAAGAGCCTGATTACTTGGGGCTGGAATATTCATGAGAGCTTTTTCCTTTGCGGATCAGATGCATGAAACGCCTGAGACAGGCTCTATGCTCCTGAATCCCTAAAGAGATGAAGCTCTCACAGAAAGAGTGAGATCAACAAATAAGCGGGGAAGGAAACATTGCGTCTGCCATCAGCACAACCCGGACCGGGTTGCTCGTTAAACGCAATGTTCAGTATGATAAGTAGTTGAAATAGAACATTTTTTATTTGTTATCGTCTGTGAAAAATGATGGACCCGTAAAAAGTCAAAAAAGCCGTTTGTGCCGTATGGAATTACAGGATGTTATAAGTTCATCACCGTTGGTTTTGAGGCTTCTCGGAGTTTCACGAGTTCGCTTACCGGAAGTCTTCGCTATCTACGACACCGGCAAAAAGTATTTTGCTCTGAAAATAGATACATGAAACTTACCTATACGTCAAATAGAAAATATCGATACACGAAAAGTGTAATGGAAACCGTGGCGTCAAGTGTATACGCCTTATACCGGCTGCCTGTCGGCAGTGCTGGAATCAAAGGCCGAACCGACAGGAATTATCGGAATTATCAACAGGGTAGTAGTTTGGCTGGTAATCATAATTTTCAGATACCATTATATTGCCCTATTCATTTTTGTAATGGTTTGTCGCCTGCTGATAGGAATTACCTATTTGACTTATAGTTAAATGGGATATAGAAAATGGTATCAAGGATACCACATTGTGCGTGTATCAGGGCATCGCTCCTTAAAAATGAGGTGATGTCGGGTAACTAATGACAGGAGGGGTTAGTATGGATGACAAGAAAAGTGTTGTTGAAAATGGTGTTTCAAGAAGATCATTTCTTGCCGGCAGCGGTAAGGTGATTGCAGGAGCTGCGCTGGCTTCTGCGGCAATCGGCGGACATGCTGATAATGCCGGTGCATATCCTTACACGGTAAAAGGATATAAATATGTAGAACTTGATCCTGCAAAAGTCGGGCAAAGTACATATGAAGCCTATTTTAAACATTGGTGTACTTCATCTGTTATAGCAGGCCTTGTTGAGCATCTGGCAAAAAACGCCGGGGGATGTGGAAGGAGTATCCGGTTGATGCCATGCGCTGGGCCCATGGTGGTCTGGCCGGCTGGGGAGCCCTTTGCGGAACCCTGGTGGGAGCTGGTACCATAATCGGTCTGGTCACCAGTGAGACCGACATCGCCGAAGCAATGGTAAATGATCTTGCTTTCTACTATTCGTATACGGAATTGCCGTCCTTTACACCTGCAAAAATTTTGAAGGCCGAATTGAGCGACATGACGATTGCCGGCACCCCGGTTTGTCATATTTCAGTTGGGCGATGGATGCGGGCGGCGGATGAATCTTTCCTCAGCGATGAACGTGCGGAAAGATGCGCCCGCCTGTCGGCAAATATTGCCATGGAGACAGCCCATATGCTGAATGCATGGAGTGATGGAAGTTATAAGCCAAAGCACAAGCCATTATATAACCTGCTTGCAAACGGCATTACTTCCCAGAACAACTGCACGGATTGTCATGGGCGAGATATTCCAAGCGCTGAGACATACAAAAGCCTGGACAAGTAAGTATATTATATTTTGTAACTGCTCAGCAGCACCCTTATCTTGGACTCTCGTGCCTCGCATCATTCACGCGACCAGGCTGAGCCCATAAGGGCTACTTATATAGCTCTCCTCCCTGCTCGACTCTGTATCAGCGAGGGGGGGAGAGCTTGAAATATAAGATCTGCTGAGTATCCACTTAACACACGTTCCCCCCCTAATTACTGGGCTCTTGACTATTTTTTAGGCATTGGTCATTGGAGAGCAAATCCGCTTCAGACAAATTTAATGCCGTCAGATACAGTGGGAGCATTACGCGCCTGTTCCAGCACTGGAAAACGGTACATTACAGCCAGGTCAACTGCGTATTTTCCGCATTTCATCATGAAATTTGACTGATATTTCATGATAATGATGGCACAACGTGGTTCTGAAAAGCTTTTTT
>JAJRQC010000029.1 GCA_024280455.1 Deltaproteobacteria bacterium | reverse complement strand
CTGAGAAAAGGAGAGGAAACATGACAGACATACTACTCGCCCGCGATGCGGTCGAGTATCCATTATTGGCTGCTGCCGCAGCCAATAATGGATACCTGCGCCAACTTTGCCAAATAACTACCCATATTTTCGGATAAACCCGTACGCCTACCCTCGGGCAATCACATCGGAACAGGGAAAACCCGCTGCCCACAGGTTGCGACCAACTCTGTGCCGAAGGAAAAAATTATTTCAAGGCGGACTCTATGGCCCGGGACAATTCAGCAAGATCAAACGGCTTTGTAATCGCGGCACAGAACCCATGCTCTCGATAATTGGCGATCACCGGATCGTTCGAGTAGCCGCTGGCAACAATAATTCGTGCTCCTGCATCAAGCTGGAGAAGTTTCCCGGCCGCCTCTTCCCCGCCCATTCCGCCCGGAATGGTTAAATCCATAATTACCAGATCAACCGGCATGCCGCGATCCTGCAGCTCCTGGTACCTGTTGATGGCCTGCTCACCATCCACCACCAGAATCGCTTCATGGCCCAGAGTGAGAAGTTGCGACTTCGCCAAAGCACGGAGCAGCTCCTCATCATCCATGACCATGACCCTGGCCGCCTGAACTGCAGAGGCCGTTTTCGGCTTAGCTGCAACCTCGTCGTCTGCGTGCAATACAGCAGGCAGATATATGGTGAAGGTCGTTCCCTTGCCGGGAACGGAGTCCACCAGAAGATAGCCGTCATGTTTATTGATGATTGAATGGCAGATGGCCAGCCCCAAGCCGCTGCCCTCCTGCTTGGTCGTGAAATAGGGATCAAAAATCTTATTGAGTATTTCCCTGGGGATGCCGATGCCGGTATCCTGCAGGGTTATACGAACATAGTTGCCGTTATCTACACTCAGAAGGGCCTCCGTCGCCGCATCGTGAACATTGGTACAGCAGATTGCGATGGTCCCACCTTCAGGCATGGCATGTTTGGCGTTCAAGATGATATTTTGAATGACCTGACTGATCTGGCCGCTATCCACCTCAACCATCCAGAGGTGTTCCGGCAAATCGTAGGTGCAGACAATCGGGCTGCCACGGAGTACAAAGTCAGCCGACTCAGAGATAAGTTCAGGCAGAGCGGCCATCTCTCTGACCGGTTCTCCGCCTTTGGAGAAGGTGAGCAGCTGTCCGGTGAGTTTTGCCGCCCGCCGGGTTGCTTTTGTCGCCTCATGGAGCAGGGAAACCGTTTCGCTATCCTCTTGTGCAACCCGATAACCCGCCAGTTCAATATTGCCGAGGATACCGGAAAGGATATTGTTGAAATCATGGGCGATACCACCGGCAAGGACGCCGACCGATTCCAGTTTCCTGACCTTAAGCAGCTCCTCCTCCATCTTTTTTTCATTGGTTATATCCCGAAAAACAATGACAACTCCGATTATTTCACTCTCCCGGTCCCTGATGGGCGCACCACTGTCGGCGATGGACCGTACGGATCCATCTCGTGCAATAAGCGCCGTATGATTGGCCAGTCCTACAATCCTGCCAAGCTGAATCACCCGTTGTACCGGACTTACACATTTTCGGGATGTTTTCTCGTTGATAATGTTGAAGACCTCTGTGGAAGGTCTGCCCTGTGCCTCTCCATTTTCCCAGCCGGTCAACTCTTCGGCCACCTTGTTTAAGAAAAGAACTCGGCCTTCAATGTCTGTTGTTATAACCCCGTCACCAATGGAGCGCAGGGTTACGGAGAGCCGCTCCTTTTCCTCCATCAGCGCGGCCTCGGCCTGCTTTCTGGCGCTGATATCGGTAGCGATCTCCATCCGCACCAGTCTCCCGTCCGTCCAGCGAATGGCCTGATCCCGGCACTCAAACCACTGACCGGTCAAGGTGTTCCTGACCTCCCAGACATGTACCCCTGCCGGTTCGCCGTGTTCATCCACCAGCAGGTGATTGGTACAGAACTCACAGGGATCCTCCTGTCCCTGCTGCAGGGTCAGGTAACATGTTTTACCAACACAGTCTCCGAAAATATTGCGGCCGAAACTGTTGACGAAAAGGAGTTCATAGCTCTCTATATCAGCCACATACACAAGGGCATCCATACTGTCGAGCACTGCCTGGAATCGCTCGACCGTAAGCGCCACCTCTTTATCCCTGCTTTTGATCGCCCCGATAATGGTGTTGAATTCGACAATACCAGCAGACATCTCGGAGGTCAGCAGCAGTCCGTTGCCCTGCTTTGACTGTTTCAGCGCCTCAACAATATCGCTGACCGGCTGGGAGAAAAACCTGTTAAAAACAAAATGCAGGGCAAACAACAGCAGGAAAAAAAGAAGCAGGAGCGAGGCAAATTGATTGAAAAGGATTTTTGTTACTGCTCGGGTCATCACGGACTTGGGGATGGAATAGTAGATAATCCAGTCCGACGGCTCAAAAAACTGTTCGCTCAAGGCAATAAAGCTGCCCCCATTATACGTAAAAGAAAACAGTCCGCTGTCATCCGGGACGGTCCTGCTCTTCAGTTTGAAGCCGAGGTTGTAGCGGGTCGCCATCAATGCTGTGTCGGGATGATAAATCGTCCGGCCCGTCGCCGACAGCACAAAGATAATCTCCCCCTCATACAGCTCCCCCTTCGAAAAACCGGCCATGATGGAAGTAAAATTTTTCAGACTGCGCTCTATGACCAGCAGATATCCATCATCAAGGGCATACTGTATGGTCACCACGGAATCCTTTGTCAGCAGAGACTGGTGTACCTGCCTGGTCCGTCCTCTTTCTTTCGGCACCATGGCACTGAAGTCAAGGCCGATGTATTCGCGGTATGGTTTGGAAATTAAAAAAACCCTGCCCTGGGGATCAAGGACATAAAAGCTGTCCTGGTGAAATTTAAAGTAGCTGGAGTCTGCAAGACGGGAAAACAACTCTTCCGACCGGCCCGGGCCTGAGTTCAGTACCGAACTGACCATAGTGTCGGTATGAAACAAGGCGTCTTTTATAAGGGCGCGGGCCACGTTGATCCTGGCCTGCATGGTTCTGGAATATTCCGCCCTGGCCCTCTGGTACTCAACAACACCGCTCACCAGAGCCACGATCAGAAAAACCGCAAGTGTGACAACGGAGAAGATCAGGTTGATCTTTTTTCGCAAGGGTTGAAAATTCACCTAGATTTCTCCATTATTGCGAAACCGTTTTTCCCGGACAACGACTTCATAAACCGGCCGCACCACATCACCATACCGGTCAAATCGTACCCGCCCCATGAGGGTGTCGTATTCTTTTGCCGGCAACGCCTTTTTCAGCTCATCACTGGACAGGGTCGGACACCGTTTCAGGGCATCGGCCAGAATCATGATCATTTCATACGATCTGGTGGATCTGGCGTTTGCCTTCTTGTGAAAGGTCTCTTCAATATCACGTGCAAAGGCAAGATAATCGGGCCGGGTGTTGTCCGGATTGATGAAGGTCACAATACTCAAACCCTCCGCACTGTCTCCGGCGTATCGCATCAGCCCCGGTGTCTGGGCCCAGGTCGTGGCAATCCGGCGGCCTCTAAAACCAGCATCATTCAACTTTTGCAGAGCCACTCCGGTCATACTGGCCTCGGTGAGCAACACAACGGCATCCGGCTGCGGCTGAAGCAGATCTTGCACTATCCGTGTCCAGTCGGCCTGCTCTCTGGATTCGAACTGTACCTCGATGCTTGACCCGGAAAAATGTTTTTTTACCTGACCTGCAAAGTCGACAACAAAATCAGGGTTTGTCATATCCATGAGAAATGCCACGGAATGCACATTACTTTTTCTCAGCAGGGCCGCCACCTTGCGACCGTAGAGGGCACAGTCAACCGAGGTCCGGAAAAAAAGATCATCCTGACCACTCAACCTGGTGGTGGCCGTATAGGCGGTTATGAGGAGTGTATTGTGTGCGCTGACATAGGGCAGCGCCTTGACTGTACTTGAAGAATAGCTGTGGCCTATAATCGCCACCACCCCTTCGTCGATAAGTGACTCATCCGCGGCTCTGATCCCCTGGTCCGTGTTTTTATCATCACGAACAAGGAGTTCAAGAGGACGACCGTTAATCCCTCCGCTGCTGTTGACTTTTTCAACGGCAAGAAGTGCCCCGTCCCGGATATGTTCGCCGGCTTCGCCGCCGCGGCCGCTGAGGTTGATGGACATGCCGAGCTTAATCGGTTGCTGCCGGTTATTACAGGATGACAGCAGCACAACGGAAAAAGAAAAAAAGAAAAAAACACTCAGAAAGAGCGCGTGTCTTCTCATGCAGTTTCTCCTAAATTAAGATTGGCCTTCTTCGATGTATGGAACGAAGAAACGTTCGGCATAGAAGAGTTCATATTCTTCAACGTACATAATTATTATTAATGTAGCACGTAGGCGGTTCTCCAGTCAAACAGGATTACAGCTGTTTATCCGAAAATAACCCACGAAGTGATGTCGTATCAGGCTATTTTCATCCTTGGTTGTGGCTGTGACGTTAAAAATCTTGGTCCAGCCATGCTGGTTCATCCGTGGTTGTGGCTGTGACGTTAAAAATCTTGGTCCAGCCATGCTGGTTTATCCGAAAATCGCCCACGAAGTGATGTCGTTTCAGGCTATTTTCATAGTTTGTTGTGGCTGTGACCTGTACAATCTGGTCCAGCCATGCTGGTTTATCCGAAAATAACCCACGAAGTGATGTCGTATCAGGCTATTTTCATCCTTGGTTGTGGCTGTAACGTTAAAAATCTTGGTCCAGCCATGCTGGTTTATCCGAAAATAACCCACGAAGTGATGCCATTCCGGGCTATTTTCATGGTCGAAGTCTACGCTTATCTGGTTGTGGCTGAGATCTGTAAAATCCCGGCGTCTGCGCTTCGCCCTTACCTGGTCCAGCCATGCTGGTTACTCTATTTGTGGGGTGCTCCCGACGGTGTCTTCCAGCTTCTCCATGAATCGAATTTGACGGAAACCACTCTCTTTAAATCTCAACCTGAATCTGCATGCCTCAACCTGCACGTTCGCTTTGTTGTAGAATTTCTTTGCAAAATCGGCTTTTTTTTTATATCTGTTATGTTTTTTAGTTCAGCTGTGTACGGATGGGCGGGGAGAGTTCCCAAAAAGCCCGCGTTGATACGGTTGAACTCTCTAGTGCAACCTGGAAGAAAAGCCATGAATAACCACCTGTTAGCATTAAAAGATTTCAGCAAACAGCAACTGCAGTCTTTGATTGTCTGGGCGATCCGGCTTAAAAATGAGGCCGCAGACAACGTCCGTCACCAACAGCTTGCAGGCCGGACCGCCTGCCTCCTGTTTGAAAAACCCTCCACCCGGACCAGAGTTTCTTTTGAATCGGCCATGTACGGCATGGGCGGTCAGGTGATCTTTATGTCGGCCAAGGAAACCCAGCTCGGCCGGGGGGAGCCGCTCAAGGATACGGCCCGGGTTCTTTCCCGTTATGTCGACTGTATCGTGGTCCGAACATTCGGCCAGGAAGTGGTGAACGAACTTGCCCGCTATTCTACGGTCCCGGTGATCAACGCCCTGACCGATCTCCATCATCCCTGCCAGATCCTCAGTGACCTGATGACGGTGATTGAAAAGAAAGGTGCCCCGGAAAATCTGAAAATCGTCTGGCTCGGTGACGGCAACAATATGGCCAACTCCTGGATTGAGCTGGCCTCGATCTTCGGTTTTCCCCTGACCCTTGCCTGTCCGCAAGGCTATGATCCCGACCCAATCATTCTTAAAGAGGCCCGTAAGCGCAGCAGCCAGCCCATCACCGTGCTCCGTGACCCGGCTGAAGCGGTCCAGGATGCCGATGTGATCAATGTCGACGTCTGGGCCTCCATGGGGCAGGAAAGTGAACAGGAAGAACGGACCGACATCTTTCGTCCCTTTCAGCTCAATGCGGAACTGTTGGCTCATGCAAAAGATGATGCCGTGGTGCTGCACTGCCTGCCGGCCCATCGGGAAGAAGAGATTACCGAAGAAATCCTTGAAAGCCCCCAATGTGTGGCTTTTGATCAGGCGGAGAACAAAATGCACATCCACAAGGCCATTCTTGAGACATTCATAAACGGTATGTATGAGGGATAATCCCTTTTCATTAATAACTTGATCGGCCTGACCGATTCAGGAATAGAAACCTATGAGCACAAAAAAAATCGTCCTCGCCTACTCCGGTGGACTTGACACCTCGGTCATCCTCAAGTGGC
Source organism: Deltaproteobacteria bacterium (assembly GCA_024280455.1). Taxonomy (GTDB): domain Bacteria; phylum Desulfobacterota; class Desulfobulbia; order Desulfobulbales; family Desulfobulbaceae; genus DRLX01. The sequence continues at coordinate 12,440 of JAJRQC010000029.1, read as the reverse complement.
TGGCTGAAGAATACCAGTGCCCTGTCATTGCCTATGCCGCCGATGTCGGCCAGCATGAAGACTGGGATGCGGTACGTGAAAAAGGTATGGCCACCGGGGCGGAAAAGGTCATTATTTCGGATCTGCGGGAAGAATTTGTTCGTGATTATATTTTTCCGGCCTTTCGGGCCAATGCCGTCTACGAGGGTTCCTACCTGCTGGGCACCTCCCTGGCCCGGCCGATCATTGCCAAAGAGCAGGTCCGGATCGCCGAGCAGGAAGGGGCCGACAGCCTCAGCCACGGAGCCACCGGTAAGGGCAATGACCAGGTTCGCTTTGAACTGACCTATCTGTCCCTGAACCCGAAACTGCAGATCATTGCCCCCTGGCGGATCTGGGATCTGAACTCCCGCAAAAAGCTGGTTGCCTTTGCAGAGGAGCATAATATTCCGGTGCCGGTCACCAAAAAGAACCCCTACAGCTCGGATGAGAACCTGCTTCATATCAGTTTTGAAGGCGGTATTCTGGAGGATCCCTGGAACGAACCGGACGAGGACATGTTCAAGCTCTCGGTTTCACCGGAAAAGGCCCCGGATACCCCCACCTACATGGAGATGGAATTTGAGCAGGGCACACCGGTGGCCATTGACGGCGAGCGTCTCGGTCCGGTTGCGCTGATGACCCGGCTCAATACCCTGGGCGGGCAAAACGCGATTGGCCGGCTTGACATGGTGGAAAACCGTTTTGTCGGCATGAAGTCACGCGGGGTCTATGAAACGCCCGGCGGCACCATCCTCCGCATTGCCCACCGCGACCTGGAAACCATCACCCTGGACCGGGAAGTGCTTGATATTCGTGATTCACTGGTGCCCCGCTACTCCAAGCTGATCTACAACGGCTTCTGGTTCTCACCCGAGATGGAGCTGCTGCAGAGAACCATCGATGATGCCCAGCAGCCGGTCAACGGCGTTGTCCGCCTCAAACTCTACAAGGGCAACTGCATTCCGGTGGGGCGTAAATCCGATAACTCGCTCTACTCCGAGGCCTTTGCCACCTTTGAAGAAGACGAAGTCTACAACCAGAGTGATGCGGAAGGATTTATCAAGCTCAACTCACTGCGCCTGCAGATTCAAGCCTTAAATAGAAAGTAACCGATGAGTGCACAGCAAGCCGACAGTTCAAAAAAACTCTGGGGCGGCCGTTTGTCCGAATCCACGGCAGCATCGGTGGAGGCCTTTACCGAGTCGATCAGCTATGACCGGCGTCTGTACCGGCACGATATCACAGGCTCCAGAGCCCATGCCCGGATGCTGGCCCGACAGGGGCTGATCAGCAAAGAAGAACGGGATGCCATCCTCGGCGGACTGGAGGAAATCCAGGCTGAAATAGAGGCCGGAACTTTTGAGTTCAAGCCCGAGCTTGAAGATATTCACATGAATATCGAAAAATCCCTGACCGACCGTATCGGTGCAGCCGGCGCCAAGCTCCACACCGCCCGCAGCCGCAACGATCAGGTTTCTCTTGATCTGCGGTTGTATCTCCGTGATGAGGCCCGGGAGCTCGATCACCTGCTGGCCGAGGTACAGAGGAGTTTTGTAACGCTGGCCCGGAAATACCTGGGCGCGATCATGCCCGGATACACCCATATGCAGCGGGCCCAACCGGTGTTGTTGTCCCATCACCTGCTGGCCTATTATGAGATGTTTGCCCGGGACCGGGGCCGGATTTCCGACTGCGCGCGCCGGATGAATCTCTCGCCCCTTGGTGCCGCGGCCATGGCCGGAACCGGCCTGCCCATAGACCGGGAATCGGTGGCCGAGGAACTCGGATTCGACGGCGTCACCGCCAACTCCATGGACACCTCCGGCGACCGGGACTTTGCCCTTGAGCTGCTCTTTGCCTTAAGTGTGGTCCAGCTCCACCTCAGCCGACTGGCGGAGGAACTGGTGCTCTGGTCGAGCAAGGAATTTGAATTTGTCGAAATCGGGGATCGCTACTGTACCGGCTCATCCATCATGCCGCAGAAAAAAAACCCGGATATTCCCGAACTGATCCGGGGGAAATCCGGCCGGGTGATCGGCGATCTCATGTCGCTGATGATGACGGTCAAGGGGCTGCCCCTGACCTATAACCGCGATCTGCAGGAAGACAAGGAGCCGGTTTTTGATGCCCTGGACACGGTCAAGGCCGGGCTGGCCATCACTGCGGAACTGCTCACAAACACCGCCTTCAGGACCGACCGTATGCAGCAGGCAACCATCGGCGGTTTCATGACCGCCACCGATCTTGCCGACTATCTGGTCCTCAAAGACATGCCGTTTCGCGAGGCCCATGGCGTTGTCGGGCGGGTGGTTGCGCTCTGTCAGCAACGAGACATTGAACTGACGGACCTGACCCTGGCTGAGCTGCAGGAATTTTCCACCGTTATTGAAAACGATGTTTTTGAAATCCTCTCGGTTAAGGGTTCGGTCAACAGCCGGACCTCAACCGGCGGTACTGCAGAAATCCAGGTTGCGCGAGCTCTGGAACGTGCCGAACAACAACTGGGAACAATAGAATGAGCCGATTGAAAAGCCCCTGTATCACCCTGATCCTTTCCCTGACAGCCGCCGCCCTTGTTGTCTCTCTTGGTGGCTGCGGGTATAAAGACAGACCGGTCCCGCCGCAGCAGGTGGTTCCCAGGCCGATAACCGATCTCCGTTACCAGCTCAATGACAAAGGCGTGACTCTGTTCTGGAGCTATCCGGTGCAGACAGTTACCGGTGACGACATCAGCGAAATATCAAGTTTTGATATCTATCGGTCCGTGATCCCGGCCGAAGACTACTGTGACAACTGTCCGATCCCCTTTGGCCGGCCAATCAAGCAGCCGGGTGGTGTGATACCGGACAAGGGCAGAAAAACAGCCACCTATAAGAGTACCCTGCTTCGGCCCGGCAACATGTATTTTTTCAAGGTCCGGAGCACTGCCGGCTGGTGGGCTACATCGAAAGATTCAAATATCGTTTCCTTCCTGTGGAATATTCCGGCCATGGCCCCGGAAAACCTGGCGGCCAGTGCCGATGACGGCGTCATAACCCTCAGCTGGCAGCCGGTCACCAGTCACCGCGACGGTTCAGCGCTCAGTGAAGATGTCCTCTACCAGGTCTACCGCCGTACGGGTGGCGGGGCATTTCAGCCACTTGGAAAACCGATCAAAGAGACCGGGTTTGTCGACACCACTCCGATCAACGGCAGAAAATATTTTTATAAGGTCCAGTCGCTGTCCGTCTACGAACAGGCCACCGTCGGTGGTGGCGAGACCGAAATTGTCCAGGCATCATCGATTGACCGTACTCCACCGGCACCACCGCTCGGTGTCCGCGGCGTCCGCACGGCCACGGCAGTCAAAGTCTTCTGGGAACCGGTTAACGAGCGGGACTTAAAAGGCTATCGCGTCTACCGCCGTCTAGCCGGAAAAAAGAAAATACAACTGGTCGGCGAGGTCAATGCGCCGTATGTTATGTTTACCGATCAGACACCGCCTGCAGACAGTGTCCGTATTTTTTACTCGGTTTCCAGTATAGATACTCAGGATCCAGCCAACGAAAGTGTGCGCTCGCCCGAGGTCATGATCAAGCAATAGTGATGGACTCGTAAAAAGGCAAAAACGCCATTTGCACTGCACGGGATTACAAGAAGTTATAACCTTTCCGCCGTCGGTTTCGTGGCTTTTCGAAGTCTACGCTTATCTACGACACCGACAATATAGTTACAAAAAAAATGCATCATTTTCAACATAAAAACAACCACATGTACTGTGAGGACGTTGCGGTGGCAGATATTGCCGCCAAGGTAGGAACTCCGTTCTACCTCTACAGCGCAGCGACCCTTAAACGCCATTTCAACGCCTTTGACAGCGGATTTGACGGAATCGAACACCTGACCTGCTTTGCGGTCAAGGCCTGTTCCAATATTTCCATCCTCCACCAGTTTGCCGGCATGGGCGGAGGGGCTGATATTGTTTCCGGTGGTGAACTGTTCCGGGCCATGAAAGCCGGTATTGACCCATCTAAAATTATCTATTCAGGGGTCGGCAAAACTGAAGCCGAGATGCGTGAGGCCCTGTTTGCCGGGATCCTGCTCTTTAACGTCGAATCAGCCCAGGAGCTTGACCGGCTGCAGAAGGTGGCCGCCGAACTCGGGACCAAGGCCCCGGTCTCCTTCCGGATCAACCCCGACGTGGACCCGAAAACCCATGCCTATATCTCAACCGGTCTGGCCAAGAACAAGTTCGGTATTCCGGTGGACGAGGCCCTGCAGGAGTATGTCCGCGCCCAGGCCATGGAAAATATTGAAGTCCTCGGGGTCAGTTGTCATATCGGCTCACAGCTGACCCAGGTCGAGCCCTTTATCGAGGCCCTGCGAAAGATCAAAATCTTTGTCGGCCGCCTGCAGGCCGAAGGAATTAAAATCAAATACCTGGATCTCGGCGGCGGGGTCGGTATAACCTATGATGACGAAGAGCCCCCTCATCCCCATGTCTATGCCGAGGCGGTGAAAAACGAGCTGCAGGGTATGGACTGTACCCTGATCCTGGAACCGGGCCGGGTTATTGTCGGCAACGCCGGTATTCTGGTCACCGAGGTCCAGTACACCAAGGTGAACTCAGGTGGCAAGAGTAAAAAACGATTTATCGTTGTTGATGCGGCCATGAATGACCTGACCCGACCCAGCCTCTACGGCGCCTTCCATGAAATTTTACCGATCCGCAAGACCGATCGGAAAAAACAGGAAGTAGATGTGGTCGGGCCCATCTGTGAAACCGGTGACTTCCTGGCCCGGGACCGTTTGCTGCCCGAGGCCCGCCAGGGAGAGCTGATGGCTGTCATGAGCTGTGGTGCCTACGGCTTTACCATGTCTTCAAACTATAATTCCAGAACTCGCGTTGCCGAAATACTGGTCAACAGTGACCAGGTGCATATCATCCGCAGACGCGAGGACTATGATGATCTTATCCGTGGTGAAAGCCTGGTGGAGGTCACATGAAGATAGCAAAGCTTCCCCTGCCCTTTATCAAGATGAGCGGCACCGGCAACGATTTTATCGTGATCGATCACCGTGAACCTGCCATTCATCCGGAAGCCATGGCCGAATTTACCCGCCTTGTCTGTCGGCGTAAATTTTCCGTCGGTGCCGATGGTCTGATCCTGATTGAGGAATCCGAACAGGCTGATTTCAGCTGGAAGTTCTTCAACGCCGACGGTTCGGTGGCCGAAATGTGCGGCAACGGGGCCCGTTGCGCGGCTCGCTTTGCCTATATGCACGGGATTGCTCCGGCCCGGATGCGCTTTGAAACCATGGCCGGGATCATCGAGGCCAAGGTCTCCGATATCAATGTCTCCATCAAAATGACCGCACCCAGGGATTTCGACTTGCACCGGGATATTGAAGTGGAAGGCAAAAAAATCACCCTGCATTCGGTTGATACCGGCGTGCCGCATGCAGTGATCTTTGTCGACGAAATTGACCAGGTGGACGTCTGCGCCCAGGGCAGCCGAATCCGTCACCACCAGGCCTTTATGCCGGCCGGAACCAATGTCAACTTCATCGGTCGCTATGGTGATGCCTTTAAAGTCCGGACCTATGAACGCGGGGTTGAAGATGAAACCCTGGCCTGCGGAACCGGGGCGGTTGCCGGTGCCCTGATGTCCGCTCTGCTGGAAGAGGCCGGATCACCGGTGGACATTATCACTTCCGGCGGTGACCGGCTGACCATCCTCTTTGACCTCCAGGACGGACCAAAGGCTGAGAATGTCTTTCTCAAGGGTCCGGCCCATGTGGTCTACAAAGGTGAGCTGACCAGCGAAGCACTCTTATAATCTTTTCCCTGCGCCCCTGTGGCGCCGGGAAAAATTCGCAGCAAAACCATGATGAACGGCCAAAGACATCACAACAGCCCGGCCGACGTTTAGAATACAATAAAAAATTTCCGGATTGGAGGGAAATCATGAAACCCATTCAAGGTGCCATCACTGCAATTGTTACCCCCATGCTTGACGGTCAGGTTGACGAGCAGGGACTAGTTGACCTGATAGAATTCCAGATTGCCGGGGGTATCCACGGACTTGTTCCCTGCGGAACCACCGGTGAATCTGCAACTCTTAATTTTAATGAGCATAAACGGGTTATCGAACTGACGGTGAAAACAGTCAACGGCCGGGTTCCGGTCATTGCCGGGACCGGGGCCAACAGCACCCTTGAGGCTATTGAACTCAGTGCATCAGCCAAGGCCAGCGGTGCCGACGCCATCCTGTCGGTTGTGCCCTACTACAACAAACCAAGTCAGGAAGGGCTCTATCAACATTTCAAGGCCATCCACGATGCGGTTGACATCCCGATGGTGCTCTATAACGTGCCCAGCCGGACCGTGACCAATATGGAACCGGCGACCGTTGCCCGCCTGGCCGAACTGCCGGGAATTATCGGCATCAAGGAGGCCAGCGGCAACCTGAATCAGATCAGCGCTGTTATCCGCTGCAGCCCTGATGACTTTATTCTCCTCTCAGGTGACGACTTTACCTGCATGCCGACAACACTGGTCGGCGGCAAAGGGGTTATTTCAGTAACCTCCAATATCGAACCTGCAGGAATCGCCTCCATGATGGAAGCCGCCCTGGCTGGTGAGCTGGAGAAGGCCAACGAAATCCATTACCGCCTGTTCGGACTCATGGGCACCATGTTCTGTTATTCCAGTCCGGCCCCGGCCAAAAAGGCCCTGGAGTTGATGGGCAAGATCAAATCCAGTGAAGTCAGGCTGCCCATGACCCAGATGGATAAAGCTTCTCTAGTCAAACTGACCGCTGAAATGAAGACGGTTGGGTTGATTTAATTATTAATTATTAGGTATTAGGTGTTAAGTGTTAGGTGTTAGACATTCTAACAAATGATGGGTATATAAATAGTCCTTTCGACTGTTCTTCCTGCGAAATCGAGAATGACGAGATAACGAAAGATTTTTTTTATGAACCCATCACAAAGGACATCTGGAATTTTTAAACAGAGTACTCTATGACAAAAATAATTGTAGCCGGCGCTGCCGGTCGAATGGGCCAGCGGATCAGCTATATGGTCGGCCAGAATCCGGATCTTGAGCTGGTTGCAGCCTTTGAGCAGGAAGGCAGTCCGGCCGTGGGCAAGGATGTTGGTGAAAACGGCGGCTTCGGCACCACCGGAGTCCGTATCTCCGCCGGTCTGGAATCGGTCATTGATCAGGGTGATGTGATCATTGACTTCACCTTTCACAAGGCCACCATGGAATTTGCCACAATAGCCGCTGCCCATAAGCGGGCTATGGTTATCGGCACCACCGGCTTAAGCAGCGAGGATCTGGCCACCCTGAAAACCCTGGCCGACGATGCCTTTCCCTGTGTCCAGGCCCCGAATATGGCCGTGGGCGTCAATGTTCTCTTTAAACTGATAGAAAAGACCGCCGGTGTCCTGGGTGATGCCTATGACGTCGAGATTGTCGAGGCTCATCACCGGATGAAAAAGGATGCCCCATCAGGAACCGCCCTCAAACTTGGTGAAATGGCGGCCTGTGGTCTTGGCCGGGATCTGGCCGAGGTCGGGGTCTATGAACGACACGGCATCATCGGCGAACGAACCGATACCGAAATCGGCATCCAGACCATCCGCGCCGGTGACATTGTCGGGGAACACACGGTCTATTTTGCCGGAGCCGGAGAGCGGATCGAAATCACCCATCGTGCCCACAGCAGGGACAACTTTGCCCGTGGTGCCGCCCTGGCTGCAGCCTGGGTTGCGGATAAAGACAACGGCATGTACACCATGTTTGATGTCCTTGGCCTGGCCGATTTCTAGCCCGCATAGTTCGCAGGCGACCTGCTGTAGATAGCGCAGACTTCGAAGCCCGAAAGCACAGGGTCTACAGCATTTTCAGGCTGTTCGCGACGATCTTGGTGAAATATACGGGCCAGCCGAAAACCTGTTACGACGGCAGAGGATTTGTTCAAGCTCTGACTCTGCCGTCTTATTCTTCAAGCATGAACGGTTTTAACGGACAACATATCACCTGCTGCATCGGTCTGGGCTCCAATCTGGGCAACTCCCTGCAGATCCTGCAGGATTCCTGGCAACGGCTCGGCGAGCAGAACGATATCAATCTGCAGGCCCTGTCCGCCCCCTATCGGACCGAGCCGGTGGACATGGAATCCGAGCACTGGTTCATAAACGCTGCCGGTCTGCTCACCACCGCCCTTTCCCCGGAAGCACTGCTTGATCAGCTGCTCCGGGTTGAACAGGAGTTTGGGCGCAGACGGGATCCGCACAACAGCGGCTACCAGGATCGGACTCTTGACCTGGACGTACTGCTTTACGGGGATCTCCGGATAGGAACTTCCCGGCTGCAGATTCCCCATCCGGAAATGCACAAACGACTGTTTGTCCTGGTTCCCCTTGCCGACCTGGCGCCGAATAGACTGCATCCACGATTTCAGTGTTCCCTGGACGAGCTCAAGTTGCAGCTTATGGATGAAAAGAGTCCTTCGATTCCGGAACAGATGCTCTGGACGGCGGCTGAAAATGACTAACGACTTGCTCTTTCGTTGTTCTTAACCAGCACCGATATTTTTTTTGTGTTTGCCAAAAATGGATTAGACATTTCCTTTACCGGGACTATAATAGAACTATGTGTATGTGCAGGCAAAGTATACCGGCCGGATGGCTGCAGGAACAGTAGATGAGTCCGGTTCGCCTTTTTATACTCGGAGTTCTTTCCTACATTGCCTGGCGGCTGATTCGCGGCCTGGGACAAAAAAAAAGAACAGAAAACGGACAACGGCAATCCCGGTCATCAGGGGTTAAAGATGTCCTGGTTGAAGACCCGGTCTGTCACACACTTATTCCAAAAGGTCAGGCTATCCGGCTCCGCCGGCAGGGCAAAACATTTTATTTCTGCAGTGAAAAATGCTGCGATACATTTACCGGGGAATCCGGAGGGGAAGAATGAAATTTTTTATAGATACCGCAAATATTGAGGAAATCAAAAAAGGCCTTGAGCTCGGGATGGTCGACGGCGTGACCACCAATCCGTCCTTAATCTCCAAAGAACAGCGTCCCTTTTCCGATATCCTGGCAGATATCTGTGCCATTGTCGACGGTCCCATCAGTGCCGAGGTTGTCAGCCTGGATGCGGACGGGATGGTGAAAGAAGCCCGTGAGCTGGTCAAGATCAGCGACAACATCGTCGTTAAAATACCAATGATCGAAGAGGGCCTCAAGGCCGTCAAACGATTAACCGACGAAAATATAAAGACCAACGTCACCCTGGTGTTTTCCTCTTCCCAGGCCCTGCTTGCAGCCAAGGCCGGAGCGACCTATGTCAGCCCTTTTGTCGGCCGCCTTGATGATATTTCGCATAACGGCATGGATCTGATCGGTGAGATCATGACTATCCTGCAGAATTACGGCTTCGACACCGAGGTTATAGTCGCCTCGGTGCGCAGCCCCATGCATGTTGTCGACTCCGCCCTCATGGGAGCCCATATCGCCACCATCCCCTACAAGGTTATTGCCCAGCTCGCTAAGCATCCGCTGACCGACATCGGTATGGAAAAATTTCTCGCCGACTGGGAAAAACGACAGAAATAACAATCTGCAGGACAGGACGACCTATGCGTTTTCTGATACCTCTGCTCTTTATTCTTGCACTGCCCGGCTATTCCCTGGCCACGCTTTATACCTATGTAGATGACCAGGGGATTCGTCACTATACCAATGTTCCCGGAGACCGGCGGGCCAAAATGGTCCGGCCGGAAACCCAGTGGCGACAATCCAAGCCCAAGATTCGGCAGCTGAGTATAAAAAAAACGATCCAGCGACAGAAACAGCCTCGACGCCTGGCCGCTGCCGGTATTGAAGAACATATCCGGCGCGCCTCTTTTGAGCACCGGGTTGATCCACTGCTGATCAAGGCAATCATCAAGACCGAGTCCAACTTCAACCAGTTTGCGGTGTCCGCACATGGAGCACAGGGCTTAATGCAGCTCATGCCCGGCACCGCAAAGGACCTGCAGGTGACCGATCCGTTTGATGCCTACCAGAATATCTCCGGCGGCACCCGGTATATTCGCAGTATGCTGGACAACTATCGTGGCGATCTTCAACTCAGCCTGGCGGCCTACAATGCCGGACCCGGCCGGGTTTCCCGCTTTGGCAAGGTACCGCGCATTCCGGAAACCATAGCCTATGTCCGCAAAGTCATGCAGTATTACAGATCCTATCAAAGGGGGGGAAGCCCATCGACGAGCATTAATGTCCGCCGACTGGTGACCATCAATTGAAGGAAAGAAGCAACCCCCTGAACCTTCCGAATCTGATCACCGGTTTTCGCTTTATACTCGCCGGTTTTCTCGCCCTGCTGCTCACGTTTGAGCAGACGCAGTCCATGGCTCTTTTCGCCTGGCTGATGTTCAGTATTGCCGCATGCTCGGACTGGGTGGACGGCTACTTTGCCCGCCGATATGACAGCGTAACCACACTCGGTAAACTGATAGACCCTCTGGCCGATAAAATTCTGGTCACCACCGCCCTGATCATGCTGATTCCCTTGGGCCGAATCCCGGCCTGGGTTGCACTGGTCATCCTGGCCCGGGAAATTTTGATTACCGGTCTGCGGGGAGTCGCTTCCGCCGAAGGTGTGGTTGTTGCCGCCAGCGGTCTGGGAAAAATTAAATCCATTGCCCAGTATATCGGCCTGGGAACGCTGATCTTCCCTCTGGGTGTTCTCCCTGTTCCCTACCTGCATGAGATCGGGCTCGTCATCGTCTATATTGCCCTGGCATTAACGGTCTGGTCCGGGGCCGATTATTTTTATAAACTTCGCAGAGTCTTTTTGTAGGGTTGCATTCAGCCCGCGACCAACATCACTCCCATCACAATAAGAAATCCATAAATGAGCCGCAGGTAGGTCTTGCGATCAATTTTCCTGGTCACCCTTGTCCCAAGCACTGTGCCGACAAGGACAAACGGTGCGGTGGCGGCAAAATACCCGGCTGTTGTCAGGGTAGACACTCCGGTCAGGGCGTGAACAAGGGCGGTCAGGGTTCCGTTTACGACAAAAAAACCACTCAGGGTCGCCTTGATCTCCTCTTTTTTCCAATCGGTCAACGTCGTATAAACAATGGTCGGTGGACCACCGGCGCTGAAGGCCGCACCGATAGCCCCGGTCAGAAAACCGGCGATATAGCCCCAGATTCGGGCCGGATTGAGCGGCCGTGGACGGGCGAGCAGGTTATAGAGACTGTAGGTGATGAGCAAGAGACCAATGCCGGTGCGAATCACGTTTGAATCAACCCCTTTAAGCAGGGTCACACCCACAAAGACCCCGGGGATTGAGCCAAGAACCAGGGGCAGGATCTTCCTGCGATCCAGATACCTGCGCAACTGGACAGCCAGATACACGGTGATTATCAGCCCGTTGAGGATACACAGCGGCACCGCGGCCTTGATATCGATAATCAGAGCAAGCAGAGGAATGGCGACCAGGGCGGAGCCGAATCCGGTCAGTCCCTGGATGAAACCGGCACCAAGAAAGATAAAACCGGCCAGCAGATAGGTTGTCATAGGCGTCAACAGCGACGAAAAAGAATGATGGAGAACGGATGGACAGGCGCGCTACTCTACAACCTCATTCCGCTGGTGTCAATTGTTCTCCATGCTGCCGGAAGTAACAATCTATCGACACAAAAGGTCGCTTTCTTCTGGACAGCAAAAAGCCAGATGCAGTATTACATGATGCACTTCATTTCTCTATGCCGGAGTGGTGAAACTGATAGACGCACTGGACTCAAAATCCAGCGATCTTATGATCATGTCGGTTCGACTCCGACCTCCGCACCAGTAAAATACAAGGCTTTATCACAGTAATAGTGGGGTAAAGCCTTTTTTGTTGCCTTGCGGATTTTCCGCGCCTCTAGCTTTCTTTTGCCATTTTATGCTATCTTTTTATAAAAAAGTGGAACAAAAATGAGGCGTAAATAAATGGCACGGATCTTAAAGCGGAAAAACAAGAGAGGGTGGAGCTATATCGCCACTGTCCGTGTAAAAGGTCATCCTTCTGTCAGCCGGACATTTGATACCAAGGGTGAGGCGTCTGCATGGGCAGCAAAAACCACAGAAAACATAAAGGCAAAGAAGTATAATGACCCTCGCCTCGCCATGAGTATCACCTTTGGCGAGGCGGTTACAAAATACCTGTATACGATCTCCAGCAATAAAGCGACCACCACCCATATGCGGGAAGAAGCATCTGCAAAGCGGTTAGGGCTTGTAGGAAAATAACATGGCTGATATTGCGCTTAGGTTTGGGTCAGATTTGGATGAGGAGATTGAACAAAACCGCAGGCGTAGCAGGGCTACGTCGAGGATTTTGTGATTGAGCCTCATTCAAATACGACCCG
>JAJRQC010000028.1 GCA_024280455.1 Deltaproteobacteria bacterium | reverse complement strand
GGTGGCCATAGCGAGGAGGCCCCACCCGTTCCCATTCCGAACACGGAAGTTAAGCTCCTCAGCGCCGATGGTACTGCATGGGTGACTATGTGGGAGAGTAGGTCGCTGCCGATTCTTTTTAAACAACAAAGCCCCTGTCACGAAAGTGACAGGGGCTTTGTTCGTTGGGGATAACTAATCCAACTTTGTGATGTTCAGTAAATATTCGGGTTGGTCATTTCGATCCCTGTTCAGCTGCAAGGGGATTAATTCTAACTGCCGAACGACAATACCATTTTTCTCCCCATCATCCATTGTAAAATTACACTTTCCCTCCCCTGTCATTCCTGGTAATAATCGTTTAGATTATAATATAGTAACTTAACCATTTACCTGAAAATAGCCTCGAAGATGGACCTTTTCAGGCTATTTTCATAACCGCGAAGCGATACCATCGTTGTGACTGTGACCTGTACAACCAGGAGTCTGCACTTCATTTCGCTACCTGGAGCAGCTATACTGGTTACATAAAACCTCTTGCTGATTTTTTTAAGGAGATTCCTGGTGACAAGGACGTTCAAACATCTTTTTCCACTGATGATACTCTTCTGCCTGCTCTGCTTTGGATGTGTTCAAAATCAAAGTACCAGCCTGCTGGATGAACCAGCAACAGCCAGCTCCGCCCGGTCGGGAATATCGGTCAAGAAAGTCCATGAAATGATTGAGAACGAAGATGATTTCACCTTGATTGATACTCGTTCCGTAGACGAATATACAGTATCCCATCTACCGACAGCTCTATCCATACCGATCTGTGGAGTAAAAAATTTCACTGATCGTCTCCCGGAAGAAAAGGATCAAGCGCTGGTCTTCTACTGTGGATGGTCGGGATGCGTTATGAGTGTCAAGGCGTCGGAGGCGGCCACACAAGCCGGTTTTGAAGATGTTGAAGTGATAATTGAAGGGGTTGCAGGGTGGACCGAAGCCGGGTATCCGACCGTCGTTGAGGACACTTTTATACGCACAGGCAATCCGGTTCTCATTGATCTTCGTGCTTCCCGAAAAGATACCGTGCAGAGAATCCCCGGCTCCGTATCCATTCCCTTTGATATCCTGGAAGATTCAGTAGACGATATTCCGAAAAAAGCACCGATTGTTGTATACAGTGACACCTTCCGGGAAAGCCATGCCGCCCTCTCCAAGTTCAGGGGGGCTGGTTTTACAAAGGTCGCCATGGTTGTTGGAAATTTTCAGGGCTGGAAAAAGCGCGGCAATCCATTAAGCAGCGGACCGATTACGACTACAGTCAACTGGACACCAAAACCCGGCAAAGGTGAAGTTTCCGTAGCTCAGTTTAAAAAAGCACTCAGGGGCGGAATGAATGCTCTTATTCTGGATGTACGCACCAATGAGGAAGCTGCAATCGGCAAGCTGAAAAATTCCATCCATATCCCCCTGGACGAACTGGCCGACAGAGAGGATGAACTGCCTGAAAACAAAAAGATCCTCGTCCATTGTGCGCACGGTGCCAGGGCAAATCTGGCTGGCGACAGATTGAGAAAACACGGATTTTCCTCTTTTTTCCTGAACGCAACGGTCAAATGCAAGGGCAATGATTGCGAAATAGGAAACGAATAAACCAACAATGCTGGTTACTCCAGCCAGACATTTTTGTTTGAATGAATGCCAAATCGTTTCATCCTGTTCCAGACCGTAACCCTTGAAACCCCGAGGATCCTGGCAGCCTGAGTCTGGTTGCCTCCAGCCGATTGCAACGCGTCAACCAATTCTCGTTTCTGCCGCTCTTTTTTTTCAGTCCCCGAAGAGATCATTTTTATTGCAGTGCCTAGGGGCGCAGGCTGACCACTTTGAATAACCGGCGGCAGGTCTTCAGGGGTAATGATCTTACTGCGGCAGGTGACAAAGGCGTATTCAAAGGTACTTCTTAATTCACGCACATTTCCGGGCCAGCTATACTGCATCAACAGATCCATCGCCTCACTGGAAATTCCCTGGAGATCTTTATCCAGTTTCAGCTGTAACCTTCTGAAAAACGTCTCGGCAAGCAGAGGGATATCACCGTTTCGTTCCCGAACCGGTGAAATATGGATAGGGATAACGTTGATACGATAATAAAAATCCTCCCGAAAGGTACCTTCCCGCACCATTTTCATGAGATCCTTGTTTGTAGCCGTGATAATGCGGACATCAATGGGAATGGGCTGGTTATCCCCTACCCGCTCAATGATCTTTTCTTCCAGCACCCTGAGCAGTTTTACCTGGGTAGCCAGGGGAAGATCACCTATTTCGTCAAGAAAAATAGATCCTCCCTCAGCGGCCTCAAAACGCCCCTTCCGGTCCTGGATAGCACTGGTAAAGGCCCCTTTGACATGACCGAACAGTTCACTCTCAAGCAGGGATTCATTCAAGGCCGCACAGTTCACCTTGACATAGGGCAGGTCTCTTCGGTTGCTGATATCATGCACTGCCTGGGCAACCAGTTCCTTGCCCGTACCGGACTCACCGTAAATGATCAAAGGAGCGTCTGAGCCGGCGGCATTGTCAATGAGGTTGTATACCCGCTGCATGGGCGCCGAAATACCCACCATCCCGTGAAAGGTGTCGCGACTGCTCAATTCCCGCTTAAAGGCCTCAATCCTGGTTTCCTTTTCCAGCAGTTCGGTAATATCGGTCATGGTCTCAACTGCACCGATCACCTCCCCCTCACCGTCTCTGATCACGCTTGCATTTTTAAAAATATGAACTCGGCTGCCGTCCCGGCGTGTGAGGACACAGCGCTGTTTTTTCAGGGAACCGTCGCGAAACAGTCGACACCAGTGATTGATTTCCTTTTTTCGCTCCAGATGACAGGCCGTACAGTTCAGGCGAGAACAGGGTTGGCCGACAAGTTCATCCATGGCATAACCGGTCAGTTGTAAAAATGCCCGATTGGCAGAGACTATAATACCTCCCGGGGCAACGATCATCACCCCTTCCTGAATGGTATCCACCACTGTTTTCCAGTATTCGTTCAGCTCCTGTTCAAGCACGGCCGCCCCTGTTTAAATATTAACAAAGTGTTAAATTTCAACTTAACACTTTAACAGGTTGCCGACAAAGGAAAACATTAATCCTGCAGGAAAACTGCACTTTTTTTCAAAAAAATCTCCCATTAACTCTATAATTTCAGCTGATTAAACGATCATCACCCAAGCAAAAAGAGATTGACGACAAGAACAGGAACAGCCTTTGCTATTACAGTAGCAACTGTTCAGATAAACCAGCATGGCAAGAGTTGAATTTCTTGGGCCTCAGGCACAACAATGACACCGCTTCGCTGTTATGAAAATAGGCTGAAACAACAAAATGTTGTGGACGGTTTTCGGACACATGAAACAACGAGGAACATGCGGCAGCAATTCAATCTATATGGCCCCCTTGACCCGTTTACTCTGCTCAAATTGAGGAAGGTATTTCGTGACATGGTCAATGGAGATTACCTGGAACTCATGTACACCGGAGAGCAGATTCCGGATGAATTGTTCAAAGTTCTTCCTGCTGAGCAATACCGTATAGTTGAAATGGATCAATCAGAAGATCCTAAGTGTTGTCGGATCGTATTTACAAAAACAAGTACCACCCCTCTGGAATCTGATGTTTCAGAAGGTGGATGCCGATGTACTTGACCCCGCCCCATTGCCGGCGGACATCTAATTGAACATAAGGAGAAAATCATGTCGGAAGAGAAACAAAAACTTGTTTACGTGCTCCATGATGCAGGTGAAAGGGCGGAAAAAGTGCTTACCGGATTTGCCGTTGCCAATATCGGAATTTCAATGGAGCATGATGTCACCATTATTCTTTTCGGCGAAGCAACCCGTCTTGCCTATAAGGGCTATGCCGAGACTGTTCATGCCCTTGAACGCCTGCCGCTGAATCGGTTAATGGGTGATTTTCTGGCAAACGGCGGCAAAATTCTGGTCTGCCTGCCCTGTACCAAGTCGAGAAAGGTTGACACCTCGATATTGATTGACGGAGTTGAAGCCACAACCGGTACCGTTGTCACCGATGAATTTCTGGAGGCGGACCAGGTTATCGGCTGGTAACACCATTTGTATTCTTTACAATCCTGCAATCCATTTTTTATACATCATTCAACCTGCAACAAAGGAGTTCGTCATGTCTGATTTAAATACTATAACAGCAGCCGCTACCATTGATTCCCGTGGTTCAGCCTGTCCCGGCCCTCTGCTTGAGGCTAAAAAAGGTATCGGCAAAGTCAAGATCGGTGAAGTTCTGGAAGTATATTCCAATGACGAAGGAACCCGGATTGATCTCAAGGCCTGGGCCAACAAGGTCGGTCATGAATACATGGGCTATGTAGAGGCAGACGGGTATGACAAACATTTTATAACCCGTAAAAAATAATCTTTTGGGAATCAGACAGGGAATTTTTCCCTGTGAAAAAGCAATCCGCCGTTGGTTAGGTTGAATGCTGATTACCGAAAACCTTACCAGGAACTTTCTCATGGCAACCACAGTGCAAGAGAACAAAATCTTAATTCTGGCCACGGAATCCTGCGCTTATCCGGGCGCAGATTCCGTGGGCCAGGCCCATTCAAGTTATCCGGCCAACACATATATACTCCGGGTGCGGGCTCCGGTTATGTTTCCTGAACGCTTTTATCTCGACTGTTTCAAAAAAGGGATCAGCGGCATCATTATCATGTCCTGCGGTGAAGAATGTCCCTATGAAGGCGCTTATCATGCAATGGCCAAGAGAATAGACAGGGTGTACCAGATGATGAAAAAACTGGATATTGATATCCGGCGGCTTCGTATCACGGCAATCTGTACAGTCTGCAATCGTCCCTTTCTAAAAGAAGTCAATATGATGAACGATATTGTGCAGGAATTGGGTCCACCGGTACTCAAAGAGTCTCAGCCGCCGGTAACGGAACAGGAACCGGCCTGATGCTGTCGGATGTTAAGCAATTTTGAACAAAATACAAAAATACCAAAACACAAAAGTATCCCGGAGAAAAAAATGACGGATGGACAAACAATCACCTGTGACGCACTTGTTGTCGGCGGCGGCATAGCCGGTCTGCAATCAGCGCTTGACCTTGCCGATCAGGATTTTTCGGTGGTGATTATAGAAAAAGACCTGTCCATTGGCGGCAAGATGATCCGTCTCTCCAAGGTATTTCCTACCCTGGATTGTTCGAGCTGTATCACAACGCCTAAAATGGCATCCGCAGCACACCATAAAAATATTACCATTTATACCTGGTGTGATCTCAAAGAGTTAACCAGCAACAAAGGATCTGTTCGCGCCCGGGTCACGCAGAAACCACGCTATGTTGATCAGGACAAGTGCATCGGCTGCCGTAAATGTGAGTACAGCTGTCCGGTGTATGTTCCGGATCCGGAACAGGGTGGATTTTGCGCAACCAAGGCCATCAGAATTCCTTTTTCCAATGCAATCCCCCAGACAGCCGCCCTTGATCCGGAAAGTTGCATGCTGTGTGGAAAATGTGAAAAAATCTGTCCCACCGGGGCCGTGGATTACTTTCAAAAACCGTTTGATTTTACCATAGAGGCAACAACCACAATCCTGTCGACGGGTTTCGAAATGACCACCATTGAGGGAAAACCCCAGTACGGTGATGGAAAAGTTCCAAATGTGGTGACGGCTCTGCAGATGGAACGGCTGCTGGCACCACATGGCCCCTATAACCGGGTACTGCGACCCTCGGACGGCATGGAACCAGACTCCATTGCCTTTGTTCAATGTGCGGGATCACGCGACAAGAGCATGGGCATTCCCTACTGTTCACGCTTCTGCTGTATGTATGCCATCAAACAGGCCATGTTGCTGTCCGGAGCTCTGCCCCTTGCAGATATTTATATCTATTATATGGATATTCGTGCCTTCGGTAAGGGATACGAACAATTTTACCAGACAGCCAAGGCCATGGGCATTGGGTTTATCAAGGGCAAGGTCGGCCGTATCGAAGAGGCTGAAAACGGCAGCGTTGCCGTCCGGTTTGAGGCCCAGGACGGAACCGGGGTTACAACGGAAAATCATGATCTGGTTGTACTGTCACTTGGTGTTCTGCCTGACTGGTCACCGGAAGGAATCTGTTCGGTTTCAACAGCTGAAGACCACTTCATACAGACCGTGCAGCCATCAATTGGACCGACATTAACCAGCCGGCAAGGTATTTTTGTTGCCGGAGCGGCATCCGGACCCAAAGATATCGTTGATTCGATTTCAGAGGCCGGGGCGGCGGCGATGGAAGCGTCAAACTATATAATTGCTCAGGGGAAATAAACCCTTCGGTCTGATGCAGGGGATATCCGGCTGAAGATCATTCACCTCATGAAGTAAATGGACAATGGGTACTTGAGATATGACCGACCCGAAAAAAATGAAGAAAAATAAAGAAAAATCTGAAAAAATCGGCGTGTATATCTGCTATTGCGGCGGCAACATCTCCGATCATGTGGATGTGGAAAAGGTTCGTGAAGCAGCGGAAAAATTTCCGGGTGTGGCGGTTGCCCGCACCAACTCCTTCATGTGTTCCGACCCCGGCCAGGAGCTGATCATTGAGGACCTGAAAAACGGTGTTGTCGACCGGGTCGTGGTCGCATCCTGCGCGCCCAGTCTTCATGAAAATACATTCCGCAGTGCGATTACACGAGCCGGCGCTAACCCGTATATCTATGACCATGCAAATATCCGTGAGCAGGTGAGCTGGGTTCTGCATGGCGACAAGGCAACCTATAAAGCGGAAAAACTTGTTGCTGCGGCAACAGGCAAGGCCGGTCTGCTGGAGCCGCTTGATCCGATCAGGGTCAATGCAAGAAAACATGCCACCGTTATCGGCGGCGGCATTGCCGGACTCAAGGCGGCCAGGGTTCTTGCTGATCGCGGCCTTGAGGTCGTTCTTATCGAAAAAACGCCGTTTCTCGGCGGCAATGCGGCCGGGCTTGATACAGTGGCCCCGTTGGGCGAACAATGCAGTGCGCTGATCGCCGAGCTTGCAAAGGGCGTTCTTGAACATACAGCCATAACCGTGCTGACAAGGTCTGAAGTCGTGGGTTTCAACGGCTATGTCGGCAACTATAATCTTCAGGTCAAGACGACCTTGAGTAGCTCATCTGCTTTTGACAAGGCGGCAGGCCACGTCGTTCCTTTTGAGGGGGATAATGCTGATACGCCCACTGAACAAAACGTTAAAACCGGAGCGGTTGTCCTGGCCACAGGCTTCAGGTCGTATCAGCCCAAGACTGGAGAATACGGCTTTGACGATCACCGTGAAGTCCTCACCCTGCCGGAATTTATCAAGCAGCTGAGCGAAGTAAACTGTTCGGGAGATATTCTGGAATTAAACGGCAGAAAAATACGCGCCATGGCCGTGATACACTGTGTAGGCAGTCGGCAGATCCCGGGAATTCACGAAGAGGACGAAAACGGCTATCTCAATGAGTACTGTTCCCGCACCTGCTGCAGTTCCATCTTGCATGCGGCCAACACAGTCAAGGAACAGTTTCCGAAAACCAATATTTATGATCTGTACCGGGACATCCGAACCTATGGCCGCGGCCAGGAAGAGCTTTATGACCGCGCGGCACGGAACCGTGTCGTCTTTCTCCGGTTTGAAGCCGGGAATTCGCCGACTGTTTCCGCAAATGACGACGGCAGTGATTATGCCCTGAAAGTCACGATAGAGGACGGCTTGACCTTTAGTGAAGAGATTGAGGTTCCTGTTGATCTTGTCGTCCTTGCCACCGGTATGGAAGCAGGCGATGTTTCCGATCTGGTCTCCATGATGAAACTCCCGGTCGGCACCGATAAATTTCTCCAGGAAGTCCACCCTAAACTTGCTCCGGTCGAGATGTCGGTCTCTGGTATATTTCTTGCCGGAACCGCCCAGGCACCCATGAACATCAGTGAAGCCTGCAATGGTGCCGCCGCTGCCGCCGTGAAGACCGCTTCACTTTTATCAAAGGGCTACCTGGAGCTTGATCCGTATGTGGCCGCCGTCGACCAGGACCTCTGCCGGGGAACCGGTGCATGTGTGGATGCCTGCCTTGCCGATGGTGCCCTGGAGATGATCGATGCCGAAACCGAAAACGGGACCGAAAAAAAAGCCCGGGTTGTCCCTGCGCTCTGTCTTGGCTGTGGTGCCTGCGTAGCGGTATGTCCAACCGGGGCCATTGACCTCAAGGGATGGAGCCTGAAACAGTACGAGGCCATGGTTGACATGATCGTAGCCGATGAGCTGATTGATATTTAACCAATCAGCATGGCTGGAGCAATTTTTTAGTCTCATCCACAACTATGACACCGCTTCGCTGTTATGAAAACAGCTTAAAAGGAACATTTTTCCGAACAGAAAAAAGTCTATTCTAACAGAGATACAAGACGATGAGTGACAAAAATAAAAAAAAGAATAAAAATAAAGCAGAACAGGAAAGAAAAGAGGATATGAAACGGTTGCGCGAAGAGCGAAAGAGTTCCATTCAACGAGCCGCAACCATGGTCAAAACCCAGAGAAAAGATCTTAAAGTACTCATGAAACAGATGGGGTCTGAGAGTGCCACAGCTCCTGAACTGGCTCAAGCAACAGGAATGGACGTTGCCCAGGTGATCTGGTATCTGGCGACCTTAAAACAGTATGGCGAAGTTGTGGAGGGGGCAAAAAACGGCAGCTATTTTACCTATAAACTGGTGGTCAAGGAACCTGAAGAGGCAGTGGCATAGACTGCACTCCATCCATACCATTATCTACTTACCATTAAAACACAGCCCGACAGAAGAAGGGATACCATCGCTGGAAGAGTAAAAGAAATACGTATCATTGTACGCTGCGAGTTAACGCTCCAAAAATTTATTTATGTCGAAAAAACGAGCGATGTTATCCCTGTTGAGCTGAGTTTGAGTGGTAATCAAATACAAAAAAAATATATCTCCATGGAGATAGAACATGACAAAAATTACTCCTGATTTTGCCGAGGAATTAAAAAAGTACGGTGACGACACAGCGCTTATCTGCTTCAACTGCGGCACCTGTGTAGCCATCTGCCCCCTTGTTTCGGAGAGCTTCCCTCGCAGACTGATACGCTACATCCAGATCGGCGCCCGGGATCGTATCCTTGAGAATGCAGATGATCTATGGAAATGCCTGCACTGTGGACTCTGTACGCAGACCTGTCCCCGTGCGGCGGATCCCGGTGAAGTTATTCTCAGTCTGAAACGTTTTACAGTCGCCAACTGGAGGAAATCATACAATGTTTAGCCCCCAAACCATTATCGAGATACTGGCTGATAATGTCCGCAAGACCCGTAATCCTTTTGGCCTCAACAAAACCGGTCTCAACAGCTGGTGGAAAAACAGCAATGTCAACCAAACCGGAGATACCCTGCTGTTTACCGGACTCATGTATCAACTTGTCCCGTATATCAAGGCAACGACAAAGTACCTTGAAAAATATGAAGACACCCCTAAAGCCGACTATATACGGTACGGCAAGCGTATCCCAAAACCACTCGTCAACCTGGGGTTAAAGATTATATCTTCCAAAGAAGATAAAAAATATTTTAATACTCTTCTCTGCAATATCGTCAAGATACTCCGGTCATCCGATGTTTCTTTTGCCTATAACCCTGAACTTGACGAATACAGCGGCGTGCTCCTTTATGACATGGGTGACCAGGAGAGTTTTGTTACCCATGCCGAATATGTGGCAAACAAGCTGCAGGATGCAGGCATCCGTAAACTGATCACCGTTGATCCTCATACGACCTATGCCGTAAAGGTTTTGTATCCAAAATACACCGGAATCTCTTTTGAGGTTCAGACCTATTTTGAACTGGCCAGACTTAAAGGAGGAGATTCTTCTTCAGAAGTTACGCTGCATGACCCCTGTTTTTACGGGCGCTACCTGGAACTGGCCGATGGACCGAAAGATCTTCTCACCGGCCTTGGGGTGAGCTGTGACCCGATCAATACATCCGGTGCTTTTACCAGCTGCTGCGGGGGTCCGGCCGAATCTATTTCGCCGAAACTTGCAGAAGAGGTGGGAAAGCGTAGGGTTGCCGAACTCCAGGCCACCGGCCGACCAATTGTTGCCATGTGCCCGATCTGCCTAGCAAATCTGCAGAAGGCCGGTGCGGAAGTCGAAGACCTGTCTTCGGTACTCGTTCAATTTGTTTCTTAAATACAAAAAAGGGCGCCCTGAAATTTTTCATGTCCTTCACGTACCTTTTTTGATCCGGTTACCGGAAAAAAATGTTGGCCAACCGATTGTAACGAAACAAACCGTACAACCTGACGCAGGTCTTACCGCCTATACTCAAGGCCACAACAGGCACAATGCACAAAACAACCGGCAAGAGGGTAAGTACGCAGATACCGAGGACGTTAAATTTTGCCCTCTTTATCTTCTCGCCATCCGCCTTGTGGCTTGTTCTGTTCGGTAATGTTTCAAAAGATCTAATATATTCAAAGGTGAGTGCATAAAGACAACAGAGACGGAAAGAATGACTTTTGCCGACCAGGCCGCCAATTCGAAGGGGAACCTATGCAAATAACCAAACGTCCACTGTTTTACTGGATTCTCCACCGCTATCACGGCCTGCAGGCGCTCCTGTTTGTTATTATCCTTGCCGGTCTTTTTTTTCGTGTAATCCCCCTGGAGATGCAGAAACGTATTGTCAACAATGCCATCAAACTCCAGGATGTCGAGCTGTTATTCCTGTACTGTGGAATTTATTTCGGCTCCGTTCTTCTTGCAGGTGCAACAAAATATGTTATCAACGTCATGCAAATGGTCATCGGTCAGAAAATACTGATCGAACTGCGGACCGAACTCTACCGTCATATTCTCCAACTGCCTCTGCAGTTTTACCGGAACATGCAGCCGGGCACCGTCATATCGGCCATGACCGCCGAACTAAACGTAATAGGGTATTTCCTGGGTGGAGCAATCGCCATCCCGTTGACCAGCCTGCTTACCTTTATTGTCTTTTTAGGTTACATGTTCATGCTCAGTCCCTTGCTGGCCCTGCTCACCATCGGCCTCTACCCCTTTGAGGCCGTCCTGATTCCGCTGTTGCAAAAACGGTATAACAGGCTCAACAAAAAACGGATCAAGACTGTTCGTTCCATGTCCAATGTAGTGAACGAGGCCATCAGCGGTATCCATGAAATTCACGCCTATGCAAGCTTCGATCTTGAGGAACAGCGGATAAAAAACCTTATATTGCAGCTGTATGATCTTTTAAAACAACTGTTCATCGTCAAGTACGGAATTAAATTTATAAACAACCTTTTCCAATCCTTTGGCCCTTCCCTGCTCTTCCTTGTCGGTGGCTACTTGGCAATCAATGGTAATTTTACCCTTGGAGCCCTGGTGGCCTTCCTCTCTGCACACGAAAAAATTTATGATCCGTGGAAAGAAATCCTCGATTATTATCAGGGGATGCAGAATGCGCAGGTGCGCTATCAACAGATCATGAAGATATTTGATCTGAAGCCGGAGTATCCCCTGTTACCTGAAGGACGTGATGTGGTGGACTTCAGCGGGAATATAGCGATCAAAAACGCCACCTTTACCGTCGGTAACAATATCAGGCTGCTCAACCGGGTGAGCATGGAGATCAAGGCTGGTGAGCAGGTTGCAATCGTAGGGTTTTCCGGATCCGGAAAGTCTACTCTTATTCTCTGCATGGATCAGCTCTACAGCCTTTCGTCGGGATCGATCAGCTATGACGACTACAGTATCAGCGAGTTAAGCAAAGCCGATATTAGTCACAACATCACAATGATATCGCAGCACCCGTTTATTTTCACCGGCACTATCCGTGACAACCTGCTTTATGGAGTGAGGGCTCTGCAAAAAGACAGTGCCCATCAACTGCCCGGTCTTGATGACCAGCTCAAGGCCATCTATGATACCGGCCTTGAGGAAGATGTGATCCGGTTCGGCTTTCAGGCCGTGTTGACCAAAGAATGCTGCGCACCCTTTAAGGACAAGTTACTGACCATTCGTCACAACATTTCCAGCCGATTGCGCGAACAATTTTCAGATGTCATTGAATTTTATGATATGAATAATTTTCTCCACTATTCCTCCATTCGAGACAATATCATTTTTGGCGACTGCCCAACTGGAAAATTCGACATAAAAAATCTGCCGGTGTTAAAGCCGTTTATGCAGTTACTGGCCAAGACTGGAGTGGCGGAACCACTGCTGCACCTTGGACTGGACATTGCCAACCAGACCGTTGAGCTGCTTGGAGAACAGGAAAGTGATGAGTTTTTTTTCCGCTACACCCCCATGCAGCCGGAAGAGTTCTCCCAATATTATGAAGTTATCAAGCGATCAAACGGCAAAATGCCGACAAGAGAAAAAGATCGCTACCTGCTCTATCTTCTTGCATTCCGGTTCAACCCGGGCTTTCACAAGATTGCCGGCATTGATCCGGAACTTGAACGAAAAATAATCAGCGTACGGCTCCTTTTCCTGAAAAATGTTGCCATGCTGAAGATGAACCCCCGTGATGAGTGCAGTTCAGATAAACCCTACCTGCAGTGTGTTAAAGAAGATATTTCCAGCCCATTTATGCCCTTCTGTTCCAACCAGTACCTGTACAGCCGGCCACTGTTGGAGAATATACTGTTCGGCGTTATAAAGTCACGGGAGCCCATCAGCGAGAAGCTCTCCAACCTGCTCTACAGTCTACTGGCGAAAGACGTCCTGGATGATGTCCTTAATGTGGGTCTGGATTTTCATGTGGGAAGCAAGGGAGACCGCCTTTCCGGGGGACAGAAACAGAAGCTGGCCATTGCCAGAGGTTTTTTGCGCGGCACCCCCATTCTCTTTCTTGATGAGGCAACAGCCAGTCTGGACAATATATCCCAGCGCCGGATTCAGGATGTCCTGGACGCAAAACAGCAGGAGGGTAAAACCGTGGTCGCAGTTATTCACCGATTGGAAAATGCGGAATTATATAATCGAATCGCAATGCTGCAAAACGGTTCAGTGATTGAAGAGGGTTCCGCTGAAGAACTACTGGCCCGGCAGGGTTCTTTTTACAAACTTGTCCAGGGTCACAGCAGCCGGCGTGCCTGATGACCAATGGAATATTCAAAAGAACATAAGGGGAGCAACACTTACAGGTTCTCGATCTCGGCGAGCAGCCCGGCCATCTCCTCTTTTTGGGTCAGCGCACAGTCTACGGAGCCTTCTCTGGCCGCTGTTTCCATCTCCAGCGCAAGAACTCGTATTCCCTCGATACCAAGACTGGCGGAAGCCCCCTTAAGGCTATGGGCTGCAGCCATGACCCCTTCGGTATCACCATCCTGTGCGGCCTGGCAGAGTTTGGTAAAATCATCGGCGGAAGAATCTTTAAACAGGATAAGTAACTCCTCCAGGAGTTCTTCATCACCGGCGGTCTGTTCCAGGGCAAAGGCCCGATTCCATTGCAACTTGCTCATTTTCACACCTTTATCTCTTTGTATTCTAAACAATATTCGGTTAGCTGAAAT
This sequence comes from Deltaproteobacteria bacterium, assembly GCA_024280455.1. Taxonomy (GTDB): domain Bacteria; phylum Desulfobacterota; class Desulfobulbia; order Desulfobulbales; family Desulfobulbaceae; genus DRLX01. The sequence goes on along the minus strand of JAJRQC010000028.1, from coordinate 82,059 downwards.
CCATGACAATAACGGAACAGGGAAGGTTCACGTTCATGCCGCCCTGCTTTCCTGTGCGAATTAATGGTCATTCAGCAGCTGCCTGCACTTCAGAAAGAGGAGTCCGCCCCTCCCGGATACAGACCGGCGTTTTCCCCCTTAAGGCAATAATAGTGGACCCTTTCCTGCCGGGAGTAGTGCCGCCGTCCAGGATCACATCAACGTCCTGTCCCAGACTCCCTGCAACTCCCCGGGCTGTCTGGTGCGGCGGCGCAGCAGAGATGTTGGCACTGGTCCCGGTAATGGGCCGACCAAACCTCCTGACCAGTTCAATGGCAACGGGATTTGAGGGGCAACGAATCGCAATCGTTCCAGTGCCTGCGGTCAGCTGCCCTGGCAATCCGCTGGTTGCTGGAAAGACAAGCGTCAGAGGACCGGGCCAGAATCTCTCCATCAGGATCGGATATGGCTCCGGGATATGCTCTGCAAGCAGACCCAGTTGTTCCACGCTCTCAACCAGCACCAGGATGGGCTTATCAGCCGGTCGCTTTTTAACGGCATATAACCGGTCAAGAGCTCCAGCATTCAATGGATCAGCTGCAAGACCGTACCAGCTTTCAGTGGGAAAGGCGACCAGCCCCCCGGCACAAAGAACCGAAACAGCCCGGTTAAAGGCCGCCTCGGTTACAGTGCTTCTACTCACCGTGCTATCTTTGTATTTTTTTCCTCAACTTGTTTGACCATGGCCCGGCAGTGTTCTTCCAGGGCTCGTGCGACCTTTGGATTATTCAAGGCTATAATTCGTGCTGCCAGAACCGCAGCATTTTTTGCTCCGGCCTTACCGATTCCCATGGTCGCAACCGGAATTCCAGGGGGCATCTGTACCGTTGACAATAGAGCATCAAGCCCATTGAGAGAAGACGCATCAATCGGCACACCGATAACCGGCAGATTTGTATGAGCGGCAAGTACCCCGGCAAGATGGGCTGCCATGCCGGCACCGGCAATAATTATCTTCAAGCCGCGGTCGCCTGCAGTCCGGGCATATTCGGCCGCCTGTTCAGGTGTCCGGTGGGCGGAAGAGATACGGAGCTCGTATTCAATACCGGCGGACTCGAGAAAATCTCCGGCTGCCTGCATGACCGGCAGATCCGAATCACTGCCCATGACTATACCGACCAGAGGTCCTTTATTTTTATCTCCCCGGCTTAAAGCCCGGTGGCCTATATCTCGCCTGAAATATCGGCCATCCCAGCGGATCACATCAACTGCCTTATAGGCCCGGTCAAGCGCTTCCTGCAGGGTCGAACCAATGGCGGTCACTCCAAGTACACGTCCGCCGGCGGTAACGGTTCTGCGGTTTTTTATCTTTGTTCCGGCATGAAAGACAACAACATCCTTCATTTTTGAAGCGGTCATCAACCCGGTTATAGGTTTCTCGGTTGTATACGGGCCGGGATACCCCTCGGAGGCCATGACAACACAAACCGTCGGTCGGGGATCAATTTCGAGCCGGATCTGATCAAGGGTACCATCCACCACGGCATCAATGACATCAACCAGATCTGTTTTCATTCGCATCAGCAGCGGTTGACACTCGGGATCGCCAAACCGGCAGTTAAATTCCAGGACATTGATACGGTCCCCATCAATCATCAGCCCGGCGTATAACATGCCCTTAAAAGGCCGTCCCTCGGCAGCCATTCCCCTGACAGTGGGCAGCATAACCTCGTTCATGACCCGCATGACCATTGTCTCGGTCATGACCGGTGCCGGGGAATAGGCCCCCATGCCGCCGGTATTGGGTCCCCGGTCACCTTCAAACACTGCCTTATGATCCTGAGAAGAAGGTAACGGCAGCACAGTGGTGCCATCTGTAAAGGCAATAAAAGATGCCTCTTCACCCCGGAGAAATTCTTCAACCACCACCCGGTTACCGGCTTTGCCAAAAGCCTTTTCTTTAAGAATAAGATCTACAGCTTTTTTGGCCTCGGATTTTGATTCGGCTACGATAACGCCCTTTCCGGCGGCAAGCCCGTCAGCCTTGACGACACAGGGTGCACCAAGTTTATCAATATATTTTCTTGCCGGACCGGCTTTGGTAAAGACCCTATAAGCTGAGCTTGGAATACCATGTTTCTTGAGGAAATCCTTGGTGAACACCTTGGATCCTTCAAGGATCGCTCCCCGGGCCGACGGCCCGAAAATACGCAAACCATGTTCCTCAAAGGTGTCGACGATGCCAAGAGTTAAAGGATCTTCGGGACCGACAATGGTCAAATCAATTTTTTCTTTTTGAGCAAAGGCCAGCAGAGTGTCAATATCATCGGCGGCACAGTCAACACAGGTTGCAAGTTTCTTTATGCCGGCATTACCGGGAGCGCTGTAGATCTTTTTTACTTTTTTGGACTGGTGCAGTTTCCACACCAGGGCGTGTTCACGGCCGCCTGAACCTATGACAAGAACTTTCATTCATTCCTCCTCGTCGATTAAATCTCAAATAAACCAGCATGGCTGGACCAGGTAAGCGGAGCAAAGCGCAGACTCCGGGATTTACAAATCACAGCCACTACCAACTATGAAAATAGCCTAAAAAGTTCCATCTTTGAGGGCTATTTTCGGATAAAAGGTCTGATGCACATACAGACCAATCTGCCGATGACAAGAGCATCCTGTTTCGGCACTTTTTGTAAAGATTTTTTGTAAAGAATTTTCGTTTAGTTACACAGGGAAAAGGTTAGAAGGGCATTCTCTACGCCCGGGGGGTCAAGGGTAAGAAATCCATATTCTGACTTTCTTTTTTAAAGACTAACAAAAAGTCTAAAAAGACACAATAGATTATCAATATGATCAAATGATACTCAAAAAGGAAAAATATCACAAATGGCTCCGGCGATTCCTGCATTTTTCTTGACAAAAGTAAAACCAATCTGCTACCTTCAGGAGAATGAGTAATCATTCATTTTTATCCCTTAAATCTTAGAAATTCCCCATTTAATGAAATCATCGGACAAGCATGGCAAAATAATCAAGGCATCCACAAAAGTCTTTGCCAAAAAAGGTTTTTTTAATGCCAGGATTTCCGACATTGCCAAAGAAGCCAAGGTTGCAGACGGCACGATTTACCTCTATTTCAATAACAAGTTTGACATATTAATTTCTGTTTTTGAGCAGGAAATAGGTCGGTTGATTGAACAGGTAACGGTTTTACTCGACAAGGAAGACGACCCAAGAAAGATGCTGGAGATCTTTATCAGAAAGCATCTTGCAGAGATGAAGAAAAATAGAAATCTTGCCGAGGTTATTCAAATAGAACTGCGTCAGACCAATAAGCTGATTAGAGATTATCGAAACAACAAATTCAGCGAGTACGTGGACATTCTGTCGACAATCATCAAAAAAGGACAGAAGGAAAACATCTTCCGGCAGGATATTATGCCCGGCATTGCTAAACGGGCCGTATTCGGTGGACTTGATGAGATTTCACGGGTCTGGACTCTGAATCTGGAAACGAAATATACCGTAGATGAAGCTGCCAAACAGATGTCTGATATTTTTCAGCTTGGTATTCTAACCCCAACACCTTAACATCAAATCGGAATCGTCGCCCCCATATTCCCCCACCCTAAACCTGTCGTCCTCTTGGCACCAGTAGTAAACGCATGCTCTAATACGGCGGAAAAAGGTTCAAAGGCCGGGGAGCCTGCGCGCGCAGGTCTGCTCACTATCGGACGGGACATCTATGTACTCTTGAGGCAGGACAACGCACCTGAGGCAACAATCGCAGCTTCCCGGCACCTTAATCAAGCATCATGCTTTCGACAGACGAAGAGCCCGCCAGAAAGCACTCTGCAAATATCGTAACTATTCAGAAGAGATTACAAATATACCCCCTACCCATGAGCTGTACCTGTTCAGGAGTGCCTTAGATTCGGAGCGCAGACTCCGTGAGGTGCTCCTGAAACAGGTATCAGGTAACAATCAGTGCAGACTCTAAGGGATTGTAAGGAAAAAACTGTAACAATATTGCGCCGATTTTTGTTCATTTCCAAGGCGTGCAAAGGGGCGCATAGCTAGGTTATGTAACTCTTTGCGCAACACGGGAAATGGGCAAAAAGGCAAGCAGGATGTTACAGTTATTTTTGCACAGTCCCTAAGCCTCTGAACGAACTGTTATCTCAACGATTTCAAACTCACGAACTCCACCCGGAGTCTTGGCAATCACCTCATCACCCGGTTCTTTGGCAAGAATTGATTTTCCCAGGGGTGAAAGAACCGAAATTGATCCCTTTTTAACATCCGACTCTTCCGGGCCAAGGAGCTGATAGGTGATCTCTTCATCGGTATCCATATCCATTAGAGTCACAACGGTACCGAAAACAGCCCGATCCGTACTGACCTTGGAACAATCAATGACCTCGGCTCGACCGAGTTTATCTTTCAACTCCATGATTCGGCCCTCAATCATCCCCTGGCGTTCCTTAGCCGCATGATACTCAGCATTTTCTTTTAAATCACCATGCTCGCGGGCGACCTCAATGGCTTTCACCACCACATGTCTTTCAACACGTTCAAGCTGTTCAAGCTCCTCCCGTAATTTTTGATTGCCCTGAATAGACATTGGAATGCGCTCAACCATTTTTTAATCTCCTCTCTCTACGCTGTTACGAGTTCTATAAACATTTAAAATTGTGCGTGGCCGGAATGTACCTGCTCAGCCTTGACTGTAAAAATGAAATTTCATACTGTTCCGACACCCATAAAAAAAGACAACACTTCAACTTGTTAAAATGTTTTTCCCATGATTGTTGATGCGGGTTCAAAGTCTAGTCTATGTAAAGTCCAGGGTGTCAGGGGTTGCTGAACCTCGCTCTGTGTTCTTTACAATTTATCAAGCTCGTCAACCCTGCCCTGTGATTCCATCAAAGGCACCAGTTCCTGATATAGCTGACGATCATCAGGGTGTTGCCGGTATAATACCAGCAGCACTTCGGTTAATTCCGCTTTTTCCCCATGTTGCCTGAACCACTCAGCCAGCTGCAGGTAAACGCCTTCACGATCACTCGTTATACTGCTTAAATCCTGCCACAGTTGCGAGGCTCTTTTTTTTTCAACAAAAGTAACCAGGTTGATTGCCAGTTCCCGGCGAATACGATCTCTCTCCGCCAGAACGATCTGATCATCGGGCACAAGATCAAGATACAGGGAGAAGTAATCAAGTGCCCGTCCGGGATGACCTGTTTTATCATGAAGGCGGGCAGCCTGCAGAATGAGATCAGCTACACTGGGATCAATTTTTAATTGACGCTCAACGTAATAAAGAGCCTTGTCAAAGTCACCCTTCTGTTGATAGTACAACGCCAGCCATTGAAAGGTCTGAACATCATCACCAACCAGAACGGCAATTCTTTGCCGGTAAACGGCAGTTTCATCACGATCCCCGAGATCTTCCACGGCCTGAGCAACCAGTCGTAACAACTCAACATCCTCAGGATTGTCCTCTAGCGGTTCGCGCAAGATTTCTCTTGTTTTTTCAGGTTGTCCCAACTCAAGGGCAAGTTTTCCTATCTGTTTTAAAAGAGAAAGGTCACCGGGCTTGCGAAGCAAAAGTTGTTCCAGAAGCGGCAACTGAGCCTCCCTGTTGCCCATCTTGTCAAGCGCGGTAACTAATCCGGTAAGAGCTTCAAGGGCATCATCACCTGAAGGACTCCCTTCATAGAGTTGGCCATATTGTTTGACGGCCTGTTCAGCAAATCCCTCTTCCAGAGAGACTCTGGCGCGGGCAAGTAGATAATTTTGTTTATCAGGTGTACGGGCAAGAAGAAAGTCAAGTTCATCTGCGGCCTGTTGCCACCGTTTTTCCTGGATCAGAAGGTTTGCATATTCCCACCTAGCCTCATCAACCGTACTTTTTCTCTGCAGGAGAAGTTCATACTGCACCAGCGCCTGACCTACCTTACCCCGGCGGTATAGAGCCCTGGCCTGATCCCAGTCTACTTTCCACTGGGGTAACTTGCTGTTTTCGGCATATTGAACATCACGATCCGGAACACTACTTTCCGCTTTTGCACTCCTGTTCTTTTCGCCAGCGCCTGTAGCCGAAGCACAAAGAGGACTAATGAGAAGAATGAAAAGAAAAAGAGCTGAAAAACGAAAAATAATCACGAGCGGTACCGGATACTCAACCGGAAGTATAGAATCTGGTGATGGTTTCAACAACAAAGGATAATTGCTCCTTTGTGAGTTCAGGATAAACAGGCAGGGCCAGAGATTCTTGAGCCGCCTTTTCAGCAACAGGGAATTTCTGTCCATTATACTCTTGGACACACTCCTGTTTATGCAGGCAGAGAGGATAATATACTTCGGAACCAATGGAATGATTCTGTAGAAACGTTCTCAACCCGTCACGATCCGGAACCCTGATAATAAACTGATTGTAAATATGATGATTGTGATTTTCCGCACCGGGAACAGTCGCAAACTGTTCATGAGGCAATTCAACCGGAGAGTGAAGGAGTCCAGCCTCCTTAAATAAGGTTCTATACGTTTGGCTGTTCTCACGTCTTTTACTGTGCCAATCCTCAAGGTGGCGCAGTTTAATAGCCAGGACCACGGCCTGCACCGGATCAATCCTGAAATTGCCTCCGACCCGGGCATGATAATATTTTGGCTGCGCCCCATGATTCCTGCAGGAACGAAGAATATCGACAAGTTCCGTATCACTGGTCGTCACCATACCGCCGTCACCAATGCCGCCTAGATTCTTACTGGGAAAAAAAGAAAAACAACCAGCAAGCCCCATGCTTCCAGCTTTCTTCCAATGGACGGTCCCGTCTGCATCTGTCATCGGACAGCAGGCCCCTATAGCCTGGGCGGCATCTTCCACCACGCAGACATCATACTTTTCAGCAAGCGGCATGATTCTGTTCATATCGGCACATTGCCCGAAAAGATGGACTGGAATTATAGCCTTGACCCTGCCTCCATGTTGAGACTGCTGCCGAAGAATGCAATCCAGCGCCTCAGGATCCATATTGAAACTCTCTTCTTCAATATCAACGAAAACCGGTTGAGCTCCTACCCGCAGGACAGCACCCATGGTCGCAAAAAAAGTGTAGGGAGTCGTGATCACCAAATCACCGATTCCAATCCCCAGACTCATCAGCGTCATGACGATGGCATCGGTACCGCTGGAAACCCCAACCCCGAAATCGGATTGACAGTAGGCTGCCACATCTTCTTCAAAGGACACAACCTCGGGTCCGAGTATGTAACGGGTGGAATCAATAACGTCTGTAACGGCCTGGAGAATTTCACTGCGTAAAGCTTTTATCTGAGGGCCAAGGTCAAGCAGAGGTACATTCATTTTATAATTGGCTGGTAAAGGATACCTGAAAAAAATAGTTTCCGGTTCCGGGATTTATTTTGAAGTCTTCGCCTGTTCGACGGTACAATGAACAAGATCTGATCAGGAGAGGCGAACTCGCTGGTTTTCGTGAGATTGGCTTAAATGATAAAAATTCAAAACGCCTTGAAAAAGGCCGCATGACTGGCCAGTTGTTAACATTTCGAACTTCACCTGTACAACAAAACACTGGGACATCTCTTTTCATGTACCAATATCTAGAACATTGGGCAGATACTCTGTTCCCGATGCTTCCATCTATTTATTTTTGACGCCGGCAATAATCATGCTTTCAGTACTAAAAACATCTTGAATATCCGGCATGTCTTTTTCCAACTGTTTTTTAAGCTTTTTCAGTAAATTCGCCTCTATCTGGCGAACCCGTTCACGGGAGATGCAAAACTGTTCAGCAATAGTCTGCAGAGTCAGAGGATCATCACTCAGCAGTCTCCGCTGCAGGATGACCTGCTCTTTCTCATTGAGCTTGTCTCCCATGTCGACAAGGACTTCACCAAGCCGCTCACGAATTTCACGGCTGGCTACCAACTCCTCAATACCGGGTCCTTCCTGGGGAATAAAATTCTTTTGTTCGTCTTCGGAATCATTGCGTACAGGTGCTTCAAGAGAAACATCCCAGTTATCCATCCGCTGACTCATCTCAATGACTTCACTCTCTTTCACATTCAGACGTTCGGCCAGCAGTTTGACTTCAGGGAGAAAGCCCTGGGCTTCAAGCAACTTTCGTTCCTTGTTGAGCCCGAAAAACAGTTTCCGCTGGGCCTGGGTAGTGCCTATTTTGACCAGCCTCCAGTTATCCATGATAAACTTCAGGATATAGGCGCGAATCCAGTAGGCGGCATAATAGGAGAATTTTACCCCCCGGTATGGATCAAATTTTTTGGTTGCCTGAACCAGACCTACGTTGCCCTCCTGGATCAGATCCATGAAATTCTGCATCCAATATTTCTGAAAATCCATGGCCACCTTGACGACCAGACGAAGGTTGGAAGAAACCAGCCTGTAGGCGGCATCAGGGTCACCGGTTTCCTGAAAACGGGAGGCAAGCTCTTCAGTTTCCTCCCTGGACAACAACTCATACTGGCTTATCTCCTGCAGATATCTGTGCAGGGCCGGATTACTGACCGCAGGGAGGTTCTCCTCATCAGACATAACCACAAGAGGATGAAGCTGTTTCTCCGTCTGCGAAGGTTTTTGTTTTTTCTTATCAGCCATGGTGTCTTTCATTGCATGAAAACAGGTAAAAGTTCATCAGCACCCCACGGAGCCTGGGCTTACCTACCTCTTCGTCCGATCAGGCCTCCTAACATAGACGAGCTATAGCCCGTCGGCCTGCTTGAACGAATATAGAGACCGAAGTCTGGCTTATCCGGTAAACTTTTACAGTACCAGAATAAGCCCGCTTCGGACACCCTGGTGAACTATTCTGAAAACAGAACCCTGCATGGAGCTCACTCACACGCAGGGCATATATTTTTATATATACTCCACATTCTCATTTATTTCACTTAAATAAGGCCTGAAATTGATTGCCGTTCCAATTTTCAACTCCCGCCGGCTCCAACTTTGTTTGCTGGTATCTGTTCAGGAGCACCTCACGGGGTCTGCGCTCGGAGTCTACGCTTACCTGGCCTGCTTGAGTAGCACAAGTACGCCTTGCAGCCCAGGTAAGCGAGGTGCGAAACTCCGAATGAACAGGTAGCGCAGACTCCGAATCTAAGGCACTCCCGAACAGTGACAGGGCAGAGTTTCGGCCAATTTGTTGCCCTCCTGAACAGCAACGTTTGCGCAACAAAGCAAAACTGCTGCCATAGGGAGGGATACTCTCCTCAGAGTTATTCATCTCCTGATATCTGGCTAAGTGTTTTTTTTTCATTCCAGGTATGCTATTGAAGAGCTTGCCTCTTTATCCATACTTTATCCACGGACCCAAAAAACCGGCTGTAAACAATGAAAAATATACGGAACTTCAGCATTATTGCTCATATAGACCATGGAAAGTCCACCCTTGCTGATCGGATAATCCAACGATGTGAGATGGTAACCGATCGTGAATTCAAGGATCAGCTGCTTGACAACATGGACATTGAGCGTGAACGTGGAATTACCATCAAGAGCCAGACCATCTGCCTGCCGTATACTGCCGCCGACGGACAGGACTACACGTTGAACCTTGTCGACACCCCAGGTCATGTCGACTTCAGCTATGAAGTTTCAAGGGCTCTTTCATCCTGTGAAGGAGCATTGCTGCTAATCGATGCGGCCCAGGGCATTGAAGCGCAAACCCTCGCCAACCTGTATCTGGCCATGGAAAATGACCTGGAAATCATCCCGGTTATCAACAAAATCGATCTGCCGGCTGCTGAACCGGAAAAAGTCGCTGACTCCATTGAAGAGGATCTCGGACTTGATGGAGAAAGTATCCAGAAATGTTCCGCCAAGACCGGAGCGGGTGTGGATGAGCTGCTTGAGGCCATTGTTACCCTGTTGCCGCCGCCGGAAGGAGACCCTGAAAAACCTCTTGAGGCCTTGATCTTTGATGCCAACTATGATCCCTACCGGGGAACGGTCATCTCGGTCCGTATTATCAACGGCCGACTCAAAGCAGGTGAGACGATTATTTTCATGTCCAACAAGTCGGAATACAGAGTTGAAGAGATCGGCCAGTTTCATCTGAAAAGAACGGCGCAGAAAGAGCTGTCTGCAGGGCAGATCGGCTACATTATCGCCGGGGTAAAGACAGTATCCGATACCAGACCGGGTGACACAATTACCACCAGGGATAACCCCTGTCCTGCCCCTCTGCCCGATTTTCGCGAGGTGCAGCAAGTCGTTTTTTCCTCAATCTACCCGATTACCACCGACGACTATGAAGACCTGGCGAGCGCACTGGAAAAGCTGAAGCTCAATGACGCTGCCCTCACCTATCAAAAAGACTCTTCAGCAGCCCTTGGCTTTGGTTTTCGCTGCGGCTTCCTGGGGCTTCTTCACCTGGAAGTAGTGCAGGAACGGCTTGAACGGGAATTTGACATCTCCCTGATACTCACGGTCCCCACGGTTAAGTATATATTTTACCTGCAGGACGGTACGGTAAAGGAGATCGACAACCCTTCGTACTTCCCGGACCCCGGTTCAATCGACCATGTTGAAGAGCCTTTTATCAAGGCAACCATACATATTCCGGAACGGTATATGGGTGTGGTCATGACTCTATGCATGGATCGCCGGGGTGAAAATACCAACTACCATTACCCGATGCCGGGCCGAATCGAATTTACCTGTGAACTCCCGCTTGCTGAAGTCATTTACGACTTTTACGACAGATTGAAATCCGTTACCCAGGGCTATGGATCCTTTGACTATGAGTTGATCGACTACCGGACCAGTGATCTGGTTAAACTCGACATCCTGGTCAACGGTGAACAGGTTGACGCCCTCTCTCAACTCACTCATAAAGACCGGGCCAGAGAACGGGGGCTCAAGGCCTGTGAGAGCCTGAAAGAAGAGATTCCCCGGCAGATGTTCAAAATTGCCATCCAGGCTGCCATCGGCGGCAATGTTGTTGCCAGAACAAACATTTCAGCCTTGCGAAAAGATGTCACGGCAAAATGCTATGGTGGTGATATATCGAGAAAAAGAAAGCTTCTTGAAAAACAAAAGGCTGGAAAGAAACGAATGAAAACCGTTGGCAACGTTGAAATACCGCAACGTGCCTTTCTTGCGGTGTTGAAATCAGATCAATAAAAAAAGCCGGGTTGAACAACCCGGCTTTTTTTATATGTTTTGTGCGGCGGCTTACGTTACTGTTTTATACTGTGTGCAACGATGCCCGGTCACATCGATACCTTTCTGGCACAAAATGCTCAATATCTCTTCCTTACTGAAGATGGAATTCTTCTGCTTGGCTATGTAGACCAGACAGTCTTTACAGATATTAAAAGAACAGGTGTCAATTTCCCGCATCACCTCCCAGCAGGGCTTGTCTGATTGGTAAGCCGGACATTTTGCGGCCGCCTCCGGTTTACATCCCATAATTTCCCAGCAGGGCCATTCTGATCTCAATGACATCTTGTTCCCTCCTTTTATAAAAACCACAAAAAAAATCCTGCCCTCCCCAACGGTCTGCCCAACCAAATCCGTTTAACAGGAAATTCCTCTTTGTATTTTATACTGAAACTCCTTAACAGGAATCGGCATTCAATGCAAGCCTGTGTTGCAGTTCTGAGCACCCCTGGCCGGTCTTCGCAGAGAAAATCAGTCGTTCATCGGAGACAATGCCAAGGGCGGAGTCCAGTGCCGTTGCATTACGTAACTGGTTATTTTTAGAGAGCTTATCCGCCTTGGTATACACGGGGAGATACGATATCTCCTGGTAGCGAAGCCAATCCATAAGTTCTCTGTCCATTTTTTTCAGTGGGTGACGAAGATCAACGATAACAACAACAAGCTGTAATGTCTTGCGCTGTAGGAGATATTCGGTGATCAGCTGTTGCCATCCAGCCTGTACCTGTTTGGCAACTCGGGCAAACCCATATCCGGGCAGATCCACAAAGTACATGGCCTCGTTGACGACAAAATAGTTGAGCCCTTGAGTTTTTCCAGGCCGGCCACTGGTTTTCACCATTCCCTTGCGGCCGATAATCGTGTTGATCAGGCTGGATTTCCCGACATTGGATCGTCCGGCAAAGGCAACTTCGGGGAAATCCGCCTCAGGCAGCTGGCGCAGGGCGTGAACAGAGGTAAGAAACCGGACATTGGTGAAATTCATAATCCCTTATCGCTACTCCGTCAAATTACCTTGTTCAAGGTGTATTCGATAATCCCCTTGGCCCCGAGTTTTCGGAGTTGCGGGACAAGGTCACGGACCTGATGCTCGGATATAACCGTTTCCACCGAGAACCACTCCTGCTTATAGAGTTTGGCAACCGTTGGCGCCGTTACGCTGGGAAGCTGTTCAATCAAGGTATCAAGGCTTTCCTGGGGGATGTTCATCTTCAAGCCGACGATATGATCCGCCTTGAGCGCGCCCTGCAGCAACATGGCAATATTTTCGATTTTTTCCCTCTTCCATGTATCCTGCCAGGCATCTTTATTGGCAATCAACTGGGTGTTGGACTGCATCAGTTCATGGATGATACGCAGGCCATGGGCCCGAATGGTTGACTCGGTTTCGGTCACTTCGACAATGGCATCGGCCAGCCCGGAAACAGCCTTGGCTTCAGTCGCACCCCAGGAGAAGATAATATCAACCTCCAGCCCCTGCCCTTCAAAAAACTTTCGGGTTACGTTGACAAGCTCGGTGGAAATCCGCTTACCATTGAGCTGATCCACCCGGGTGATATCAGAATCGCCCGGAACGGCAATCACCCAGCGGGTCGGCTTCTTACTGACCTTGGAGTAGACAAGGTCTTCGACCACCTTGATGTCGGAACCGTTCTCCAGAGTCCAGTCATGACCGGTAATTCCGGCATCCAGCATTCCCGACTCCACATAGTTGGACATTTCCTGGGGACGACAGATGGAACAGGACAATTCAGGATCATCGATTTCCGGAAAATAATTTCTGGAAATCAACTTGATTTTCCAGCCCGACTTTTCAAACAGCTTGATAGTCGCCTTTTCCAGGCTCCCCTTGGGTATACCTATTTTTAATTGTTTCATTTTGAGTTCAAAGTTCTAAATTCAGAGTTCAAAGTATTCGGGTTGTAATTCCAGAACAGATGGCAGCACGCCTTACTTGCCGTACACGTCCTCAGGATTAAAGATCGGTTCCGTATCGATTTTCAGCTCATCGCCGGCCACCCTGCGGTAGAAACAACTGTGATACCCCTTATGACAGGCAGCCCTGCCTAGCTGTTCAACCTGGAAAACCACTGTATCCTGATCACAGTCAACAAAAATATCTTTTATGACCTGTACGTGACCGGAAGATTCTCCTTTGAGCCAGATCTTGTTGCGTGATCGACTCCCATAGTGTGCCTTACCGGTTTCAAGGGTCTGCTGCCAGGACTCCTGATTTATGTAGGCAAGCATTAATATATCACCACTGGTATACTCCTGAACAATGGCAGGCAACAGCCCATGCGGATCCTTACTGAAATCTAACTCGATCATAACCTTCTCGAAGATTAACGGAACAAAAAAACGATCACGATTGTGTTTTGACTGTACTTTTGGACCGAAACCCAACCGACGACTTCTGCTGCCCCCTGCGCTCCTTTTCCATAAATTGGATTATACAGCCAGATCTGAACTGGCAATAGTCATCAGGGTGGCGACAAACCGCATTTTCAGAGTCAACGTTCTCTTTATATTTTTCACATTCAAGTTCCATGACGACCTCATAAATATGGCTGTTCACATTTAGGCCGTCAGCCCTTCTTTGTCAAGTCCCGGCAGGTGTTTTATTGCAGGTATTTTCAAAAAGGTACCATGATACGACCCTTCTGAAGGGTAGAGATTGTTTTTTCAGCAAAGGTCGATTATAATTACTCGCTCAAAAACAAGCAACCTGTACCATAAAAATAACAGAACGACCATGCCGTCTCCTGACGCAGACAAGAGGACCCACCCATGTGCCCCGTAGCCCTGACAGACACTGTAAGCATTAGTTATACCGCGACCCTTGAGAACGGTGAAGTCTTTGAAAAAGTCCCTGCCTCCAAACCGATTCATCTGTCGATAGGCTCCGGCAGGGTCTTAAAAGCTGTGGAAGCCAGCCTGCTGGGCATGAACCCCGGCGAATCAAGAACCGTTCATATCCAGCCGGAAGATGCCTTCGGGCCACACCATGATACCCTTGTCCATGATATCAAACGTTCTGTCTTCGACGGCAAGCTTGATCCAAAACCGGGCATGATCCTTTCCCTTGCGGTTGAGAGAGACGGTAAAAGTGAACAGGTGCCGGCTATGGTTCTCGCCGTCAACAGCGAAAAGGTCTCCGTCGATTACAATCACCCTCTGGCCGGTAAGGTTCTTACCTATACCGTCACTCTCCACGCCATTGCAACTTGAGGGGTTGACTCATTTTTTTTTGCCCTGTCCATAGGTCCCAAGCAATCGCTGCCGCTGTTCCCGGCGCAGAAAGGCCTTTTCCTCCGGCGTGACCGCCAACGGTTCATTTTTCAACATTGCCTTAAAATACCCATACATTACACCAGCAGACTCAACGATATACGGTTTTTTAAAGAGCCGGTATGTACTTCGGGCAAGGAGAAAAAGGATCGAGTACCCGGTTAAATACAAGTTACGTCCGGTTCTCTTCTTGCCCTCCCAGAGCCCCTGACGGGATGACATGATCCGGTAGTGAATAATCCGCGAATCAGGGAAACGACGGGTTTCCCAGCCTTTTGTCCGCGCACGCAGCAGGTCGATGGTATCCCAGGCATTACAGGCCGACAACCCCCCTATCTCTTCAAAACAGCATCGCCGGTACAGCCGTGCGGCGGCAATGGGATGGAATGTCGGTGTTTTTTCTTCATGCATGGTTCCATTTTCTTCACAAAAACAAGTACCTCCGGCAATGCCTAGTTTTTCATTCTCCTCAAACCGAAGAATAAGATTTTCAAAATATTTTTCATCCATGGAAAGATCACCATCGAGCTTGGCGATGAATTCCCAGTCATCAGGACGCTTAATACTTTTAAACCCGGCATGAAAGGACTCGACAATGCCCTTGCCCACGGCTGAGAATCCCCTGTCACTCATGTTGACCAGGGTAATCCAGCTGTGGGAACGGATTCTCTCCTCTACGATTTCCTGGGTCCTATCCGAGGAACCGTCATTGACAATAATCCACTGCATCGGTGTAATGGTCTGATCAATCACCGCTTGCATGGTTTTATCAATGTATTTTTCTTCGTTTCTGACCGGAGTAATTACGACGTATTGCGTGTTTTTCATGGAGTGGATATAGCGTTTTCTTTTAAGATTTAAAAAATCTGGTATGCCAGGTTTCACAGGCAATAACCCGCCACAGGAACGTGTCCATCCGCGACCCTTTTTCCCGGTTATCCCTGTACAGTTTTTTAATTTTTTCCGGATTCCAGTAGCCGCGCTGTTTAAAAGCGGTGGAGGAAAACAAATCGTTTACATAGCCATCCATCTCCTGGATCCATCGTTTTTGCGGTACTGTAAAGCCGAGTTTTGAATACCGGTTGACAATTGCATCGGGCATCACCCCTTTCAAGGCCCGCCGCAGGATAACCTTAGCGATCCCGTCTTCCATCTTCTGCCTGTTGGAGAGGCCAAAGAGAAATTCCACCAACCGATAATCCAGAAAAGGTACCCGTTGTTCTATGGAAAAAGCCATGGAATTTCTGTCCTCGTAATGGAGAATTCTTGGCAGGGATTCGACGGTAAAGGACCTGTGCAACTGCTGATTCAGGCGGGAATACTGCTTCATCCCGGTAAGCGGAGAAAAAGAACGCCAGTGATTTTTAACAAATCCATATTCCAGATGCTGGATCGCTTTTTCTCTGAGCAGGGATTTAAAAATATTTGCAATTCTTCTGGACAAAAAGGCCTTGACAAGCTGGGCCAGGATAAGCCGGTAGGACAGCAGGCTGTTGTCGTGCAATCTGCTCGTTTCATGAAAGAATTTCCCAAGAGCACCTTGAGCCAGCAGGTCGGCCAGAAAAAAACCGGAAAATTGCTCCACATATCCGGCCATCATCTCATCGGCCCCCTGGCCGCTGATGATGACCTTGATGTTCTGCTTGTGAATCTCCTCCATCAGATACCAATGGGCAAAGGCCGTCATGGTAAGGGGTGGTTCATCCTGATGATAGATCACTTTTTCGATATCCTGCCAGAGTTCACCCTCTGCGTTCGGGTAGACAAGAACGTTTTGGATGCCGGTTTTCTTCACCACCTCTGCCGCATAATGGGACTCATCGATACTCTTTTCACTGTAGGAGGCGGTGAAGGTTTTGATATTAAGTGGGATTTTCTTCTCTCTGGCCAGCAGATCGATAACTGAAACAATAGCCGACGAGTCAAGCCCCCCGCTCAGCAATGCCCCGATAGGCACGTCGCTTCTCAGCCGGATGTCGACCGCACTGAAAAACAGTTCCCGGAAATGCTCCAGAATCGCTTCCGGCCTCATGGACAGATCCGCAGTATTTTTCTGATCCTCCAGACCCCAGAATTTCGAGACCTTCACCTGTTCATTTTCATAAACCAGGTAATGGGCCGGCGGCAGCTGCAGAACATTGCCGAACATCGTTTTCTCGTCGATATCCAGCTGGCCCAGGGCAAGGTATTGGAAAACCTGCCGGTTATCCGGTTCAGCCTTTACGCCGGCCTTGAGCAGCGCTTTGATTTCCGAGGCAAAGGTGAGGGTCTGGCCATCTACATTATAATAAAAGGGTTTTATCCCGAACCGGTCACGGCTGCAGAAGATCCTCTTTTTTTTCGCATCATAGAGGGCAAATGCCCACATCCCGTTGAAATGGGACAAACATTCCACCCCGTACTCCCGGTAGGCATGGAGAATAACCTCGGTATCACTCTCTGAAACAAATATATGGCCTTTTGCCTGCAGACGGGTTCTCAACTCTATGTAATTAAAGATCTCACCATTAAAAACCAGGTGAAGATCTCCCTCCACACTGGACATGGGTTGGTGACCGGCCCTGGTCAAATCAATAATGGAGAGACGGTTGAAAGCAAGGGCTATATTGGTATCTGAAAAGAACCCCTGGTCATCAGGTCCCCGATGGCGGATGGACGCACTGATCCTTTCAAGCCGGGCAGCCGGTACGGGTCTGAAGCTCTGCGGATCATAGATCCCGAAAAAACCACACATAGGCAAACACAAAGGGTAATGATTTCCCCGATACCCGGCAGGCAGCAGGATTTCATAGAAACCAGCATGGCTGGACCAAGATTTTTAACGTCACAGCCACAACCAAGGATGAAAATAGCCCGAATCAGCGCACTTCGTGGGCTATTTTCAGATAAACCAGCATGGCTGGACCAGGATTTTTAACGTCACAGCCACAACCAAGGATGAAAATAGCCTGATACGACATCACTTCGTGGGTTATTTTCGGATAAACCGCCATGCTTTTCCGGCACAACAAACTATGAAAATCAACAAGTTACGTTCATAACATCGCGTAATCCGATTTTCGGATAAACAGATGAATCGACGGCAGGATCACTCGAGTTTGCCGGAAGAAGAGTAAAGGCCACACCTGTATATCTCTATTTATCAGTTGGTATTCAACAGGTCGAGGATATAAAAAGTCAATGAAATTCTTTATTCAGCTTTTGTACGCTCAGGCCATTCCATGCCCTTTTCTTTAACAAAATAACAAAACCTGGCCCAGCTGGCCTCAAACCCGGTGACAGGACAGCGTAAACCGACTTTTTTATCATCTACGGCAATGACTTCCCAGTCTCCTTTGCGGGGGCCGTCGATAATGTGAACTTTTTGACCAATCTGAAATGGATATTGTGTGAACAGTTGAACATCAGCCATCATCATTACTCCCGTTGTTGAACTGTTAATAAAAATGTATCTCTGGTGATTTTTTTTCAAGATCCGACAAAATAAAGCTGTACAATCCTTTTACGATACGTACAATAACAATATGCCGGTGAGCAGGCAAATGCAGGCAGGCCGGGAATCGAAAAATGAAAATGACGCATGGAAACCTTCCTGAGTTCATTTTCTTAGCCCCCCAACGGTATGTATTGGAGAAAAAAATGTCCATAGAAGATGATGAAATCCTGCAGGGTTTTATAGAAGAGTCACTGGAACATCTTGCCGACATAGAAAACGACCTTCTGGCCATTGAAGAAGGTGGCGCCGACATTGATGTTGAGCTGGTCAACAAAGTCTTTCGGGCAGCCCACTCCATCAAGGGTGGCGCCGGCTTCATGGGACTGACTGTTATTCAGAACCTTGCCCATGCAGCAGAAAATGTTCTTGGTCTGGTCAGAAGCGAGAAATTAGTCCCGAGTCCGGAGATCGTCAACATCCTGCTGCTGGCCTCCGATGAACTGCAACAACTCATTGAGGATGTTGCAAACAGTAATGATGTCGATATCACTGAACATGTCAATGCCCTGAATGCTATTTATGAAGGCGGGGAAGCACCTGCAAAACCTGAACCTGAAAAAACAGCGCCCAGCCCTGAGCCTGCAGTTGAAGCACCGGCGGTAGCGGCCGTCGAACCTGAGCCGGTAGAAAAAGCCGAAGAAGTTCAGCCTCAGCCTCCACAGGAAGAAGAGCACCCTGGGCCGGCTGTCGGCACGCAAGAGGTACAACCAGAGCCCACGCCTGAACCTGAACCGATACCTGAACCTCCCCCTGAGCCGGTCAGTCCACCTGCACCAAAGGCAGCGGCCAAAAAAACAACAAAGACTAAAAAAAGTACGCCCCAGAAAGCCGACACCTCGATCCGGGTTACGGTCAGTCTGCTTGACCAGCTGATGAACCTGGCCGGCGAACTTGTTCTCTCCCGCAATCAGCTCTTACAGACCATCACCTCCGGTGATGTCCGTAATGCCGAGACCGTCGGCCAGCGCATTGATCTTGTTACCTCAGAGCTGCAGGAAGCCATCATGCTGACCCGGATGCAGCCCATCGGCAATGTTTTTAACAAGTTTCCCCGCGTGGTCCGTGATCTTGCCAAAAAGTTGGGCAAACAGATGGATCTGACCATTGTCGGCAAAGACGTTGAGCTTGACAAGACCATTATTGAGGCCATTAACGACCCTCTGACCCATCTGGTCAGAAACTCGGTTGATCACGGCATAGAGCCCCCTGATGAACGTATCCGCAAGGGAAAAGAGGCCAGAGGTCTCATTGTCCTCAAGGCATACCATGCCGCAGGCCAGGTTGTGATCGAGATCAGTGATGACGGCAAAGGCCTGGACGGCAACATGCTGGCGGAAACCGCGATTAATAAAGGAATGCTCACTCCGGAACAGGCCAAGGCAATGTCGGAAAAAGAGCGCACCAACCTGATTCTGCTGCCCGGATTTTCCACCGCTAAAAAGGTGACTGATGTTTCCGGCCGTGGTGTGGGTATGGACGTTGTTAAAACCAACCTTGACCAGCTGGGCGGATCCATTGAAATTGAATCCGAGGTCGGCCGGGGCAGTACAATCAGTATTAAGCTGCCTCTGACTCTAGCCATTATCCCATGCCAGATTGTCATGACCGGTGGTGAACGATATGCCATTCCCCAGGTAAACCTTGAAGAACTTCTCCGCATCCCCGCCACCAAGGTCAAGGAACGGATCGAGCGAGTCGGAGACGCTGAGGTTGTTCGCCTGCGCGGTAACCTGTTGCCCCTTATCCGGCTCTCGGATGTACTCGATATTCCTAGAACGTATTACGACCCGACCAGGGAGGAACTGAAAACCGACCGCCGGAAGCAGGTCGCCGACCGCCGTTCCAGATCCACACCGATGTTCAAGGAAGACATTCCGCAGGATACTCCCGAACAGGATTCCAACAGGGACGAATTGGAACGTGAACGCGGTGAACGCAGGCAGAGTCCTGCCAGTGCCTTGAACATTGACGTCGTCTCTACCGGTGCAATGAAGTACGGCCTGATCGTTGATCGGCTCCATGACTCCGAAGAAATAGTTATCAAACCGCTTGGTCGCCACCTCCAGCAGTGCAAGGGATATGCCGGTGCGACCATCATGGGTGACGGCCGTATTGCCCTCATTCTTGACGTGAACAACCTCTCCCGCATGGCAGGACTTACCTCGCTGGACGGAACAGACCGTGCAGGCGAACTTGCCGATGCTACCAAAAATTCCATCATCAAGGCCAAGGACAAACAGGCATTGCTCACATTCTCAAGCTCAGCCGATGAACAGTTTGCCGTCCCCTTGAATCAGGTGGAAAGAGTTGAGAAGATAAAACGAAGCGATATTGAAGAAGTCGGTGGACGAAGGGTCATGCAGTATCGTGGCGGCAGCCTGCCACTGGTCTCCATTGAGGAGGTCGCCATGGTGAAGCCCCTCTCCGACCAGGATAACCTGCTGGTTATTGTATTCAATCTTTCCGGCAAGGACATCGGCCTGCTTGCAATCGGCCCGATAGATGCAATAGAAGTTTCATCCGATATCGACGATGTCACGCTGAAACAGACCGGGATAATGGGATCTGCAATCATTGCCGGCCACACGACCATGCTGGTCGATATCTTTGAAATAGTTCAAACCATCAACCCGGGCTGGTTTGCCGACTACTCCCTGCCTGAAACAGTGGCGGAAAGTGGTTTTGTACCAACTATTCTCATTGTCGAAGACTCGAACTTTTTCCGCAATCAGGTCCACAGCTACATGGAAGAAGCCGGGTTCAATGTTCTCGAGGGTGAAGACGGCGTTGAAGCCCTCAATGTTCTTGAGCAGCATGTCGACGAAATCACCATGGTAGTCACTGACATTGAAATGCCGAACATGGACGGCTTTGAACTTACCGAAAAGATCAAAAACGATTCCAGATTCGCCCATCTCCCGGTCATTGCCCTAACCACCCTTGCAGGTGAAGAAGACGTTGCCAAGGGTAAATCGGTCGGTATTGATGAATATCACATAAAATTGGATAAGGAACGGCTGATGGAGTGCGTTCACCGCTATGCCAAAGAGGCGGAAGCGGCACAACCTGCTTGAAATGAAAGAAGACAGAAACAACAGGATAGCACCGAGCATTTTTTTTAAAAAAAACCAGGTTGAAAATCAATGAATTTCTTTACACATCTTTTGCCCAAAAGGGTAAAAAGCAAACTTCTTTTATCCCTTGGTGTTCTTATTGCCGTCATGGTCCTCATTCCGGTACTCCTAGTCTACCGCAACACCATCAGCACAACCATAGAGCAGGCACAGACAGACCTGCAGGAGAATGTCATTCAGATCAAGGACAAGCTGATAGTTGACACCACTGATCAACTCAGTCTGCTGGCCAAGACCGTTGCCGACATTCCATCCGTTAAAAAGGATCTCTTTGAACAAAACAGGGAAGATTTACTCAATATTACCCTACCCATGTATAAGGATCTGAAATCAATTATCGACCTCAATGTTTTTCACTTCCACCTGGCGCCGGCTACCTCTTTTCTGCGGTTGCAAAAACCAAAAAAATTTGGCGATGACCTGTCCGGGTTTCGTCATACCGTAGTGTCCGTTAATCGGGACAGGAAAGAGGCATCCGGAATTGAGGTCGGCAAAGCCGGACTCTCTATCCGGGCAGTGGTCCCGGTTTCTTACCAGGGCAAGCATGCCGGATCGGTAGAGTTTGGCGCCCCCATTAATGACAAGCTGTTGCAATTAGTCAAAAAAACCGTCAAATCCGAAATCCTGGTTGTGGTGCCGTCCGGTAACGAATTCAAATACCAGGCAAAAACCGACAACCAGACTCTACCACAACAGGATTTTTCTTTTTTAAAGGAGGTCATGCAGGGTAAAGAGACAAGAATTATCAGCGTCTCTAAAAACAACCGGGAACTGATGACCGCCTATATGCCGCTCCAGGATTACAGCGGTAAAACAGTCGGTATTCTGGCCATCCCCAAGGACATCACAGACGACCTGTCAGCCGCAAAAAAGTCGGCGTTCAGTATCGTTCTAGCAGGTTTGCTGGCCCTTTGTGTCGTCCTGACCCTGGTCTTTTTCATTTTTCAACGCTTGATTGATCGGCCACTCAAAGCAATGAACAGCCGACTTGAAAGAGCCAGCCGAGGTGACCTCAGGCTACAGCCCAATGTCGGCAATATTAACGCTCAGGATGAATTTTCAGAACTCAACACCTATCTGAACACCTTTATCAGCAGTGTACGCACCATGGTTGAGGATATCAGTGCAAACAGCAACAATCTGAATCATTCGTCGGACAATCTGGCACAAGTCTCCAAAGAAATGGATGCAGGCGCCTCTGAATCCGCCCAGCGCTCTGAAAGTGTTGCGGCGGCGGCTGAAGAGATGAGTTCAAACATGAGCAGTGTTGCCGCTGCCACTGAAGAGGCTGCAGCAAACGTTAATATGATGACCACGGCCACCGAGGAGATTACCCGTACGGTCAATGAAATTCAACAGTCCACAGCCAATGCCAAAAGGATAACCGATCAGGCTGTCAATGAGGCCAGCGATATCTCAGACAAGGTTGATGAGCTTGGTCATTCAGCCAAGGACATTGGCAAGGTCACTGAAACAATCAACGAGATATCCTCGCAGACAAACCTGTTGGCCTTAAACGCAACAATTGAAGCAGCCAGGGCCGGTGAAGCCGGTAAGGGCTTTGCGGTCGTCGCCAATGAGATCAAGGATCTTGCCAAGCAGACTGCCGAGGCTACCGGTGCGATCAAACAACGAATAGAAAGCATCCAGAGCTCCACCAATGTCACTGTAAACGGTATCCGGACCATTACCGAAATCATCAACGAGATCGATGAAATTGTCTCCAAAATCGCAACCGCCTTGGAGGAACAGGCCGGCACCATGACCGAACTGACCACGAATATCCAGCAGGCTGGAGAAGGGATCGGTGAGGTCGCTGAAAATGTTGCGCAAAGCTCTTCAGTCTCCCAGGAAATTGCTTCTGATGTAGCTCAGGTTAACCAGACAGCTGAAGAGATTTCACAGGGAACCGGGCAAGTTAAGAAAAAAGCGGACGAACTCAAACAATACGCAGGTGACCTCCGTGTCCTGATCGAGAAATTCAAAGTAAGTTAATCCATTCATATTCAAAATAAGAGTAATAACCATGGAACCAAACCCAATCACAAATAAAAACATTCTGGAACTTGCCACCTTTTATATAGGTGACGCCCTTTGCGGCATGGATATCCTCAAAGTTCAGGAAATAAATAAATTAATGGAGATGACAAAAGTCCCCCAGGCACCTGACTATGTCACCGGCATTCTCAACCTGCGGGGCCAGATTGTCACCATTGTTGACCTTGGTAAAAAACTCGGATTGGGAGAGACAAACCTGGAAGATGACCCTAGAAATATTATCGTCAACGCACCGAGTGAACATATCGGCCTACTTGTCCGTAAAATAAGTGATGTTGTGATGGCGGATCCCGATCGTATTGAATCCGCCCCTGCCAACATGAGCGGCATCCAGGGGGGCTTTTTCACCGGGGTCTACAAGACGGAAGACAAACTTATAGGAATCCTCAACGTGGAGGAGGGCCTGAAAATTGATAGCGAGAGCCATCGGGGAAGACATGGTCAGTTCGACAGCTGAAGGACACCACCGCCTATTCCCAGGGTACAGCTCTTTGCCTGAAAACAAACGGTAGTCTCTTTAAACGTGTCTTGATCTGTCGGGTCAAACAGGAGTCCTGTCTCCACTACGCAGTCATTCTTTATACAATCAACCAGCCCCGGTTCAGGTTTTACAGGTAAAAACCGACCGGACTGTTAAAAATTTTATGCTGACCAAAAAAATAAAAGTCCTTGTTGTTGACGATACCATTGTCTATCGCAAGGCCGTCAGTGATGTTCTTGATGAAATTCCAGGTGTAGAGGTCGTCGGCGTAGCCCATAACGGGAAAATTGCCCTTTCAAAAATCCGCATTCTCAAGCCCGATCTCCTGACCCTTGACATTGAAATGCCGGAGATGAATGGCATTGAAGTCCTGGAGCACCTGCAGAAAGAGGCTCCTGAAGTCAGTGCCATCATGGTATCGACCCTCACCACCGAGGGTGGAGACATGACCATGAAGGCCCTGGAACTCGGGGCTTTTGATTTTCTACTCAAGCCCAGCACCACAAACATAGCCGACAGCAAAAAACAGTTACGCATCCTGCTGACGCCTCTGATCAAAGCCTTTCAGACCGGAAGGACCACGGTCGGATCCATGGGATCACGCCCCCATCCGACGACCCTGGTACGGAAGACCGGCATACGGCAACCTGCAGCCCGGCCTGCAGCTGTCACCGGGCAAACTGTAGCCCGTCGCGGCAAATCGGAAATTATAGCGCTGGGTATTTCAACCGGCGGCCCCAATGCACTCAGTCGGATGATGCCCATGCTGCCCGCAGATATCGGTGTGCCCATTGTTCTGGTCCAACATATGCCGCCTGTCTTTACCAGATCCCTGGCCGGCAGTCTGAATACAAAATGTGCCATTACCGTCAAAGAGGCGGAAGACGGCGAGGCCATTCAACCCAATGTCGCCTATATTGCTCCAGGCGGTAAGCAGATGAAACTTGTCGCCTCCACGGACGGGCAGAGCCGTCTTGTAAAGATCACCAATGATCCCCCTGAAAATTCCTGTAAACCGTCAGTTGACTATCTCTTTCGCTCGGTTGCCGACTATTATGTCGGCAGGACAACAGCGGTTATCATGACAGGCATGGGCTCCGACGGCACCAAAGGACTGGATATTCTTAAAAAGAAGGGGGCAGTTGTCATTGGTCAGGATCAGGCATCCTGCGTGGTCTACGGCATGCCGAAAGCACCTGCTGAAAAAGGGCTGGTTGATGTGGTTGCGCCTCTTGATCGTATAGCTGCAGAAATTGTGAAGACGGTAAAATAGCTCAGTCGCCGACGATTATGATCAAAATTACTCCCGAAGAACTCAAGACTATCACAAAGTATATCCATGATATATGCGGGATACATCTTGATGCCTCAAAAAAATATCTCCTTGAGACAAGACTGTCTGCCATTGCCGAAGAAAATGGGTGCGGCAACTATCAGGAGCTCTACCTGAAGGCAAAAAGAGATGCTCGCAAGACCATTGAAAAACAGATTATTGATGCCATTTCCACCAATGAGACCCTTTTTTTTCGCGATACCGGACCGTTTGAACTCCTGCAGCATAAAATCCTACCCGAACTCATTGACGCCCGCACCCCGAGATCAGCCCTGATGAAAACGCCCATTCGGATCTGGAGTGCGGCGTCATCAACCGGCCAGGAGATCTATTCCATTTCCATTGTCCTCAAGGAACTGCTTGGCGACACCTCGAAATACTCAATCAAACTTCTGGGAACCGATATTTCAGAGTCGGCCGTGACCCAGGCAAGCACAGGAAAATATAATAAGTTTGAAATTGAACGTGGCCTGGCTCGGGATAAATTAACTAAGTATTTCACCATGACCGGCGGATTTTGGAAGATTAAAGATGAAATCAGGGCCATGGTGAATTTCCGCAAGCTAAACCTGATGCTGCCCTTTTCCGGTTTGGGAAAATTTGATATAGTTTTCTGTCGAAATGTTGCTATTTACTTCACACTTGAAGACCGAAAAAAGCTTTTTAATAAAATTGCCGATACCCTGGAACCCGATGGATACCTGATCATTGGTTCCACCGAATCACTGACCGGCATCTGTCCACGTTTTGTGCCGAAACGACACCTGCGTTCTATTTTTTATCAACTTAAATAATGCCTGAACGAAAAATTAAATATTTTTTCAACATCCTGAGAATACGTTATAGTTGACTTTCGTCCAGGAACCAAACAGGTTGATACCAAGCGAGGAGATTCCATATGACCATGTCAATTCTTGTTGCTGACGACGATCCCGTCATCAGGCGTCTTTTTGAAAAAAGGCTTCAGGATGCCGGATATACCGTGAAGGTTGCGGTTGACGGCATTGAAGCCGCCGGATACCTGGATCGTTCACATTTTGATGTAATTATCACCGACCTGGTCATGCCCGGAGATATCGGCGGTATCGAGCTTCTGCAAATTGCAAAAGAACGCGATGTCCTGACAGAGGTTATTGTCATTACAGCGCACTCATCAATCGACACGGCTGTTGCTGCCATGAAAAAAGGGGCCTCGGATTACCTTGAAAAACCGGTCAACTTTGATGAACTTTTTTTTCGGCTCGACAAGATCGCCCAGCTGAGATCTCTGGTCCGCAACGCAGATGATCTACGTAATGCGATGGATGTAACCGAATCCTCCGCCGCTCAAACCATACAGGATCTTGAAATTGCTGCGGCCGGTTTTCAGCTGAAACTTGATCGTATTGATGATATTCTGCGCAAAAGCAGCCTTAGCGATTATGAAAGAATCGACAAAGCGTTGCAGGTCATCAATGAATGATCTGATGGCCCATAGAGCTTAGCCAGTCCCAACAGAGTACAGACATACTTAAAATGTCATTCCAGAAAATGCCGGGAACCGGTTACTTGCAATGATCCTGTTTTTTTTAATCCGGGCCGACGCACTTTTTCAGCTCGCTGCAATGTGCTGATCGTGTCAAAGTCATCCACTTCGAAGGGTTCTCTTTCAACTCAATGACGCAACCGCACCGATTATCCAGGCTTGAGGAAATCATTGGCGAACTTCGCAGTAAAAACGGCTGCCCCTGGGATAAAAAACAAACTCCGGCCAGTATCAAAAAATATCTCCTTGAGGAAACCAGTGAACTTGCAGAAGCCATAGAGAAAGGTGAGCCTCAACACATCTGTGAGGAGATAGGTGATCTTTTTTTTATTCTGACCATGCTTTGCGAGATGTTCAAAGAACAGAATACCTTTACCACTGATGATGCCCTGCAGGCAATTATCGAAAAAATGATTCGTCGACACCCCCACGTTTTCAAGGGTCTCCCGGCCGGTAACGATCAGGAACTGCGCAGCCAATGGCAGGCAATAAAAGAGATGGAAAATAAAAATAAGAACAGGGATTAACATCTTATTTCATCCTGTAATTACTTACTTTTTCAGATCGTCCTGAGTCCTGCTTGGTACTTACCTTCCCGAACTGCATCCCGCCTGTCTTCCATTCCAGGTTTAAATCACGCAAAACCCCTCTTTTAATTCTTGACAACATATGCCCTGATGGTAATATAAAAAGTTTCAACCTATAACCTTCTCGCTCTCACCTGAAAGGAATGAAGCGAGGGCCAAATTGACCACGAGGAGGAATCATGCGTCATTACGAAACCACATTTATTCTCCGTCCAAATCTGGGCGAGGATCAATTCACTGAAATCATAGAGCGAACCAGCGCCATCATTACCGATGACGGAGGAACGATCATCAACACCGACCGTTGGGGTATTAAACGGCTGGCTTATGAAATCAAGAAAGAAGTTCAAGGATATTACGTTAACCTGAACTACGCTGCTCCGGGTAAAACCATCAACGAGATTGAGCGTATTTTCCGGATTGATGATCGTCTTCTTCGCTACCTGACCATTAAACTTGCCGATGCCATGGACCAAGACGCCATCACCAGGGAACAGGACGGTTTTGCCGCCCGTGCAGCTGCCGTGGAAGCTGATGAAGCAGAGACCACGGGAGAAACTGCAACAGAAACTTCTACGAAAACTGTACCAACAGAAGAAGCTGTAAAGACGGAACAAACTGTAACGACAGAAGAGACTGTAAAGGCGGAAGGAACTGTAACGACAGAAAAAACAGGTGAGCAGGAAGAAAAAACTGAAGCTACTGAAAAAACCACTGCCACCGAATAGACTGGATTAAGGAGAAAAAAATGCCCCCACAGAAAAGAGTTTTTTACAGACGGCGTGTATGTCGTTTCTGCACGGATAAAGAGTTGGTCATGGATTATAAAGATGCAAAAGTATTGCGTAATTTTGTAACAGAACGTGGCAAAATTATCCCTAAACGTATCTGGGGCACATGTGCAACCCATCAGAGACAGGTAACTGAGGCGATTAAACGAGCTCGACATCTTGCCCTGCTGCCGTATACCGGACCGACTCAGTTTTAACGACGTTTAAACAAAAACATTGAGCAGAAGATGACAGCGCCGGATAGCGCAGGCTGGAAAGGGTCACCTTTTTTCTCCCGGCTGGTTCTCTTAATTGCAGCCATCTATTTTATTCCGACCCTGTTGCCTTCCCTTTTTGGATGGCTTCTCGGGGTCCTTGCAGTCCCTGTTGCATATGTACTGACAGTGGAAGGCAATGAGAAGGGAGTCATTACCCTGCGAAACAGTCTACTGATAGCTGGCGCTGTCGCACTGTTGTCAGGGCAACTGGAACTTTTTCTCTTTACCCTGACCCTCATTCCACTGGGCTACAGTCTGTATGCCTGTGGACGGTCAAATAAAAGTGAGGCCGTGACCGGAGGCTACAGCGTCTTAACCCTTGGCATCAGCTGGTTTGTCTTCTGGACTATATACGGTATTTTTTCAGGGATACAGCCCTACCAGCACCTTGTCGACCTGCTTGATGCCGGTTTTGTACAGACCTACGAATTGTACAAAACAAACTCCGAGTTGCCGGCCGAGATGCAGGCTAGACTGTCCACGGTCATCATTGAACTCCGCGAGTTGATACCGAGAATTCTACCGGGTATCCTCTGCTGCAGCGTTCTTGTTACCGTATGGATGAATCAGGTTGTCTTGAACAGTTTACTGTTGCGAAGACACCCTGACAAAACGAATCGACCGCCCTACAGCTCCTGGAAGTTGCCGGAACAGCTGGTCTGGATACCCATTGCTGCAACCATTCTCTTTCTGCTCAGCAACAACGGGTTAAAAGACCTGGGGCTGAATATGATTCTGGTCTCAGGTGTTGTCTACTTTTTCCAGGGCCTGGCAGTATTCATTCACCTGCTCGGCAGATGGAAGGTTCCCGCCTACCTCAGAGTATTGCTGTATGTTATGCTGGTCATCCAGAGTTATGGTCTGGTGCTGATTACTCTGTTAGGGATTGGTGACACCTGGATGAACCTCAGACCTGAAAAAGAGGATGAACCTCCATCGCAAGGGCCCAAATCGGATCCTGACCGGTAGGCATTGACATAATGATTCCCTGACAATCCGCAGTACAGGATTTACAGGATTTAAATATTGAATACCAAGTACCATTCGTCTTGAGATAAAGACCGCACTTACAATTGAATACAATCGACGGCACCAGGGTGCTTTCGATGAATACAACAAGAGGGAATATCCATGGAAATCATACTCAAAGAAACTATTGACACCTTGGGACTAGAGGGTGACCTTGTCAAGGTTAAACCAGGCTATGCAAGGAATTATCTTATTCCTCAGCAGAAGGCTGTGGCTGTAAACAAGGCTGCGCTGGCACGACTCAAACATGAGCAGCAGGCCATCACCAAACGCAGGGAAACCGACCAGAAAAATGCAGAAGCTCTGGCGGCTCAACTTGAAACAAAAACCGTCACTATTTCCCGTCGGGTCGGCGGTGAAAATCGTCTGTTCGGCTCAGTCGGTACCAAAGATATTGCCGATCAGCTCGCGGAAAACGGCGTTACCCTTGACCGTCGTTCCATCCTTCTGCCTGAGCCCATTAAAAATATCGGAGAAACAACAGTCACTGTTAAAGTAGGCTACCAGATGACCACTTCGCTTACCGTTCTAATCGTCCCGGAAGGGAAAGAATCAGACACAGCGAAAAAAGAATAAGTCTTTCCCCGTCAGGTCGGCAGGACATGCCGACCTGACAAAAAGCAAGCCTCCGGAATTACCGCCTCCTTTCTAAACAGGACCGGTAATTTCGATCAGGCGGCCCCCTCTCCTCACCCCAGCGATCGACAGCATTTTTTTGGCCTATTTTTCTTTTCATTGCAATGCAATCGCTGTATGATTGATAAATCATGCAATACCAAACAGTCCCCACAATTCAGGATTCTCCCGGCAACATACCTCCGCAAAATCTAGACGCAGAACAGGCCGTTCTCGGCACGGTTCTGCTGCAAGACAATTCCATACTCAAAATTGCAGAAATTCTGAGCCCGGAAGACTTTTATCGCGATGCCCATAAAACGATCTACCGGTCCATGCTTGATCTCTTTGAAAAGCGTGAGCCCCACGATCTGATCACGGTCGCCAACCTCCTGGGTGACAGGAACAAGCTTGAGGAAATAGGCGGGCCCGCTTACCTCGCCCTGCTTACCGACATAATACCCTTTTCCGGCACGCTGGTGCACCATGCCGAGATCATCCGGAAAAAATCCGTTCTTCGCCAGTTGATCCGGACAACCTCTGAAGTCGCTGCCCGCTGTTACGATGCCCAGGATGATATCGACGCCTTGGTGGACTAGGCTGAAAAGACCATCTTTGAAATCGCCCAGTCCAAGAGAAAACAGGGCTTCCAGCCCATGTCCGACATCGTGCCCAAAGCCTTTGACCGAATCACAAAACTCTTTGACCGGCAAGAGCATATCACAGGCGTTGCCACCGGATATGAACAGCTTGACAGGATGACCGCCGGCCTGCAGCCGTCCGACCTGATTATCATTGCCGGCCGTCCCTCCATGGGCAAGACCGCCCTGGCCATGAATATAGTGCAGCACGCCGCCATTATCGAAAAAATCCCGGTCGCAGTCTTCAGTCTTGAGATGTCCATGGAACAGCTTGCCCTCCGTATGCTCTGTTCCATCGGTCGCATTGATTCACAACGCATCCGTACCGGCAGACTGCTTGAAAAAGACTGGCCTGATCTGACCAGAGCTACCGGCATTCTGGCCGAGGCACCCATCCATATTGACGATTCAGCAGGCATGACGGTTCTTGAAATGCGGGCCAAGGCACGACGGCTTAAGTCCGAACATGATCTCGGCATGGTCGTTGTAGATTACCTGCAGCTCATGCAGGGTCGATCCTCCAAAAATGAAAACAGAACCCAGGAGATATCCGATATCTCCCGCTCTCTCAAGGCCATGGCCAAGGAGCTTGATGTACCTGTGGTCGCATTGTCGCAGCTGAACCGGGGCCTGGAAAGCCGCACCGATAAACGGCCCCAGCTCTCCGATCTGCGTGAATCCGGCGCCATTGAGCAGGATGCCGACGTTATTGGTTTTATCTACAGGGATGAAGTGTATAATAAGGCGGAAGATAACCCGAACCGTGGTCTGGCTGAAATAATTATCGGCAAACAGAGAAATGGTCCGACTGGTACGGTCAAGTTGACCTTTCTTGCCGAATACACCACCTTTGAGAACTACACATCCATGCAGCCTCCCGGCGATCTTGGTTGAACAATCACCCATGGTGCCACACAAAAATCGATAGTAATATACCGACATCACTTTACAATCTCACCCTTCTTTTCTCTTTTCCATAGAACGACATGACAAACAGATACGACTTCAAGACCATTGAAAGCAAATGGCAACAGCGCTGGGAACAGGAAAAAGCCTATAAGGTCAGTGAAGACCCTGATCGGGAAAAATACTATGTCCTTGAAATGTTTCCCTACCCTTCCGGCCGCATTCACATGGGACATGTCCGTAATTACAGCATAGGAGATGTCATTGCCCGCTATAAACGGATGCGGGGCTACAATGTAATTCACCCCATGGGCTGGGATGCTTTCGGCCTGCCGGCTGAAATGCCGCCATGAAAAGAGGCATTCACCCTGCTTCCTGGACCTACGACAATATTGACTATATGCGTGACCAGCTCAAGGCCATGGGCCTGAGCTATGACTGGGACCGGGAAATTGCCACCTGTAACCCAAAGTATTATCGATGGGAACAACTCATCTTTCTCCAGATGCTCGAAAAAGGTCTGGTCTATCGCAAGGAAACCACAGTCAACTGGTGTGATGACTGCAAAACGGTATTAGCGCGTGAACAGGTCATCGACGGTGCCTGCTGGCGCTGCGACCAGCAGGTTATACCGAAAACCATGCACGGCTGGTTCTTTAAAATCACTGATTATACCGAGGAACTGCTGCAGGATCTCGACAAGCTCACCGGCTGGCCTGAAAAAGTTGTGACCATGCAGCGGAACTGGATCGGTAAGAGCCAGGGCCTGGCCTGTGATTTTCAGGTAGAGGACGCAAAAGAAAAAGTCACGATTTTCACCACTCGGCCGGATACGATTTTCGGGGTGACCTTTATGTCGCTGGCCGTGGAACATCCGCTCATTGATCAACTGATCAAAGGCAGGGAGCAGGAAAACAAAGTTCGCAGCTTTATAGAAAAAACGTTGATTGAAAAACAACGAGCCTCAGCCGATCAGGAGCCGGAGAAGCACGGTGTTTTTACCGGTTCATACTGTATCAACCCTTTCAACGGTGAACGGGTTCCGATCTATGTTGCCAACTTTGTCCTGATGGAATATGGAACCGGAGCCGTGATGGCGGTTCCGGCCCATGATCAGAGAGACTTTGAATTTGCGGTCAAATACAAGCTTCCCATCAGACCGGTTGTCCAGCCGCAGGGGACGGAACTCAGCGCGACCGCCATGGAAACAGCCTCTGAAGAACCTGGAACGCTTATAGACTCCGGCGATTTTACCGGTATGGCTTCAGCAGAGGCAAAAATACGGATAATAGAACGCGCCGAGGCCAAAGAATTCGGCAAGGCCCATATCACCTACCGCCTCAGGGACTGGGGCATTTCCAGGCAACGCTACTGGGGCGCACCAATCCCTATAATCTACTGTGAAAAATGCGGAATCCAGCCGGTTCCTGAAGATCAGCTGCCGGTTGTCCTTCCCGGAGCCGACTCTCCTGACGGAGCCCATGTCCCCCTGCATAAGCAGGAGGATTTTTATACGACCACCTGCCCAAAATGCGGTGACTGCGCACGACGCGAGACCGATACCATGGACACCTTTGTCGAATCCTCCTGGTATTTTGCCCGCTACACCAGCCCACGCAATGAACAGGCACCGCTGGATAAAAAAGCTGCTGCCTACTGGCTGTCGGTCGACCAATATATCGGTGGAGTGGAACATGCCATCCTCCACCTGCTGTATTCCAGATTTTTCACCCGTGTCCTCCGGGATCTTGGCTATCTTGAAATTGATGAGCCCTTTACCAATCTTCTCACCCAGGGCATGGTGATTAAGGATGGGGCCAAGATGTCAAAATCAAAGGGGAATGTTGTCGACCCCAGTGAGCTTATTGAAAAGTACGGGGCCGATACCACACGGCTGTTCTCCCTGTTTGCCGCCCCTCCTGAACGAGATCTTGAGTGGAACGCCCAAGGCGTTGACGGTTCATCCCGATTTCTTAACCGGGTCTATCGTCTTATCCATCAGCATCTCGACTGTTTCAACGAGAACACAGCCTCTGATTTTTCTTCACTGGATACAAGAAACAACCAATTGTATCGTAAAACACACCAGACCATTGCCCGGGTCACGGATTCCATTGAAAAGAACTTTCATTTCAACACCGCTATCTCTGCAGTTATGGAGCTGATCAATCAGATCAGCGCCCTGTCTGGCGACGACCCGAAGAATGCCATTGAATCTGCGGTAATTAGAGAAGCTCTTGAGACAACAGTACTGCTCCTCTTCCCAATGGTCCCGCATTTTTGCGCAGAGATGTGGCAACTCACCGGCCACGATACGGTCCTTGATCACATGCCCTGGCCCGAGGTCAACACTGAGGCTGCCCGGGAAGAAGAGATAACTATAGTTATTCAGGTCAATGGTAAAGTTCGCTCACGTATCCAGGCTGTGGCTGATATCGACAATCAGCAAATAGAAAAAATGGCGCTTGCCGATGAACGGACAAATCAGTTTCTTCAGGGAAAAAGCCCAAAAAAGTTATTGTGGTAAAAGGCAAACTTGTTAATATTGTTATATGAAGTTGATATATTATAAAATCATTGCTTTGAAATTCAATGCGTTGGCAGCATCGCCCCGTGAACTCTCTTCTTACGGAGTCCGTCTGTGAAAAAAAACATCTCCATCCTCGTCCTGTTTGCCTCTCTTTTCCTCCTTCTCGGGGGTTGTGGATATTATTTCCCCAGCGTCTATGACGGTCCGACCAGAACCATTTATATGCCTGAATGGAAGAACAGGACCAGTAAACTCGGTATTGATATCACCCTGTATAAATCCCTTTCCCGCTGGTTTCAACAGTCCGAAACTATAATTCTGACTAAAAATAAAGCCAAGGCCGACTTAATTCTCGCCGGAGAGATTTATTACATTGATCTGCCGAGCATTTCCTGGGGCGGCGACACAGTCACCACCGATGTCAAGATCAAGGTCGGGGTTCGCTATGTACTCAAGGACCTGGAAACGGGTAAAATACTCTGGGAGGTACCCAATGAGATATGGACCGAAGACTATCCAGCCCAGACCCTGAGTACAACCGCGGAGAACGAGGCCCTGACCATCATCATTGATGATTTATCCGAACGTATCTATATCGGGACCCTGAACAAAATACGAAAGGAAAACCTGACCAAACGGGGCACGCCTTAATTCGTAATTTTTATAAAATAACAACAAAAAAGGCGCTGCAGAATATGCAGCGCCTTTTTTGTTGTCCTGTTTTTTTTCAGACCGTTATCCGATCAGCTCCAGCATCGACTGAGCAATGGAGGCGGCATCCAGTCCCTGCTCGGCATACAGTTCAGCAGGTTTACCTGATGAGGCATAATGGGAGACGCCAAGGCGACGAAGAGCTACAGACTTGCCCTTGCCCATGAGAGCAATCGAAACACTGGCTCCCAGCCCGGTTTCAATATGATGATCCTCAACAGTCAGAATCGGCCCTGTTTCAGCGGCCTCAAAAAGACTATCCACATCCAGCGGTAGAAGGGAGGCCATGTTGAGTACACCAACGGAATGCCCCTGATCCTGCAGAAGCTTCCAGGCATCAAGAGACGCCTGGGTAAGGGCGCCGTAGGTTATAATCGTTGCCTCGGTCCCACGACGGAGCCAGTCGGCCTTGCCGGGAACGAAGGTGTAATCGGTCCCGTAAAAAGGAGCGCCGTCTTCCGTGGTGATGATCGGTATTTTGGAACGTCCCATACCGACAAAATGGTTGCCGGGCTCGGTTGCGATATAACGGACAATACGATCGGTCTGATTGGGGTCGGCCGGCATGAACACGGAGAACCGAAACAAATTTTTCAAAAGACCGAGGTAATCAATACACTGGTGGGTCGGTCCATCCTCTCCAACATCAAGCCCGACATGGGTCGCGACAATCTTGAGATTGGCATGGTTAAAATCACTCAGACGATTCTGATTGTAGACTTCAGATACCGCAAACGCTCCAAAGGTAGAGAAAAAAGTGACCAGATTCTCCGTGCTCATGGCCCCGCCCATACCGGCAGCATGATGTTCCTGAATACCGGCCTCAAAATAGGCTGAAGGGCTGTGTTTGTGGAAACCACCCATCTTGACCGACCCTTCAAGGTCGCAGGAAATACCGACAATAACCGGTGATTTACCGGCCACATTATTTGCTTCGGCCAGACCAAGCAGGGCACTGCCGTAAGCTGAACGGTTATCGGTTACGGTCCCGACGTCATACAGTATAGGCTCACCGCCCTGAACCTGAGGGTAATCCGATTTCGGCTCCATAATCGTATTGGTGCCTACCGGCTCATTACGTCGTTGCTGCCAGGCGTCGAAGTCATTCTCAACCCCAAGCTCCTTGAGCGCATCGGCAAGAAGGTCAGGACCTAGCGGCGATCCATGGTACTTGGCAAGATTCTCCATAAAGGATATCCCCTTCCCCATTACGGTCTGGGCGATAATGATGGTCGGCACACCGGAAGTGTTTGTATAGGCTGCGGTCAATGCCTTAAAAATGGCATTATAGTCATGTCCGTCCACGAGGCGAATCACGTTCCAGCCAAGGGCTTCGTACAACTTGCCGATGGATTGCGGCATCACATCAGCGGTCTTTCCGCAGATCTGCAGCCGGTTCCGATCAAGGAGAACGGTCAAATTATCAAGTTTGTATTTATGGGCATAACGAACGGCCTCAACAATCTGTCCTTTCTGGTGCTCACCATCACCCATCAGGCAGAAAACACGGTTGTCTTTCCCCTTGATCTTGAATGCCTGGGCCATACCGACGGCAGTACTTAACCCCTGGCCGAGATTGCCGGTATCCCATTCAACACCGGGCACGATGGATTCGACATGCCCGGGGAACCCTGAACCGGTGCGCCTGAAACCACAGAGAAAATCATCTTCAGAAAAATATCCGTATTCTGCCAGAACGGAATACACACCCGGGGAGATATGGCCTATACTCTCGACAAAGCGATCGCGTCCATCCCAGCGCGGCTGACGGGGATCATGCTTGATCATCCCGTAGGCAACAAGCAGCATATCCAGAGATGACAACGATCCACCGGGATGTCCGGAAGCCGCAAGAGAGGTAGACAACAGAATTCGCTTGGCGCAACGGGTGCGCATTTCCTTCAGCGAGGCAATTTCCTGGGCAGAGAGTTCTGTTTGCTCTCTATCAAATGAAAGACTCATAGCCGGGGCTCCGTCAAATTATGCTTGCAGAAATAAAATATGCTTGCAGAAATAAAAATAAAATGAAATTGTGTCAGCTTTTAAAAGCCGAAAATCATATTGCAGGATCCATGAACAGGTCGCTGCAGTCCAGCAAACCGTCCAGCAGTACTCCCGATAAGCGTAACATCCTGGGATGCGGCTGCAGAACAGGTACTGACAATGCCATTCTTATACTACAATGTTTGATAAACTCAACAGGAAAATAGTGGATCTTATCCTGCTTAAAAACGGAGGTGACATATCATGGGGATAGCTTCACTTCTTTGTGACAATCCGTATGTTCTTGCACCTCTTGCCGGGTATACCGATCTCGCCTTTCGTCTGCTCTGTCGTGAGCAGGGTGCGGCTCTCTGCTTCACTGAAATGATCAGTTGTCATGGCCTTGTGTACGGGCAGAAAAATACCCGGGTTCTCTTGCGGTCCACCGCTGATGACCGACCGCTTGCAATTCAACTGTTCGGAAGCGATCCTGAAGTACTAGCCGAAGCCGCCGGCCTGCTCAGCTTAGCGGACGGTGACTATATCGACATCAACATGGGCTGTCCGGTACGCAAGGTCGTCAAAAAAGGGGCCGGAGCCGCCCTGATGAAAGAAATCAAGCTGGCCGAAAAAATCATAACTCAAGTTGTTGCTCATTCACCCCTGCCGGTGAGTGTAAAATTCCGCAGCGGCTGGACCAGTGAAAAAATAATTGCGCCTGAATTTGCCCAAATGGCTGAAAATGCCGGTGCCTGTGCCGTTACCCTGCATGCCCGGACCTGGTCCCAGGCTTTCGGCGGCCATGCCGACTGGCAGATCATTGCCCGGGTCAAGGACGCAGTGTCGATTCCGGTCATCGGAAACGGTGACATCCTCACCTATGCAGATGGCCGGAGGATGCTCTCTGAAACCGGGTGTGACGGCGTCATGGTGGGCCGCGGGGCTCTGGGAAATCCCTGGGTATTTTCTGAAGCCGGCAGGCCGGACAGCCTTACCGCACGACTACCGGTAATACTGCGGCACATAGAACTGGTAACGGAACATCTGCAGGCGGAAAAGATGCTTTTTCGGATCAAGAATCACATCGGCAGGTATTTGAGTGGTCTGCCCGGAGCGAGCAGACTGCGACAGGAAATCATGGGCTGTGCGACTCTGGAAGGCCTTATCGAATTGCTCAGGCGTCAAGAAGGTTTCACCTGCAGGTAGCCATTATCTTCACGGTAGGACTGGAGCAGTCTCCATATTCTTTTCAACCTGTTTATACAATTTGATCGACAATGCCTGCGCCTGATTGAGCTCTTCCCAGCTCATCCGTATCATCAGATTATTCCGGGCGATCATGGCGCTGGTGTTGCCCTGACTTGCGGCCAGACTATACCAGGCATAGCCCTTCACCCGGTCGACATCGGTTCCAAGGCCATTGACGTGCATGAGGCCGACATTATTTTGGGCCGCATTATCGCCGCGCAGGGCCACTTCGGTATAGACTGCAAGGGCTTTTGCAAAGTCTGGATCCTCACCCAATCCATTGTAATAGATAAAGGCCAGATTCTTTTTTGCTGAAAAGCTGCCTTGATCAGCGGCCAGATGGAGATATTTTTTTGCCTCCAGATAATTCTGCGGCACCCCGATCCCCTGCAGGTACATTGAACCGATAATCGCCAGTGATTCAGGGCTGGTCTTGCCCTGTTGTTCGGCTTTACGCAGCCACTTAAATGCCTTCAACCGATCGGGGTCCGTTCCCTGCCCTTTAAAATACATGCCGCCGACGACAAACTGTGCTTCGGCATCTCCACGCTTGGCGGCAGCCAGGTAAAGCCGCAGGGCCTTCACATAATTTACGGGTTGACCTTCTCCAGTGTAGTACCTGTAGGCCAGCTGCATTATTTTTTTGGTGTCTGTTACCACCGGAGCACTGTTTACCGAGGAACAGAAGACGAGACAGAGGAAAAATACAAGATAGAAAAAACGGAGGAATACAATACGCCCGGGTAACGAACGGCGCCTCGAACCACAGGCCGACAAGGGTTGATCACCAGTATGTGGATCAAGCATAAAATACATGCTGTCCCTCAGGGTTGTATTGTTCAGGTATACGAAAAAACTATTGAAAAAAATAATTCGACCGCATTAACATTATTCAAAAAACATATTGAGCTTTAGCGTAACCTGATGGGGTTAAACATTCTCTGTGAAAATAAACTTTTTCCAATGATTAACCAGTAGGTCAACGTAATGATCATAAACCGGCTGTTCGAATCTCTTGTGGCAGTCATTCAACTTTTTAATCCACTGCTCATTGGTGCAAAGTTTTTCCCATGAAATACCCCAGCCATGAAAGTTCAGATACACCTCAACCATAAAGCGGCCAATCCTTCCATTGGCATCATAAAACGGATGAATCATAACGAACTGCTGATAAAATTTGACTGCATTATAGGGAGCGTCCATGGGGTCAATGACAAAAACAGAACAAGCTTCTCTTACAGATTGTTCGATCGTATCAGGTGGCGCGCCAGGAAACCTCTGGTCAGGGCCAAAAAATACAGCTCCATCTCCAGGATCGGTTGATATACGGTACTTATCAAAATTTGAGAGAATACCTGCAAAAAGATATCGATGAAGGATAAGCGGTAACTTGGAGAAGATGGCTGTGAATTGTTCTCCCCCAATCGTTGACAGTTTTATTATAAAAGCATCTGAATTAAGTTTACCGTATCTAGCGTAAATAGCCGTCAGCGCTTTACTTGTCGACAAGGGTGAAGGTACATCAACAGAAAAATCCTGCTGCAGCTGTTTAAGATACTCACGGTCGTGTGTGTCGTTGCGGTGGTTCAATCAAAAAAGTTCGTTGATGTCCTTCAACAATTCTTTGAACTCGTCATTAGCTTTTTTTGACTGCTGGTGGAATTCGTCATAAGAGGGATACACTGCGAACGTTTCCGCCTCATCTTTGTCCATGTCCATGGTGAATGAATGCCATGAGTTTGATTGCAAGACGTGAAAAGCCCCCCCTGGATGATCCTGAGTAAAGTTTTTTGCAAAAGGTTGGTTTGAGTAGTAGGCAAAGATCACATTGTCAGGAATAATGTCGTTCTCCGCCGTTTCCATCCAAGGATCTTCGTTGTGGGTCATCGCACTCAAAGTAAATGCTGAATAGTCGACGTAGTTATCAAGTATGAATTTCAACAAGTTGTCGGATTGATCGTCTATGGGAAGCGTGAGCCCAACTTGCTCGATGCCAGCAGCGCCATGTTCTTTGTAGTGATGATAAATTTCTGTATTCACCGGTCCATATGACCATTTTTTAAAATCAGCCTCAATCAACGATTCGCCAGCAATCAAGGTCCACACCTTTGCATAGTACGCCAATTTCTGTAACTTCATAGGCGTAATATTTTTATCCGGGTATGTCGTCAGAATAAAATTTGCGAGTGCCAACGATTTCATTTTCTATTTTTTTCTCTCTATTTTTATACAACGGAAGGGAAGTTAACTCTAGACGGACTGTATCCCTCCTGTCAATATGTTTTCCAATGATCGCTTATAGTATAGTATATGTACTTGGGAAGGGGCGGTCAAGAACTTGAAAAAGAAAGCGTTGATAGCCTCACTCAGGCCAAAGGTGCCAAAATGATACCAGAAAAAGAAACGGGAACTCAAGCAATCTGCTCAAGTCCCCGTTTTTCTGGTCGGAACGAGAGGATTTGAACCTCCGATCTCTTGACCCCCAGTCAAGCGCCTTACCAGCCTAGGCCACGTTCCGAACATATTTTATATTCAACAAACCACATGGAAAATGTGTCTGTAAAAGAATCTCGAAACCCTATCAACTCAGGCTGTTGTTGTATCACCCAAGCCCTGTTTCTGTCAACCTTTACCTACTTTTTTTCACTCTGCTTGAACTGATTTAAAATGGCAACCAGCTCATTTTTTATCACGGAGAGTTTCGAACCCGGATCCTGTTTGCCAACGGAAACCTGAAGTGGAACCGTCTCTTTTGCTGTTTTGAGTACTTTGCGGGCCCCGGAGATAGTATAACCCTCGTCGTGGAGGAGCACTTTAATCCGCAAAAGATTTTCAACGTCGTTTTTTCTGTATAATCGTTGTTTGGATTTGGCTCGATGGGGTCGAATAATTTTAAATTCCGTTTCCCAATAACGCAGCACATGAGGGTCAACTCCAACAAGCTTGCTGACCTCCCCAATCCGGAAATATTTTTTTTCCGGTATCTGTCCTGCCTTAAAGGACAATCTATTCACAGATATTGCCACTCCATATCGAGAAATGAGCAACACATATAGCTCAAAGAGGTGAACTCCGTTCTTATCTCAACCTGTTGTAGGTGAATATATGCCGGGCAATACTTGAAGTCAACACCCAACCATCACACCTCAACTATTCAAGAGTTCTCTCAACCTTTTACTCGGTCTAAAGGAAACCATTTTTCTCTTGGTTATGGTCATGGGCTCGCCGGTACGCGGGTTTCTTCCCCGACGGGGTGCTTTGTCTCTGACCATCAGGGTCCCAAACTGGACAAGTTTAATGGACTCTCCCTGAACAAGGGTTTCCTTCATAACTGAAAAAATCCTATCGACGAGTTCAGAGGAATTTCGCTGGGAAACTCCAAGTTGTTCATTAATAGAGGCGGCCAGTTCTTTACGGGTTACATTTTTCTTTTTCATTTGCTTTAAGTTCCTTCTCGATAGCGACCACCGAATCCGGTCATCAGGGAATTAACAATTTTTTCATGAATTCTATCAACGGTCACATCGTCAAGGGTCTTTTTCGTTGACCTGTAGGTGACCGACAAGGCGACACTTTTCATTCCTGCTTCAATGGGTTTTCCGCTGTAGACATCAAAGATATCAACAGATTCCACATGTTCTGCCTTGTGGTTGCGTATAGCCTGAAGAAGCTCTCCGGCCGGGACCTTTTCCGGAACCAGCAGAGCGATATCCCGTTTCACCATAGGATATTTTGGTATCGAGACAAACCGTTTCTTGATGACGTCCAGATCGTTGATAAGATCCAGATCGCATTCAAAAAAACAGACCGGCTGTTTTATACCCATATCCTGCAGAATATCCGCCTTCACCAAGCTCATACGTCCGACCTCAGTTTCGCCATCAACAAGCGATATAAAGGCAGATGGATCGGCATAGGGCTGGCAGGCCTCGGAAGTGATCACAAAGTCAAGGGCACCGTTTGTGCCCTGAATACGCAACGATTCAAGAATGTCCTCGGCCAACCCTTTTATATCCAGCAGGTCCGACTGCTGGTCCGAAAAATACATGGGTGATGCACCGGGATATCTTGAGCCGCTGCAGACGGCACAGAGTTGATACCGTTCTTCGGGCTGCCCCCCCTTCTCCTGCTGGATAAAAATTTTACCCACTTCAAACAGCCTGAGGTCGGGCTGCTGATGATTGATATTGCGCTGTACATTTTCAAGCAGTCCGGGAAGGAGCATACTACGCATGACCGCCTGTTCTTCGGTAAGCGGGTTCAGCAAACGTGTTACCTTTCGCCGTGCATCCTCTTCAGGCAGACGCATCAGATCAAGATGCTTCTCATCAACAAAGCTGTAATTAATGGCCTCGTAAAAGCCACGTCCGGTGCATACGGCAGCCGTTTTTTTCCGAATAAGGCGCAACCCATCACGATCAGGATAATCCATGCCGATGGTGGGCATGGTGGTCGGAATCTCGTTATAACCGTAAAGTCTGGCTATTTCCTCGACTAGATCGACCTCGCGTTCTATATCAGGACGAAAACTCGGCACAACCACATGAAGGACGGGTTCCCCTGCCCCGCTGACCTCAAACTCTATCGACTGCAGATAAGCGGCAATTTCCTCACTACTGAGCGACAACCCAAGAAGTCGGCAGACCCGTTCAACCCGGAGATCAAGTTCGACAAGAGGCTGGCGGCCCGGGTATTCATCGGCACCGTTTTCACTCACCGTTGCTCCACTGAGTTCAACCATAAGCTGGACGGCCCGTTCCATGGCAAGCAGGGTGATATTCGGATCGACTCCCCGTTCAAAGCGATAGGAGGCTTCAGAAGGCAGGTTCAAGCGCCGGGCGGTCTTGCGTATGGAAACAGGGTCAAAACAGGCCGATTCCAGCAGTATTTCAGTGGTGGCTTCGGTCCCTTCAGATTCCAAGCCACCCATAACTCCGGCAACGGCAACCGGCCCTTCCCCATCACAGATCATCAGCATATCGGATTCAAGGGTACGTTCAACACCATCTAAGGTGGTAAAGGTTCCATCACTCTCCTGTGGACGGCGAACAACAATTTTCCCCTGGCGAATTTTCTTAAAATCAAAGGCATGCAGGGGCTGTCCGTATTCAAGCATGACAAAATTGGTAATATCAACAATGTTGTTGATCGGCCGAAGACCGACCGCCAGCAGTTGCCGCTGCAACCACCAGGGCGACGGCCCGATGGTGACACCGGTCAATTTGCGGGCGGTATAGCGCGGACAGAGGGCAGGATCATCGATGGTGACGGAAAAATCAATACCTTCACCATCAAGGGCAGGTGCATTGTCAACCGGCAACTGAAGCGTCTGCCCGGTAAAACCGGCGACCTCGCGGGCAATACCGAGAACAGAGGCACAATCAGGT
This sequence comes from Deltaproteobacteria bacterium, assembly GCA_024280455.1. Lineage (GTDB taxonomy): Bacteria > Desulfobacterota > Desulfobulbia > Desulfobulbales > Desulfobulbaceae > DRLX01. The sequence goes on along the minus strand of JAJRQC010000028.1, from coordinate 38,871 downwards.
CGATTTGGGGTCAGATCAACCTCAATCATGGTGTCGCTTAGTTCCAGGGCCTCGGTCAAGGAAATACCTGCGGCCAGCGTCTCTTCAAGCGCCATAATTCCCTGGTGGTCTTCGCTGAGTCCAAGTTCACGGGCGGAACAGAGCATGCCCAGCGATTGTTCTCCACGCACCTTGGCCTTTTTTATCTTCATACCATCGGGGAGCCGCACTCCAGGACGGGCCATGGCGGTTACCATACCCTGGTAGACATTAGGCGCCCCACAGACAACCGGTACTGTTTCCTCACCGGTATCAACTTCACACAGGCTCAGTCGATCGGCATTGGGATGTTTTTGAACCGAGAGAACCTTAGCCGTTATAATTTGATCAAGTCCCTGATAAAGTCGCCCTACGGCATCAACTTCAAGCCCAAGCATGGTCAGTTTTTCTGCAAGTGCTTCCGGGGCCATGTCCCCTATAGAGACAAAGGTAGAGAGCCAGCTGAGAGTAAATTTCATTTTAAATACCTGGCGTTACACTAAAAGAGGTACAACGGGGAAGAAATGTGTCCGACGGAGCTGTAACGACTCATTTTAAAATTGTGAAAGAAAACGAAGATCGTTTTCATAGTAGAGCCGAATATCGTTAATTCCATATTTCAACATGGCGATACGTTCAACTCCGAGACCGAAAGCAAAGCCGGAATACTCATCCGGATCGTAGCCGACCATTTTCATGACTTCCGGATCAATGAGCCCGGCACCCAAAATTTCTATCCAGCCGGTACGTTTACAGACCCGGCACCCTTCTCCGCCACAGATGACACAGGCAATATCAACCTCGGCACTGGGTTCGGTAAAGGGAAAAAAACTGGGCCGAAACCGAACCGCCAGATCTTTGGTAAATATCTGTTGAAGAAAGCTGGTCAAGACTCCTTTCAGGTCCGCAAAAGAGACATCACGATCGACAAGAAACCCTTCGACCTGAACAAACATCGGAGTATGGGTGATATCGGAGTCACAACGGTAGACCTTGCCTGGCGCTATATAACGCAGCGGCGGGTCCTGGGTTTCCATGATCCGCGCCTGCATGGGAGAGGTATGGGTGCGCAGCAAAATGGAGTCGGACACGTAAAAGGTGTCATGCATGTCCCGAGCAGGATGATGTTTGGGGATATTGAGCGCTTCGAAGTTGTAATGATCGGTCTCAACATCAGGCCCTTCGGCCACCGCAAATCCCATTCCCTCGAAGATTGCACACATTTCCTCCATGACCTGGGTCACGGGGTGCAACTTGCCAAAGGGAATCCGGCGTCCGGGCAGACTCAGATCAAGCCCTTTTTTCGTTTGGGTTCCAGAGTGTTGGGCAAGATCCTTTTTTTTCTGCTCAAAGAGGGTGGTAATCTCTTCTTTAACGGTATTTGCCAGCTGGCCGAGCTTGGGTCGATCCTCTTTGGAGACCTCACTCAGCCGCCGCATAATACCGGTCAGCGAGCCTCCCTTCCGACCAAGAAATCGTACCCGAAACGGTTCGAGCTCAGAGGCCTGAGAAATCCTCTGCAGGGATTCAATAGCCTCCGATTTCAGACGGGATAGCTCTTCTTTCATAATATGCCGGGCGCGACTCAGGCTGACTGCAGGCCGGTTGCTTTCACCACCTGACTGAAGGCATTGGGATCAACGATTGCAAGATTGGACAGCACTTTACGATCAAGTTCAATCTCGGAATTTTTCAGTCCGCTGATCAGACGAGAATAGTTGGTTCCGTTTGTTTTGGCAGCTGCGCTGATACGGATGATCCAGAGCCGACGAAAATCCCGTTTTTTGGTGCGCCGGTCCCGATAGCTGTAGCAAAGTGCGCGATCAACAGCCTCTGTCGCGGTTCTGAAAAGGCGGCTTTTTCCACCTCTGAAGCCCTTGGCCAGCTTTAATACTTTATTTCTTCTGCGGCGTGCTTTAAAGCCGCGAGTTACGCGTGACATGATTTTCTCCGTGAACTACTATTGTATATTCTCAGTGGAATAGGGTACGAAATAAAAAAATCCTACAAGTATGGCAGCATACGTTTTACAGCCTTTCTATCGGCCCCGGCGATCAGCCCTGATTTGCGCAGGTTTCTCTTTCGTTTGGTTGATTTTTTGGTCAGAATATGCGAAGTAAACGCTTTACTCCGGCGGATTTTTCCGGAGCCGGTTGCTTTGAAGCGCTTGGCCGCTCCTCTGTTTGTTTTCATCTTGGGCATGGTCTTGTCTCCTTGCATAGACAGGTATTCACCTGTTTAAAGGTCATATTGTATCACGTATACTATTTACAGGATGAACGCTTGCTGCAACAGGCTGGAGAACGTATCTCAGGCCTTGGGTCCTACAAACATGACAAGCTGTCGTCCTTCCATTCTCGGTTCCTGGAGGATAACACAGTCTTCACGCAGGCTGTCGGCAATCTTATTGATCGCATTCATCCCGACCGACTGGGCATAAATAATTTCGCGTCCGCGAAACCGCAAGGTTACTTTCACCTTATTTTTCTGTTCAAGGAACTTTTTGATCTTCTTGATCTTAAAGTTGAGATCATGTTCTTCGGTTTTCGGCCTGAACTTGATTTCCTTGGTTTCTACAGTGGTCTGTTTTTTCTTTGCTTCCTGCTGTTTTTTCTTCAGCTCATAGCGATACTTGTCAAAATTCATGATCCGACAGACCGGCGGGTTTGCCTTGCCGGAAACCTCGACCAGGTCAAGGTCCAGGTCATATGCTCTGTTTAAAGCATCCTTGGACGTGACCACGCCTATCTGCTCCCCCTCAGGGCCGACAAGCCTGACTTCCGGATAGGTTATCGCCTCGTTGATTTTGACTCGTATTTCTTCTCTCTGCGGTTGTTTTCTGCCCCGACGTTTGATGTTCGTTCCTCCAGTTAAACAGATCTGTTAGGTTCTTCTTCTCTATACGGCCATTGCCTCCGCACACTCCTTTTCCACCATATCGGCAAAAGCCTGCGGTGTCATGGGTGGCAGATTCTCGCCATTCTTTTTGCGGACGGTTACGGTCCCGTCAGCCTTTTCCCGGTCACCGATAATCAACATATAGGGTGCCTTCATGAGCTGGGCCTCACGGATCTTGTAATTGAGTTTTTCATTCCTGAGATCCTTGTCGATCCGAACCCCGGCCTTACGCAGTTGGGCATATATGTCCAGGCAATACTCAGCCTGATCATCGGTTATATTTAAAATCCTGGCCTGCTCGGGAGCCATCCACAGGGGGAAGCTGCCGGCATAATGCTCTATCAATATCCCAATAAACCGCTCCAGCGATCCCATCAGAGCCCGGTGAATCATGATCGGCTGATGCCCTGCCCCATCTTCACCGGTGTAGCTCATCTCAAAACGCTCCGGCAGATTAAAATCAACCTGAATGGTTGAACACTGCCAGGAACGACCGAGCTGATCCTTTATTTTGATATCAATCTTGGGACCGTAAAATACACCCTCACCCGGGTCGATCTCATAGGCCAGCCCTTTCTTGTCCATCGCCCGTTTAAGAGCTTCTGTGGACAGGTCCCAATGCTCATCGGAACCGACGTATTTTTCCGGTCTGGTTGAGAGATATACATCATACTGGTCAAAACCGAAAGTTTTGAGAATATGCAAATTCAAATCGATGATATTAAAGATCTCATCTTCAAGCTGGTCCGGACGGCAGAAGATATGCGCATCATCCTGGGTAAATCCACGTACCCGCATCAGGCCGTGCAGAGCCCCGGTTCGTTCGTACCGGTAGACTGTGCCGAGTTCGCACCAGCGGATGGGGAGTTCGCGGTAACTGTGCTTATTGCTGTTATAGACCTCGATATGAAAGGGGCAGTTCATCGGTTTAAGCTGATACTGAACCTCATCGATATCCATAGCCGAATACATATTCTCGCCGTAAAAGTCGAGGTGGCCCGAGGTCTTCCACAAATCCTGCCGGGCAATATGCGGTGTGTACAGCAGCTGATAGTCGTGCCGGTAATGCTCGTCCTTCCAGTAATCTTCGATCAGCTTGCGGAGCATTGAACCCCGGGGCTTCCAGAGAATAAGTCCGGGTCCGATCTCATCGGATATGGTAAAAAGACCGAGTTGTTTACCGAGCTTGCGGTGATCCCGCTTTTTTGCCTCTTCCAGCCGATTAAGATATTTTTTGAGTTCCTTTTTGTCGGTAAAGGCGGTGCCGTACAGACGGGTAAGCATCTGCCGATGTTCATCGCCGCGCCAGTAGGATCCGGCCACCCGCAGCATCTTAAACACCTTGAGCCATGAGGTGTCAGGAATATGCGGCCCCCGGCAAAGATCAACAAATGCGCCCTGACGATACAGGCTGACCCTCTCCTCGTCCATGTCTTCAAGGAGTTCGACCTTGTACGGTTCGCCTTTTTCTGAAAAAAAGGCTATCGCCTCATCCCTGGACATTTCCAGACGTTCAACAGGCTGACGGCTCTTTGCAATTTCAGCCATTTTGGCCTCAATCGCTGCAAAATCTTCCGGGGTAAAAGGAGTATCGCGGTCAAAGTCGTAATAAAACCCATCTTCAATGGCGGGACCGATGGCGACTTTAACATCTTCGCCGTACAGCTCTTTGACGGCCTGGGCCATGGCATGGGCGGTTGAATGGCGGAGGATTTCAAGCCCCTGTTCACTTTTCAAAGTGATCGGCGCAAGGATTCCATCCTCCTGCAGAGGACAGGACAGATCCACCGGAGTACCATTATACAACACGGCGACCGTCTGTTTGCGCTGCTTGTTGGAAACAAGTGCACGCAAGGCGTCTGTGGCTGTAGTCCCGGCGGCGAAAGTTTCCTTCTCGCCATCCTGGATGGTAACGGTAATTTCTGTCATGGCCTGCTCATAAAAAGGAAAGGCTGATGAGCATGCGTCAAATGCGCTGCATCATAGCCTCTCGGAAAATACTGGTAGGCACGGGCGGTTTCGAACCGCCGACTTCTACCATGTCAAGGTAGCGCTCTCCCACTGAGCTACGCGCCTACAAACGTGTTTTTTATTTTAGTCATACCGGATTTGGGTTGCCGGCAATGAACCTTGTTCAAATACCAATAAAGTCAAACAGTGTCAAGAAAATATCAACTTCAAAAGATGGAAAAGTTATCTCTGCAGAAACTGCCTGCTGTCAATGGCACGGGCAAGAGTGTGTTCATCGGCGTATTTGATATCCATGCCCATGGGAATGCCGCAGGCCAGGCGGGTAACCCGAATCGAAAATCGCTGCAGCTGGTCAATAAGGTAAGACGCGGTAGCTTCTCCGGGCACGGTTGAACTTGTAGCCAGCAGAATTTCTTCCAGGTTGCCGTCGGTTATCCGCTGATACAATTCACGGATCTTCAACTCTTCAGGTCCAATTCCGTCCATGGGCGACAGAACCCCGTGCAGAATATGATAGACACCTTTAAACGTCCCTGTTTTTTCTACCGCAATCATGTCGCCGGGCTCTTCAACCACACAGACCAGACGACTGTTGCGTTTAGGATCGTCACAGATCGGACAGGGATCGGTTTCCGAAAAGGTGAAACATCCGGCACAGAGCCGGATGGAGGAGTGGAGAACAGAGAGGTCCTCTGCAAGCCCAAGCGATTCAGCTGCAGGCCTGCGCAGCATGTACAGGGCCAGTCTGGTGGCTGTTTTTCGACCAATACCCGGCAACCGGGTCAGGTCGTCGATTAACCGTTCAAGGGCTGGTGGAACCGCCTGCATCACGGCTAAAACATGCCCGGTAGATTGAGTCCGCCGGTCAGTTTCCCCATCTCTTGCTGACTGAGTTCCTTTGCCTTGCGCAGACCGTCATTGACTGCGGCAACGATAAGGTCCTGCAGCATCTGTGCTTCTTCAGGATTAATGACATCCTTCTCTATTGCAATTCCAACTAATTCACTACTACCGCTGACCGTTGCCGTCACCATGCCCCCACCTGCAGTGCCGGTGACCATTTTAGTGGCCAGCTCCTCCTGGATTGTGCCGAGTTTTTCCTGGAACTGCTGGGCCTGTTTCATCAAGTTGCCCATATTCATGTGCGCTTCTCCTTGTTTTCGGAGTTTTGAGTTCTGAGTTTCGAGTTCTGAGTTTTGAGTTTGAAGTTCTAAATTTCAGGTTTCCGGTTTGGAAGCATCGGTATCCGTATCAACGGACTCGGTTTCCAGGGCTGTACGAAAACGCGGCCCAACCCGAATATCTCCGACCTGCCCGTTAAATACCTCTAGAGCCGTCAACACCAGAGGGTCGCGGGCCAGGGCCTTACGTTCTTCCTTTGGACTGACGGCCCCGTTCGGATCCACCTCGCAGGAACCGGTCTCCGGGACCTGAAAGGCAATGGTAAAGGTCTGCTGGAAAAAATCAAGGGCGAATTCGGTCAACGGCGTAATATGTTCCCGGTTCTTCAGCAGGTTACAGTCAATAGAATCCTCGTATTGGATAACCAGTTGTTCGCCCTCGAGTTCGACGGCTGACGATCTCTGCAGGGCAGCAGCCATCCAGGGCTTGCGATCACGGACATACTCTATGAATTCAGGCCAGTGCTGCCGAATATTCCGCTGCTCGGCAGTCGGCGCAGCAGGGGATTGTTCGCCGGAATCCACCTCCGGCACGGGTGGCTGCTGTTGAAGAGTCGGCTGTTCTTCTTTTCCCGGAGCCTGCTCAATCGGGGCAGGCGGAGGCTCAGGTATTGTCACCGGAGCTGCTGCGGGAGCCGAAGGCTCCTCTTGCAGTACCGCTTCTCTAACCGGTTGCTGTTGAGCAGGAATCTCCTGGGCCGGGGCGGGCGCAGCTGTTTTTTTTTCCGCCGATCCAGCCGGTGCCTGGACAAGTTCAGACAGCGGAACTCCTTCAAGTACATCGTCAAGACGACTCAACAGTTCGGTTACCGGCTGCACATCGCCGACCTGAACCGCCTCGATAAAGGCCATTTCAACAGCCAACCGAGGCTGGGAGGAATAATTTGCCTTTTCCAACCCATCCAGCAGCACCTTAAACATACTTGAGAGCGTCTGCAGCGTGTACTCGGATGCGATTGCAGAGAGTCTGGTCAGATCCTCTTCCGGCAGATCCAAATATTTTTCAGGATTTTTGCTCAGGCTGCAGAGAATCAGGCTGCGAAACCAGGAGAGCAGTTCGTTGCTGAACCGCTTGATGTTCATTCCGTAGGCATAGACCTGGACCAGCAGCTCCATGGCTTGGGCAATATCCCCGGCAAGCAGGGCCATGCTCAGATCTCCGATAACCTGATGACTTACCAGTCCCAGGACCTCAGCCACCTCATCCGCCTTGACCTCTTCGCCGCAATACGAAAAGACCTGGTCAAGCAGACTGAGTCCGTCACGAACACTGCCGGATGCCTCACGAACAATGAGGTCTATGGCCGCAGGTTCAACAGTAACCCCTTCCGAGCCAGCCAGGCGGGTAAAATGGGCGGCCAGATCCCGGTGCCCTACCCTTTGCAGTTCATAGCGCTGACAACGGGACAGTATCGTCACCGGCACCTTGTGCAGCTCAGTGGTGGCAAACATGAAGTAGACATGCTCGGGCGGCTCTTCCAGGGTTTTGAGCAGGGCGTTGAATGCCTCGGTGGTTAACATGTGCACTTCATCAATGATGATGATTTTAAAGCGTGCACTGGTGGGCATAAAGCGGATTTTTTCTTTCAGGTCGCGGATTTCCTGAATGCCCCGATTGGAAGCGCCGTCGATCTCGTGCAGATCGACGCTATTACCGGCGGCAATCTCAAGACAGGATCTGCAGGTACCGCACGGGTTCGGGGTCGGCCCCTGTTCACAGTTCAGGGCCTTGGCCATGATTCTGGCCAGGGTCGTCTTGCCGGTACCGCGGATCCCGCTGAAGATCAGGCCGTGGGGGACACGATTCTGGGTCAGTGCATTTTGCAGAGTGCGGACAACGGTCTGCTGCCCTACGACTTCTGCAAAACTCTGTGGCCTGGATTTTCTGGCTAAGACAAGATAGGACAAGAAATTTGTGTTTCCGAGGTTGTGATTAATGGGTGCACGTACAAGCCGGGAAGTACCTGAAGGAAACTATACAGAAAAAAATGGATATCGAAAAGTGTAAAAAAAGATAGCCGGGCAACCCTGCAGCACACTGGGAGGTTCGCTACCGCTGCTTCCTCCCGGATCTGACGGAGTTTGCGATTCCCTGTTGCGCAGGACCCGGCTATCACACTTGAATCCTAACTGGCGGAGAGGGTGAGATTCGAACTCACGGTACTTGCGTACACACGCGTTCCAGGCGTGCACCTTAAGCCACTCGGTCACCTCTCCGAAATATATGAGGACAGAAGGCAGGTAGTTCTGCACTACCTATTTCTCAGGCCCACTATCTAAACGGTGTTGCGCATTTTGACAACAGAAAAATACCTTTACCTTCGCTTTTGAAAAAATTCTTTCAGAATGAGGCTGCATTTTTCGGCCAATATTCCACCGCTGACCGCAAAACCATGATTGAGTCTGCCATCCTGCCCTATCTTATACTGAGATACCACTCCTCCTCCTTTTGGGTCGGTTGCCCCGAACACAAGCCGTGCTATCCGGGCATGAATCATGGCAGACGCGCACATGGGACAGGGTTCAAGGGTTACATACAGAGTAGTTCCAGGCAGCCGGTAGTTCCCGAGCTGTCGGGCGCCCTTGCGAAGCGCTCTAATTTCCGCATGGCCCACCGGATCACCGGCCGCAATCAGATTATTGCCGGCCCTGGCAATAATCTCACCATCCAGCACCAGTACAGCACCAACAGGGACTTCACCCAGATCCGCCGCATTTCGTGCCTCGGAAAGTGCCAGTTTCATTATTTCCGTATCTATACCGTGGCCATCCAACATATTGGTTTTTCATTCTATTTTATAAAAAGAAAGAAGAATTTCCAACTTTCCGTAAAATTAATCGCACTAAAAGATGATATCACTTTGCATTCTTCAAAAAAACACATATAATTACAAAAAAGGCATTGAGGTAACGAATTCGAAACAAAACACTTACATGGACCCTATGAAAGATACAAAACTTTCTGTTCTGGCCTACGAATGGCTTCCCGACAGCAAACATAATATAAACGAAGCCCTGGCGGAGTCCTCGGATATCATTTTTCACAACGACCCGAAATCGTTTCAACGGGAGATGAATAAAAAACAGTATGACGTTATTTTCATGAACGTCAAGCCAAACAACTCTTCCACCTTTAATTTGCTTGAACAAACCCACAGCCAGACGCCGTATACTCCGATTATTATCACCAGTAAATCGGAAAAAGCCGAACTCATTGTGCAGGCGATTAAACTTGGCGCCTATGATTTCATTGCCCAGCCTTTCTCTCCCACCAGAATTCAGCTCGTTGTGCAGAAGGCCCTCAAGCAGAGAGAGCTGCTCAATGAGATTGATTACTTACGCCGCAAACAGGATATCATTTACGATTTTGATTCCATTATTGCCGAAAGCTCCTCGTTTAAAAAGGTCATGACCAGCCTGAGAAGGTTTGCCGGTACCGATTCAACCATCCTGCTCACCGGTGACACCGGAACCGGCAAAAGCTTTCTTTCCGGATCCATCCATCACAATTCACCCCGTCAGAATAAACCCTTTATCAAGATCAACTGTGCAAATATCCCGGAGGCCCTGCTGGAGAGTGAACTGTTCGGTCATGAAAAAGGGTCCTTTACCGGGGCCGACAAACAGCGGATCGGACGCTTTGAACAGGCCAACGGCGGCACCATCTTTCTCGATGAAATCGGCGAGATTTCCCTGGAGATCCAGACCAAGCTCCTGAGAGTCCTTGAAGAAAAATCCTTTGAACGGGTGGGCGGCAACAACACCATCAAGGTTGACGTCCGGGTTATCGCCGCCACCAACAAGGACCTCTCGCAGCAGATCAGGGACGGTAAATTCCGCGAAGATCTCTTTTACCGGATCAATGTCCTGCCCATCAAGCTTCCTGCTCTCAAGGAACGTGCCCTCTGTATCGAACCGCTTGCCATGCGGCTGCTGGATAAATCCAGTGTCGCTCTCAAGAAAAAAATAACCGGTTTTACCGACGATTCCATCGCCATTATCAAAAGTTACCACTGGCCGGGCAACATCCGCCAGCTGGCCAACACCATAGAACGAGCGGTCATCCTTGAGGACAATGAACAGGTAACCACCGACTCCATTCAGATCCCGGATTACCACACTCCCGGACACAGTTCAGCCGCCACCCAGGTCGAGCCCTTGGAAACCCATGAAAAAGAACTTATCCTCCGCGCACTTGAGGAAAGCCTGTGGGTCCAGAAAAATGCGGCCAAACGACTGGGCATCAGCCCGCGGGCCCTGAACTACAAGATAAACAAATTCAGTATTACCCACCCAAACTGGCGAAAAAACAAATAACAACCGGACTCAGCCAGCCTTCACTTCGCCCCTGTACTCCGGTCCGCCATTTTGTACAGGGGTTGTTGCTTCCCGAACAAATTCATGTGACAACAGTATATCCGACAGATCATTGGCCGCACCAGTGACGATATCCTCCGCCGCCTGCTCGGAGTTATCCTGGCTGCGCTTGCAATCCAGTTTATCGCCGACGGCATTCGCCAGCTGGCCGGAGGGTGACTTTTTATATAATTTTTTATATAATTCAATGGGGTTGCAGTCGTCTTGAACCTTACCTGGAAGCAAAATTCTGTTCCCTCAATGGTATATAAAATTAATCGGTCTCCCGGGTTTTGATCGCTTTAAATGGTAATAAGTCCCCGCAATGTTTCCAGAACCGGAACCACCTCTCCATATCTGGATAGGTTTCCTGCGCTTCAATGATTCCTCTTGCTTTATTGCGGCACAGGCGAGCTGTAATGGAGGCCGAACTCCACCCTGAAGTCCGTTGCCTTTACTTTGGGCATGACTTTACCTTTAATTTTGTTCAGCTCTACAATGCCGTATTTTTCAAGAGTTTTTAAGGTACGGGATAAGTTTGATTTTTTTCTTTTTGTTATTTCTTCAAGTTCGGTTATTGAATGGGGCTTATTATTGATAATAATGCGCAGTAATTCCTGGTTTTCAGTACTTAATATTTGCGCCATTGATTTTGTGGACTCAAACCAAACTTTAGGTTCATCTTTTCGTGGTTTGTATTCACCCTTAGCTATTGCCAGAGTTCTTTTTATATAAGCTTCTTTTGAGATGATTCCAATTTTCATTACTCGGGTTGCCATTGCGGAACCTCCTTATTCCATGATGCTGTTAACATCGTTCCAGAAATCTTCCATGAGCTGAAAGGCACTTTCAAATTCATAGGGATAAACCTTTGATTCCCGATGTTTGTGATCCCAGATTCTCCGGTTGCCTGAAAATCTTTTCTTTTTGGGCGGCTTAATGCCATGTGCATTATCGTAGCCGATGACTCTTCGGTTGAATTTATCATGCAATGTAAGTGAATACCTGATGCCATGCGGGATATGTACATTTTCAGAAGTAATATGGACTTTAAATTTTACCCAAAACCCATTGTCCATAGGAAATATTTCGCCATCAAGTTCCAATAGCGTTTCCAATCCAGGATCTCGCTGTTTCGACACCCGTCACCACCTTTTAGAAGATAACTTTTATGGACAGATGATAACCCTCTCCTATACCGTTGTCCACTGATTAATATCCTGAAATTTAAAAAAGAGGTCGATCTTAAAAAATAAATTCGACTTCTTTTGACTAATTTTTCGTACACTTGAACCCATCAAGACGAGAACAGAAAGGGTGAACTGTCACAGGAATTCCACTTTTCGCAACACTATGCCAGGAGACGAATTTTCTCGATCTTTCTACTGTGTGGAAGATCTTGGACGCAACCTGTGGGAAAGTTGGTTCTACTTATTGGTATTATGTCCCCGGAATATTAGGAGACGGATTTTCTCGATCTTTCTACTGTGTGGAAGATCTTGGACGCAACCTGTGGGAAAGTTGGTTCTACTTATTGGTATTATGTCCCCGGAATATTTCCGGTTGACGTACTGAACATAACGCTGACCAAGGCGTTTCATAAGATTTCCAGCCTATCGGATCTTTCAGGAGTGAACAAAAGATGAACATGATTTGTCATCAAAACAAAGGCATGAACAAGACAGCCTGAACTATCGGCATATTCCTGCAGCCACTCAAAATAGAACCTATAATCTTCGTCAGCATAAAAACAAGCCTGCCGATTATTCCCGCACTGTATAACATGGAGCGGAACAGTGGGCACAATGATTCTGGATCGTCTTGGCATGAGACAGGAGATAACATCCAAGTATGGAAAATACCAAAATATTCGTATCGCGGTAGGGATACCGGTTGCCCGGCACCTCCCGCACAGATCCGTACGTGAGGAACTACCTCATACGGCTCCTACCTCGGGTCAAATGACGCGTAGCCGCTGACTCGGATATGGTTGCTTTATTTTGGCGGTGGGTATCCACGTCCTTACCAGTCGTTTCATACGTTCCCAGGTCAGGTTGCGTCCTTTCTGACTTCGGCGTCTTAACGCACGAAACCAGCTTCGCATCACCTCCGTCCGGAAGGTATCGACAGACTTTCTGTTACCGGGCACGGCATAGTAGTTCAGGTGACCTGTGATTACTGCACGAAGCCATTTCCCTTGGGCGGTAACCGGTAAGTGCATACGTCTTTTGATCTCCTTCCGCACTGCCTTTATCTTGGCCCGAAGACGTTTGGCGATGGTCTTACGCCGTACTGTGAATCTGTTGTTCTTCCTGGTCGTCGCACAGATGTGTGTAAAACCAAGAAAGTCGAACGTTTCCGGCTTTCCATCTCCACGCTTGGCTCGGTTGGCTGACGCGAACCTGCCAAACTCCAGAAGACGGGTCTTCTCATTGTGCATTTCCAAACCAAATTTGGCCAGCCGCTCCTGCAATTCCTGCCGGAAGCGAGTCGCTTCGTTCTGGTACTGAAATCCCGTGATCCAATCGTCCGCATAACGAATGATGATCACATCACCATGAGCGCCCTTGCGCCACTGGTTTACCCAAAGGTCTAAGGCATAATGCAGGTAGATATTCGCCAGCAGAGGAGAGATGACTGCCCGAACACAAAAGATAACCTGGCACATTCTTTCTTCCAGATGGCTCTGATGGTGTTGTGGCTGTCCGAGTGCGCTTGCCTTGTTAGCCGTTTTTGTTCTCGCAGTTTAATTTGCCAAACCAAGCTCGATCACGATCCAATGATAATTCCCCACCAAACTCCAACTCTTTACGAATTAAATTACGGTAATCATTTAATAAATCAGTAGGTGCTCGAGAAGTAGTTTCTGTGTTTTTTGGGCCAAACATTATTTCATCAAATTTTTCGATTAACTCAGTGTTCTCACAAGACAATATTAATTTACTGTGACATTTTCTTGCATCTTTAGTAGATGCATATTGTTTGATAATGTCCCCCTCTTTTGATGGCGTTAGCAAATGGCTGAAGTGAGCATCAATGAGGTTCAATGATTCAAGGCATGCTTCATATTTTAAATTGTATTTAATTGAATCAATTTCCTTATTTTTCTCAACTTCACGTTTTACGCCTTCGATTTTTTGTGTGATTTCTTCTATATCTTCTTTCGTCGCAGCCCCTTTTGCTTTCTCTTTTAAATATGCTCCAAAAAAAGCAGCCAATGCACTTGCTACTATAAGCATAAATATTTGCCAGGCATCCATTCCAGCACTATTTTTTACTGCAGCCTCAACGACTGCATAAATTTCTTCTTCCTTCATCGGCATCTCATTTTAGGACGGCTAACAAGTAATTACACCGCCGAAAGCAGCGTAACCTGTTAATTTATCAATTATCTATAAGTTATCCTCCTCAACAGCTCCGCAAGCCACAAAACGTTAATAAATTCAAGAAGTTGATTCATTTACAGCCGGATATCATTCCTCTTAGCAGGGTAACAAGAAGGACAACCCAATGATTGTCGGTGTCGCAAAAAGCCACAAAACCGACGACGGAAAGGTTATAACTTCTTGTAATTCCGTGAAGTGCAAATGGCGTTTTTGCCTTTTTACGAGTCCATCATAATTCAAGTCTCTGTAGAGCTGAGCCACAGTGGTGGGTCTCGCTCAGCCGCCAGGGCCGAGCAGATCAGATGCCAGCCGATACTGGGCATGTTTCTTTTTTTCCGTTGATCCTTCTCAAAAAGTCTTATACTTTCGTAAATTTATTTTGCTGGTGCCTCGAACGGGCAGTACTCGTAATTGATACGTATTTCCAAAGGAATTGGGGTTTCTTTTCCCAGACTTGAAGCTAAATGTTAAAGCTCCTCCCAGGATATCATAAGAGGACCAGATACAACAGTCGGTTAATTTTATGGGGCCGGCAACAAGGTATCCATCTTCGTTGCTCTGCTCAGGTGTATACAGGGTGGCAAGCTCTTTTATATCCGGCAGTCTCCAGTCCGTGTACCCCCCGGCATTGAACTCCTTACAGAAATCGCTGGCAGCCCACCAGTCAATATCTTTGCCATTGTCCTGCCGTGCCCACATCAGACCGGTTAGAGAATCAATCACTATGGATTCGCCATCTTTTTGAAAACGCTCTTTTGGTTGAGTATCTTCAGCAAAGGCTAATGAATGAAAACAAGTAAAGATCAACAATAAGGTAACAATGCGCATTCTTCTCATAAACATCCCCTGCTACTGGTTATAGGTCGAGTTCTCAGGTAAACCGGATATCTCCGCATATCCACCCGGCTACCCCTGCCGTAACAGCCTGGCCATATCTTTGGCAAAATAGGTGATAATAATATCAGCCCCGGCCCGCCTGATGGAGAGCAGGGTCTCGGCCATGACCCGGTCACCGTCAATCCAGCCCTTTTCAGCAGCCGCCTTGATCATGGCATACTCTCCACTGACATGATAGGCCGCAACCGGCAGGTCGAATTCATCACGTAAGTGGCTGATGACATCAAGATAGGCAACCGCCGGTTTAACCATCAGGATATCGGCCCCCTCTTCCACGTCAAGAGTTGCCTCCCGCAGGGCCTCACGAATGTTGGCAGGGTCCATTTGATAGCTGCGCCGATCACCGAACTGGGGCGCGCAGTCGGCCGCATCCCGGAACGGCCCGTAAAAAGCCGAGGCATATTTAACCGCATACGACATGATCGGGATCATATGAAAGTTGTTTTCATCCAGAGTGGAACGAATCTCACTGACCCGGCCATCCATCATATCAGAAGGAGCGACAATGTCGGCTCCGGCCTTTACATGGGACAGGGCGGTTTTTGCCAGCAGTTCCAGGGTGGCATCATTATCGACCTCATGTCCGACCAGACAGCCGCAATGACCATGATCGGTATATTCACAGAGACAGACATCGGTGATCACATTGAGCTCCGGACAGGAATTCTTGAGCTCACGGATAGCCCGCTGGACGATACCGTCCCCGGCATAGGCCCCTGACCCCATGGCGTCTTTCTTCTCCGGCAGCCCAAACAG
Organism: Deltaproteobacteria bacterium; assembly: GCA_024280455.1. Classification (GTDB taxonomy): domain Bacteria; phylum Desulfobacterota; class Desulfobulbia; order Desulfobulbales; family Desulfobulbaceae; genus DRLX01. Next base: position 23,408 of record JAJRQC010000028.1, on the reverse strand, counting down.
GATAACCGAGTTGACCCCGACCTCCATGCAGGACGCAGCCTCTTTTTTGAGCTGATCAACGGAGATCCGATAGACACCGGGCATGGAGGAGACCTCTTCCCTCTTCCCTTTTCCGGGCATGACAAAAAGGGGATAGATCATCTGATCAGGGGAGAGTCGTGTTTCACGGATCATTGCCCGCAGGGTTTCGTTCTGGCGCATACGGCGGGGCCGATATTCTGGAAAAACCATACAGTAACCTCTATATTATTTTGTTTATTTGTTGTTTTTTTTGTGCGTTGATTTCGCAGGAGAGTGCAGACTGCAACAAGCCCGGGCCTGGGTGCCGTTTAAAAAATTAAAAAACTCTCAGGCGGATGAGGCCGGGTTGAGTTCTATTGCCAGCGCCTTGACCTTTTTGTGGAGATGGCTTCGCTCCATGCCGACCTGCTGGGCCGTGCGTGAAATGTTGCCCTCGTTTTCAATCAAACGGGCTTTGAGATAGTCGTGTTCAAACTGTTTGCGGGCATCTTTGAAATTAAGGTTCCGGTAATCGGCCACGACCTCAGGAAACGGTATCGAAGCCGGATTTTCCGCAGGGTCCCCGAGATACTGGCCGACATCTTCAGAGTGGATAATTGAACCCGAGGTCATGATCAGGAGACGTTCAACCATATTTTTCAATTCACGGATATTCCCCGGCCACGAGTGTGCCATGAACAGCTCTAACGACCTGGAGGTGAATTCTTTTTTGCCCAGCCCTTTTTTCCGGAACTGTGACAGGAAGGCCTCCACCAGCAGAGGGATATCCTGCCGACGATCATTGAGCCCGGGAACCTCTATGGGAACCACATTAAGCCGGTAAAACAGGTCGGCCCGAAAATTACCGGCGGCGATTTCCTCTTCCAGGTTTTTATTGGTTGCCGCCAGGATACGGACATCGACGTTGATGGTCTTAGAGCCCCCTACCCGTTCAAAGCGTTGTTCCTGGAGGATACGCAAGACCTTGGCCTGGCTTTTCAGGCTCATGTCACCGATCTCATCAAGAAAAAGAGTACCGCCGTCGGCCTGATCGAATTTTCCCTGCCTTCTTTCCGTTGCCCCGGTAAAGGATCCCTTTTCATGACCGAAGAGCTCGGATTCAATCAGGTCTTCAGGAATGGCGGCGCAGTTGACTTCGACCAGGGGATGCCCGCTGCGGGTTGACTGGTGGTGAATGGTCTGGGCAACCAGCTCCTTGCCGGTGCCGTGTTCACCGAGGATCAGGACCGAGGCATCGGTGGGCGCAACCCGCTCAATCTGTTTTTTGACCCTGAGAATAGCCGGTGAAGTACCGGTGATTTCGGTCTGTTTCGGGCTTGCCGCCTTAAGGAGCCTGTTTTCCCGTTCCAGACGGGCGACATGAATGCCGTTTTTGATGGCCAGGATAATTTTATCATAGGAAAGGGGCTTTTCAATAAAATCAAACGCTCCTTTGCGGGTGGCCTGGACCGCAGTTTCAATGGTTCCATGGCCGGAGATCATGATAATCGGCAGGTCAAAGCGCTCTCTGATCACAGTCAGGGCCTCCAGACCATCCATGCCGGGCATCCAGATATCAAGCAGGACGAGCTGGACTTCTTCCCTTTCCAGTATTCCGAACCCCTCTTCAGCATTGGCCGCAGTTAATGCCTTGAATCCCTCATCGGCAAGAATACCAGACAACGCCTCCCGTATGGGCGCTTCATCGTCTATGATCAGGATAGTGTCCGGCATGATTCAGGTATCAGGTGTCAGGTATCAGGTGTCGAAAGACGAAAAAACGTCTTCAGTTCTCTCTGTGTATCCGAAGCCACGGGATTCTACAGCTGTTAACAGGCTGTTCTTCACCAACTAAAATATATATCAGGTATCAACCGGGAGCTCAACTGTAAAGACCGAGCCGGTGGGTACATTCCCATGCACGGTAATAGAGCCGTTATGTTCTGCGACGATGGTGTGGGTGATGGCCAGGCCAAGGCCGGTTCCGGACTTACGGGTTGAAAAGTAGGGTTCAAAGAGCCGGGGTTTGACCTTGTCGCTGATGCCGGGTCCGTTGTCGGCAACGGACAGCAAAACGGAATTTTGCTTGCGTTTGAGTTCGATATGGATTTCTCCGCCCTCGGGCAGAATACCGACCGCATTGTCGAGCAGATTGATCAATACCCGTTTCATCTGTACCGGATCGAATTGAAACGACGAAATATCCGGTGCAATGTCCGTGAAAAATCCGATGTGTTTATGGGCCTCACGGTACAGGACCAGGGTATCCGTTATCATCCCGGCCATGTCGCTGAGTTTTTCCTGACCCTCGGCATACGTGCAAAATCCGAGAACTCACTCACCAGCCGTTTGATCTCATCCACCTGGGTGATAATGGTTGCCGTACATTGATCAAAGATGTCAGAGTCACGGGGCAGACTGTCCAGATAGCGTTTGCGCAGACGCTGGGCTGAAAGCTGAATAGGGGTGAGGGGATTTTTTATCTCATGGGCAATACGACGTGCCACCTCCTGCCAGGCGGCCAGACGCTGGGCTTTTTCGAGATTGGTCAGGTTATCGAAAACAATGACATAGCCGATGGGCTGGTGTTCGTCATCAAACATCCGGGTCACATTGACCAGCAGCGAGAGGGTCTCACCCGGGCGCACGGTCAATCGCAGATGACGCTCAATGGAATGTTTGCCCGACTCGTGCAGTTCACGGAGGAACCGGTCCATAACCATCACATGCGGCCGGGCCAGCACCTCATGAAAATCCTGGCCCAGAAAAGAGGACAGATCAATTTTCAGAAGTTCCTCGGCAAAACGATTGATGGTAGTGATCTGGTTATCTTCGCTGATGGCAATGACGCCGGCCGCAACATTTTTAAGGATGGTTTCCAGGTACTGCCGGCGCTGTTCGGAAATGGATGTGCTTTGCTGCAGGGCATCATGGGCCTGGGCCAGTTGCCGGTTGCTGGCCAGAAGGTCGGCGGTCATACTGTTGAATGAATCAACCAGCATTCCCATTTCGTCATCGGATTCTTTTTCCAGGGTGAAATCCAGGTCGCCATCAGCCACCCGTCGGGTAGCAAGGGCCAGCTTGTTTATGGGGCCGGTTAAAGTCCGGGCAATATAAAATCCGAACCAGATAGCACCAAAGAGAATCAGCAGGGTTATGATCAGCAGCATTATGATCAGGCTGAGTTTGATGGGAGCCTTGAGCATCACCAGCTGCTGATAGTCGGTGATTCCTTTGGACACCGCCTGCATCAGGGAAAGTTTTTCAGAGGGGATCAGCAGGGTGGTCACCAGGAAGAACAGATCGTCCTCATCGGTTGACAGGTGAATGGGAACAATGGCCTGGACCAGCTCCCCAATCATGGTGTTGGCGGAGACGATTTTTGTCTGTCCTTTATCCTGGGCCATGCGTACGGCCTCAGTGGGTATGGCAGGCAGCACAATGGGAAGCAGCCGTGGTCCCCGGACCATGACAAGTTCCTTACGATTGTTATCAAGCAGGGTGAGGCCGTCCGGGGCGCCCGGGGGCGCTATGGCAAGGGTGCGCTCAAAGAGCTGCTGCAAGGCATCAATATCGTCGGTCTGCACCTTGCCGTTTTCCATGAGCAGAGCCACCTGCCTGCCCATGTTCTCGGCCCGTTTCTCGATGTCGTGGTAAAAGGTCTGGGCCAGTTTCAGTGATGCCTGCAGTGAGTCTTCAACATTCGAGTTGAACCAGTAATCCATGGAAGTTGAAACAAAACGCATGGATACAAGAAAAAGAATGATGGTGGGGACCAGCGACAGGGCAATAAAGGAAATGACAAGCCGGGTTCGCAGCTTTGAACCAAGAATCTTCTGTTTACGTTCAAAGATGAGTTCAACCAGATTCCGCAGAACCAGGTAGAGCATGAGCAGGAGCAGGAGGCCGTTGATGTTGATCAGGGCGAAAATGAGCACCGTGCTCGAGATCGGCAGCGAGGTTTCTCCCTTGAGCAGACCGCTTTGCAGGTATCCCAGCACCGGGATAAGCAGAGCGCAGAAAATAATAACATAACGGACAAGCCGTTGTTTCTTTTTTTTCTGTTCCTGAGTGAGCATACCTGGCCCGGGTAAATGGGTTTTTATTTATAATTGTCGGTGTCGTAGATAGCGAAGACTTCGAAAAGCCTCGCCACCGACGGCGGGAAGGTTGCAACTTTTTGTATTTACGTACAGTGCAAATGGCGTTTTTGCCTTTTTACAAGTCCATCATAATTGCAAAGACTAATAACGAAACTCAATAGTTCTCCAATCGGTTTCAAAATTCCAAAATGAGGTGAATGGCAGGATGTAATGCATTCCAAGCGGCAGAGTTGCTTCCGTCAGAGGGGCCTTGATTTTCAAAGCATAGGGCGCATCCGGCACCAGCTTCTTACGTTCAATAAGCTGAAAACCGCTAACCTCAGCAATGAGATCCTTTGCCTTCTGTAGAGAGCGAGTAGTGACGGCCTGACCTTTATTTTCCGAGAAAATGACCTCGTACTCCTCTTTGAAGGAGTTGTAACGCAGTGTATGGGTCAGCGTGGGCTCAACCAGGGTGGAATCAAACCAGCCACTGCGCACGGCATCAAGCTCAACATGGAAGTTAAAGGTGATCGGGATGCCGTTGTGTACGCCTTTGACCATGTCCTCGGTAAAACAGTTTTTGACAGTGGCAAAGAGAAGTAAGTGGCTTTTGGATGTGGTTATGATGATGTCCACCAGCTCCGGCTCTTTTTTCTGCTCTGCTAAAAGAGCGAAGGGAAAAAGGAGGGACAGCATTGTCAGGTAGAACAGGATGTATATAAAATATTTCATTGCGTATGCTTTGCGGCGGAAAGCAGATCTGTCCTGCATAAATGATTTTTTTAAAAACATTATAAAATACTTGAACGTGTACAAGTTGTCCATTGAAAAGAACGGGCTCCGCGATCCGGCCCATCGTCCTCCCAACCCTAGTACAGTGGGAAACTCATCCCTGCACAGAGAAAAAAATATACCATTCCGACCTTGACAGCAGTGAGGAAAAGAAATATTGTGTGCATATGTTCAAAAATAAACCGTGGCAAAATAGAATTATTGCAACTCTTCAGACGAGGCAACAAAGTACCCGAAACTCTAAGCTGTAACTGTTCTGGAGCGCCTTGGATTCGGAGTCTGCGCTACCTGTTCATTCGGAGTTTACATCAGGACTGCAAAGCGTACTTATACTACTCGAGCAGGTATAAATTGGCGAAGAGGTTGGTAAGCGTAGACTCTGTGAGAGTATTCCTGAACAGTTACGAATTATTTATCTTAAAAAAATATTTATCTTAAAATTTCTGAAACATGGCGTTTCAGATACATTTCCCATTTATTAAGGAGAAAACAGACAATGAGCAAATCATTATTCTTTGCCGTACCATCCAACAATCCAGGTGGCCTGGAAGCCGGACGTTCCGATCACTTCGGCCATTGCGATGTGTTTACCATAATCAAAGTACAAGACGGTGAAATAGCCGAAGTCGACACCCTCGCCAATCAGGAACACGGGGCCGGCGGCTGCATGGTTCCGGTGCAGTTTTTAAAAAATCAGGATGTCAAGGCAATTGTCGTCGGCGGGATCGGTGCCCGGCCCCTGCAAGGATTTGTCGATGCGGGCATTGATGTATTCTATGCAGACCGCAACGTTGCACAGACTGTCAGGTCGGTTGTCGACGGGATGTTGAAGGGTCAGTTCCCGATCATCCAGGCCGATCAGGCATGCAAAGGACATGCGAACTGTCACTAATAGCTTGCAGATGCTTCATGTTCCATTGTATATTTACCTGAATATTGCAAATGACAACTGACAACCCTTTAAAAATCAACTTTTCGTCGGGTGGTACAGACTTTTACAACGGGGCCGGACTAACGCAGACACGAGCCACGCCAAGGCGTGGCACTGCTGACCGAAGTTCCCTGCAACAGCCTGTAGTTCTTCAAAAAATCTATAGGAATGCCCGGCGAAAAGATTCATCTTCAAGGTATCTATTAAAACATGAAAACAGTGAGTTATGTCGCCTCGACCTAAAAAAGTCAGACGTTGTGAAGGGAACTTCTGTGGCAGAGCCTTTAAACCCACGGGAACCCCTTTGATCAACCTGAAGCAGATAACCCTGTTCAGGGATGAGCTTGAGGCACTTAAACTCTGTGATTACGAAGGATTATTTCAGGAACAAGCTGGTGAGAAAATGGGCGTTTCCCGGGGCACGGTGCAACGTATTTTAACCTCTGCCCGCCGAAAAACTGCCGAAGCCATGGCGACAGGGGCAGCGCTCATCTTTGCCGAAGAGAATGAATAGCCTGTATCTTTCTTTTTTAATCAACGGCATTCTGAACCGGCAATGCTCCAGGGATTTTTTTTGACTATATACCGACAATATAAACAGGCTTACGGCCAGGTTTGACATTTAATTATATCGGCAGCCGTGAACTCTGTTGACAGGTAAGGCATATGCGTTTATTTAATGGATATGTACGATTATGGTGGGTAATCAAACCCCTTTTGTAATTATTTTATCGGAGGATAAGGATATGTTCCAAGTAGACGTAGATAAAGACAAATGTACTGGTTGTGAGGAATGTGTAAACAGCTGCCCGGCTTCAGTGCTTGAGCTGGTTGATGAAAAATCCGAGCCGGTTGAAATGGATGAATGCCTGGGCTGTGAAACCTGTGTTGAGGTCTGCCCTGAAGGAGCAATTACAGTCACCGAGGTCTAAGCCCTGCGGTTGACTCTGCACAAAGGGGATTCTCCAAAAATTTGGAGAATCCCCTTTGTCAATTCGTAAATGACCGTCAAGGTCGTTCAGGTATTCGCTGTCCCAACCGGCTATATGAATCTCTCCACCCTGTATAACAGGTTCTTTTTATTCCCCCTCCCCGCAGTCCACTCTTTGTACCAAAAAGCGATTGGTTATCCCCATTAGTTTTCCAACGTGTTCCCCGTAGAATCACCTTGACTTCCTTATTGATTGTGACACAATGTCATTAGCTGAATGCGGCTGATTGCTCACAGGTAATTCTGTTTTTTTCGTAACCTGACGAAAACATAATGACTTTAACTGGTTGGAGAATTCAATGAGTATTAATTTTAAACTAAAAATGATCATGCTTTCTTTTGCCGGCATCATTGTCCTGATGTTCCTGGCAACCCTGTATGTAACTCAGAAACAAAAAGATGACGGCCTGTTGATAAACCTTGCCGGACGGCAGAGAATGCTCAGCCAGAAAATGTCCAAGGAACTACATTATTTCATGTGGTTATCACAGATAACCGGCAAGCCGGGTACTGCTGCTGCAGATCAGGTTCGCAACACCATGAAAATTTTTGCCATGACCCTGGCCGCCCTGACCCGTTCCGGCAAAGCGCCCTTGTCCCTTGACCTGACAACTACCAAATATCGCCAGGTTCCATCGGCCCCAGAACCGGCTTTAAGTCAGTTAAATAATGTTGTTTCTCTGTGGAAACAGTTTCCACCAATGGTCGAGAGGGTACTGGAGGGGAAAAATACCCCGCAGGATCTTGACTGGCTCAATGTAAATAATGTCGTTCTTTTAAAAGAAATGAATAAGGCAGTGAGCATGATGCAGCAACAGGCCGAAGGCTCTGTTCGATTCCTGTTAACCCTGCAGATCATCCTTGTGGTTATCGGGATCGGCTTCAGTATTTTCGCCTTTCTGGCTATCCGCTCCATTATTTCACGCCTCAATCAGGCAGATGCCTTTACTGAAAAATTCGGCCAGGGTGACCTGACCGCTGTTTCCGGTATTTCCGGGACCGATGAACTCGGAAAAATCGGCTCCAGCCTTGATGCAATGGCGACCAATCTCCGTCAGATAATCGGTCAGGTAAGTGCCGATGCCGTGAATCTGGATTCCACTTCCGGACAGTTGCTTGAAATAGCCGCTCAGGTTTCCGAGAGCTCAGACGATGTATCCGGACGTTCCAATTCCGTCGCAGCTGCAGCTGAAGAGATGAGCGCCAATATGACGTCCGTTGCCGCTGCCGTAGAAGAAACCTCAACCAACGTCTCAATAATGGCCGGTTCCGTCCATGAAATGACCGACACCATAAGTAAAATCACTCAAGACACGGAAAACGCAAGAAGTATCACCGAAAATGCCGTCAACCAGTCACAGCGGGCATCGGAGCGGGTCAACGAACTCGGAACAGCGGCAACACAGATCGGCAAAGTCACTGAAACCATAACCGAAATCTCAGAACAAACCAATCTGCTGGCCCTGAATGCGACCATTGAGGCAGCCCGGGCCGGAGAGGCCGGTAAAGGTTTTGCGGTGGTCGCCAATGAGATCAAGGAACTGGCCAAGCAGACTGCAGAGGCAACCATGGATATTCGTGAGAACATCGAGTCCATCCAGTCCTCAACTTCCGTAACAGTGACGGAAATCGGCGGCATTGCCGATATCGTCAAGGAGGTCAATGAGATCGTCAGCGGGATTGCAACTGCGCTTGAAGAACAGGCCGCCACCACCCAGGAGATTTCTGAAAACGTCAGCCAGGCCTCGCAGGGCATCCAGGAAGTCACTGAAAACGTGGCACAGAGCTCCATTGTTGCCGGAGAGGTTGCCAGTGACATTACCGAAGTCAACGCCGAGTCCGTTGCAATAAATAGCGTAAGCACTGAACTGGCTGGATCGGCGGAAAAACTCAACGAGCTGGCCGGAGCACTGACAACCCTGGTCAAGCAATTCAAGGTATAACCGTCCCGGAAAAACCCAACCGTTCATTCTTTTTTCTGCTCCTCCCCCTCTCGACATAATTGTTTTTAAAGATCCCGGTTTGACAGACCGGGATCTTCCCTCTATAGTAGCGCTCTCTACCCTCCTTACTGAAATGATCACATGCGCGGTGAACTTATGAACAAAACAATCCTGGTGACCGGCGGCTGCGGATTTATCGGTGTCAACTTTGTCCGTCTCCTGCTGGAAACCCGTCAAGACCTGCAGGTCATCAACCTTGACAAGCTTACCTATGCCGGCAACCTGCAGAGTTTGGAGGGTGTTGCCGACCATCCACGGCACACTTTTATTCGAGGTGACATCTGTGATCCAGAGTTAATTGATGCTCTGTTTACGGAGCATGGGATTGATACGGTGGTTCATTTTGCCGCTGAATCCCATGTTGACCGCTCCATTACCGACCCCGATACCTTTGTCCGGACCAATGTCTTCGGCACCTTTACCCTGCTTGAAGGAGCCAGAAAATACTGGCTTGACCAGGGCAAGGGCAATAATTGTCGTTTCCTCCATGTAAGCACCGATGAAGTGTACGGCTCCCTGGGTAAAACCGGGTATTTCACCGAAACAACCCGCTACGACCCAAGATCTCCGTATTCTGCTTCCAAGGCCTCTTCCGACCACTTTGTTCGAGCGTATTTCCATACCTATGGCCTGCCGGTTCTGATCACCAACTGTTCCAACAATTACGGGCCCTACCAGTTTCCGGAAAAACTAATCCCGCTGATACTTAACAATGCGCTCCAGGGCAAAGCATTACCTGTCTATGGAGACGGCGGAAATGTTCGCGACTGGCTCTATGTACGCGATCACTGTGAGGCCATTGTCCGGGTGCTGGAACATGGACAAACAGGTGAGGCCTATAATATCGGCGGCCATAATGAAAAGAAAAATATCGATGTGGTTGAACTGCTCTGCGACATGCTCGACACCAAGCTCGGTCTGCCGGAAAACGGCAAACCCAGAAAAACCCTGATCACCATGGTCAAGGATCGTCTCGGTCATGACCGGAGATATGCAATTGATGCCGGCAAAATAGATCGTGAACTCGGCTGGCGGCCAAAATATACCTTTGAGCAGGGCATGAAAAAAACCGTAGACTGGTATCTTGAAAATAAAAAATGGTCGGAGTCGGTCATGGACGGCTCGTATCAGCAGTATTATACAAAGATGTACGAACAGAAATAAACCAGCATGGCTGGACCAGCTAAGGGCCCAAAAGGCCTCAGCCTTGAAGGCTGTTTTGGATATAAAAAATGAAAATCAGACAAACAACCATACCTGAAATTCTGCTTATTGAACCGCAGGTCTTCGGAGATGAACGGGGGTTTTTCTTTGAGAGCTTTAACCAGCGCCGCTGGCTGGAGGAAACAGGGCTTTCCACCGAATTTGTCCAGGAAAACCACTCACGCTCGGGAAAAAATGTCCTGCGCGGATTGCATTACCAGATCAAACAGCCCCAGGGCAAGCTTGTCCGGGTCATTGTCGGAAAGGTTTTTGACGTGGCAGTCGACATCCGGAGGGGTTCGCCCACCTTCGGCAGCTGGACGGGAGCGTTGTTGTCAGCCGAAAACAAACAACAGCTCTGGATTCCAGAAGGCTTTGCCCATGGCTTTGTAGTGCTGTCCGACGCGGCGGAGTTTATCTATATGACCACGGATTATTACGCCCCGGAACATGAACGGGCAATACGCTGGAATGACCCACACCTTGCCATTGACTGGCCGATTGCAGGAGAGCCACTACTGTCGGCCAAAGACCGGAAGGCTCCCCTGCTCAAGGATGCGGAGCTTTTTGCATAATCTACCCCTGAGCCCGAGCTCACAACCCCAGGCGTAACTCCCTACCACTCCACCCGCAGGATATTGTCCAGGGCATTGACCCGGGCCAGACAAATCCGGACGGTATCACCGGGTTCCACTGGAAAAGCCGGGTTGACCGGCAAGTCAACATCAAAGAAACAATCGGTCAACAGCAGGTTGACTCGTTTCGGGCCCTGTCCGACAACCAGAGCGGGAACGGTTCTTCCCTGCTGCGGCTCCAGGAAACGCAGAATCCAGTACCGATGGCGCTGCTGACGAACTCCGTTGGCCCGCCCGAGTTTCTGACTGATGACCCCGGCATAGGTTTTACACTCGTCACCGGAAAAGAGAATCCCCTTACCGGAGACCATATTGGCCAGCTGATGATGCATGACAAGGTCAAGAAACCGGCGGATAGGTGAGGTGACCGTCGTATAGCAGTTCAATCCAAGGCCACTGTGCGGTTTAGGATGGATCGTCAGTTCGCCCCTGCAAAGAAAGCGGCGTTGGCGGGCAATGTCCTGCATGCTGTTCTTTATGCCGCTGAGCAGACGTTTTCTCGGAGGCGGCTGGGAACGAAACAGGCCCGGAGCCTCCTGGCCTGCCAAATATGAGGCGGCAACCCCGTTTGCCAGGATCATCAACTCTGAGACCAGGGTTCTGGCCGGAGTATCTACCTGTGAAAGTCGAACCTGTATGTTGTCACGGTTGCGGACATCAATATTGACATCGGGCAGGGAAAGCAGCAGGGCACCGTTATCAACCCGTTTCTGCAGCAACTGCTGCCGTATCCGATTGAGCAGCTGAAGCTCCTGCTCCCGGCCATCGTCTTTTTCCAGGATCTCATCAACTTCCCGGTAACTGAGCTGACGTTTCACCTGGATGACACTGCGAACGATAGAGGAGTTGAGAATATTTGCATCCCGGTCCAGATTGATAAGAAAGCTCATCGCCGGCCTGGGCCTGTTTTTGAGCAGACTGCATACGCCCTGGGAAAGTGAGGTCGGCAGCATGGGAATATGCCCTTCCGGAAAATACAGCGAAGTCGCCCGCTCCTGGGACTGGGTAAAAAGAGGATCACCGGGGCGGATAAAATAGCCGACATCGGCAATATGCACCCCGACCCGGATCGTATCACCACGATCCTCCACATGCAGGGCATCATCGTAATCGCGGGTAGAGGCGGCATCAATGGTAAAGACATCGAGGGCGCGCAGATCTTTGCGTTTGGGATCAGCCAATAGTTCTTCCGCTGATGGCTCCTTTATCTCCTTGGCCTGCTGCAGACATACGTCGGGAAAGATAACCGGCTGTTCCGCCTTGAGCAGGGCCAGATTTTCATCTCTCTGCCACACCCCTGCCTGAACCAGAAGCCGATACCCGTCATGGGGTCCAACCAGTTCCGCCTTTTTAAGGAGCTGGCGAACCAGGTCGGCCTGACTGAACTCACTGCCGAAGAGAACAAATGCCTCAATCCACTCCAGGACCTTGGGCAGATCCGGCCAGTCCTCGGTGGAAACGGGCTCCCCCTTATGCAGATTCTGCAAAAATTGTGCGCCTGCACTGAGCAGGGCTTCTTTTTCCTGCTCTTTTTCCTGCTGATGGCGAAGCTGTTCAACCTGCTCAGGCGTATGCACCGTGACCTTGCCGTTTTTATATTTAAAATAAAAACGATCGGTGAAAACGGCCCTGAGAAAGGCGGCGGTCTGATCATCGGAGAGTTCACCGCCAAATTGCAATTCGGCCAGAAAGTCTGCTGAAAATGAGGGCTGCTGCTCCTGAGCTGCAAGCTCCCATATCTCCACCAGATCGATCGTATCACTCAGTTTGGATCGGTTGTCAAAGGCAAGTTTAAGCAGTTGCAGCTGGTCCGTCCTGCTCATATCCAGACTGTACCGTGTCTTTGAGGAAAGGAGGATTCTTGATTGCGGCATATTGAGCTCTCTGCCGTTCTGATTCAATAGACGCAGCCGTTTTCCGGTATCCTGGATGACCAGGGCACAGAAAAACTTTCCGCCTTCTATGTATTCAACGATGCTGCCAGGTAAAATCATATATTTAACAGTTTACAGTTTACGGTTCACAGTTTACAGTTTACAGGCTTACGGATAAACTAGCATGGCTGGACCAGGTAAGCGGAGCGAAGCGCAGACTCCGGGATTTTTTAACGTCACAGCCACAACCAAGGATGAAAATAGCCTGATGCGGTATCACTTCGTGGGCGATTTTCGGATAAAATTTCCTGATCATTATTCCGCAAGCCCGGGCAGCCTTTCGAGGCTCTGATTTCCAGTGCAATGATGGATAGCAGAAATAGCCGCCGTTGTCATTACTTTTGCCTGAAAACAATGCACACTCAGTAAATTTCCAAGTTGTTTTTCATGGTATATGATATTGACCGACATATGGATACAAATCACGTGACCGTTCACCAGGGACGACAAGTTTACTGGAATATCTGGCCAAATTACTTCAAAAAATGACTATGCAGACCGATAAACCCGACAAAAAAAAATCACCCTACAGATCAGGGGTGATCGCCATTATCGGCCCGCCCAATGCCGGAAAATCTACCCTGCTCAACCGGCTTCTGGGCCAGAAGATAGCCATCGTCACCCCGAGGCCGCAAACAACCAGAAACCGGATACTGGGCATTGTCAACGGACCGGATTACCAGATCATCATGCTGGACACTCCGGGCCTGCATAAACCCCGTGAGATGATGAACCGGGAAATGGTCCGGGTGGCTCTGGAAAGCCTGTCCGAGGCCGATGTCGTTCTCTTTCTTGCCGATGCGGCGGCCATGAATATTGATCAGCTGGAAAAGCGACGACAGGAGTATAAACAGTACCTCAGCCGGATACAGTGCCCTGCCCTGCTGGCCTTAAACAAGATCGATCTGCTTCAGGCCGATCAGCTGCTGCCGGTTATCAACTGGTACGCCGACCTGCACCCTTTTGCCGAAGTTGTGCCGATTTCCGCCCTCAAAGGCGAGGGGGTCGACGTTCTGCTGCAGCAGCTTGCCGACCGGCTGCCCGAGGGACCACAATACTACCCCGATGACATTCCAACCGATGCCAGCGAGCGTTTTATTGTCGCAGAACTCATTCGTGAAAAAATCTTTCTGATGACCAGAGAAGAAGTTCCCTACTCAACAGCGGTCATGATCGATTCTTTTCAGGAAGGGAAACCAGGTAAGCCTGTGGTTATTCACGCAACTATTCTGGTTGAGCGTGGCTCACAGAAAGGGATAATCATCGGCCGCCAGGGAAAAATGCTCGGCCGCATCCGGCAGGACGCCGGCAAAGACATTGAACAACTTCTGGGCTGCAGGGTCACCTTGAAACTCTGGGTCAAGGTAAAGAAAAAATGGACCACCAACGAACAACTCCTGCGTGAGTTGGGCCTGTAACCCTGTTCCGATTGCCCAGGGACCGCTTCTGTTCTCCCTGGGCCGAGATCAATTCTCCATTTTTTGCAACCATCTTAACTGCAGCCATTGCAGTACCCTTAACACATCCCGCACCGCTTCGCATCAATAACACTCTGTAATACCAATACTTAGACCCACCTGTTTCGATTATTTTATTTTTTTCCATATTCCCCCTTGACCCTGAAGTATGGTTCAGGGGTTATACTGTTTTACAGCAGAGGATATCTTGAGGGTATGGAGTGTGAACATGAAAATCAGCAAAGTAGCCGGGCAGGCAGGTATCACGGTAGAGACTGTTCGCTTTTACGAAAAAAAGGGATTGCTGCCGCCGCCCGCCCGCAATGAATCCGGATACCGGGTCTATTCACCGGAAAGCCTGCAGCAACTGCTGTTTATCACCCGGTCAAAAAATCTGGGATTCTCGCTCAAGGAAATTAAAGAGCTTCTCCACCTGCGAGCGGCCCCGGATACCACCTGTACGGAGATAAAGGAACAGGCTGAAAAAAATTTATCGAAGTGGAAAAAAAGATACAAGACCTTGAGCGGATCAAAGCAGGTCTGAGAGAAATAACCAACGCCTGCCCAGGGGCCGGTCCTCTCAGGAGCTGCCCGATAATAGGAGCAATAATTGACAATAATGACTGAGGAGATTTAATGTCCTTTCCAGGAAAAATATTAGGCGCAGTTCCCGGTGTGGGTATTGCCTTACTGCCGAGACTGACCTGACCGGCTTGCTGGCCTGCCTATGCAGGACTCTTAAGCTCGGTCGGGCTCAACTTTTTAATCGGTGATGAGTACCTTTTGCCGCTGACGCTGTTCTTTCTCTTGGTTACACTTGTCACCTTTAGTTACAGGGCACCCAACAGACGTGGTTACGGCCCTTTACTGATAGGCATTTTTTCTTCTGCTGCAATTCTGACGGGTAAGTTCTACCTGAACTCAAACCCGTTGGTCTATGGAGGAGCAATTCTTCTGATAACGGCATCAATATGGAATGCCTGGCCTCGGAAAGGTACCGTCGATATCCATGTTAAGCCATTGGATGTGCCGTACACAACCAACCACAACAAACGAGGTACTTGATATGAACACCAGGAAAATCGAAGTTTTCAGTGCAGGTTGTCCGCTCTGTGAAGAAACAGTGGCAAGGGTAAAAGGCCTGGCCTGTCCTTCATGTGAAGTCGAGATTGTCGACATGAAAGACATCAGGGGAGCGACCAGGGCAAGGGAGCTCAATGTCCGCTCTGTCCCGGCAGTAGCGATCAACGGGAAACTTGCCGGATGCTGTACCGGCCGAGGCCCGGATGAGACAACCCTGCGAAATGCGGGGCTGGGACAGCCCATTTCCGGTTAAGCGGCAGACTGGCCCTGGAAAAGAAAAATCAGGCCAAAGAGTTTGCGAAATATGTGCAAACAACAGAAACGAGGAGTTAAGGAAATCACTTAACTCCCCGTTATCCTATACTGAAATTCCGGCGGAACAATCCCGTTTCTCCAATCACTCCCAATAAAAGAAACCCTTAATAAAGATGATAACCTCAGCGAAATTAAGAGGTGATGGCTCGTTGACCAGTCAGAAAACAGCGAAGCACCTGTTCCGTTACTCGTGTAATAGAAATTTCGGCCTGTTGCATGGCCTCCTGTAACGACATCGGCCCGGAGCAGAGACTGAAAACCGCATCCACTCCCTGTTTGTGTAAATCTCCAAGATTCTCTCCCACGGATCCGGCCACAACTATGCAGGGTATTTTTTGTTTTTTCGCCCGCATTGCTACTCCGGCCGGGGCCTTACCAAAAGCCGTCTGAAAATCGACCTGTCCTTCACCGGTTAAAACAAGATCAGCTCCTTCAAGTTTTTCGTCCAGGCCCACCAGATCGAGAACGACATCCACCCCGGGACGAAGGGCAGCGCCGAGGAAGGCATGGAGACCGGCACCAAGTCCCCCGGCAGCACCAGCACCGGGAAGCTCACAGACATCCTGACCGAGATCGGCCTTAATCACCCGGGCCAGATTTTTCAGCCCGGATTCCAGTTGTTCAACCTGTCCGGGATCAGCTCCTTTCTGCGGCCCGTACACCCGGGCAGCACCCTGCTCTCCCAGCAGGGAGTTTTCCACATCACAAACCGCCTCAATATGAGTATCGCCAATCCTGGGATCCAGACCGGATAGATCAACATGGGCAATATCCTGTAATGCACCACCCACAGGGGAAACAGGACGTCCGGCGTCATCAAGAAAACGGACACCGAGGGCAGTCGCCATGCCGATACCACCGTCACAAGTTGCACTGCCGCCGATGCCGACTCCGATCTTTTTCACACCAAGATCAAGGGCGGCCAGAATCAGCTCACCGGTACCCAGCGTCGTGGTCTGAGTTGGATCACGCATGTCTTCAGGCAGCAGGGCCAGACCGGATGCCAGTGCCATTTCAAGAGCGGCAAACGATTGTTCCGGAACATGACAGAACTCCGCTTCAACAAGGTCAAACCGAGGTCCGGTAACAAGGAGTTTGCAACGCTCACCCTGCAAGGCATTCAGGGCTACATCAACCAGACCATCACCACCGTCGGCCACCGGGACAAGATCAATTTGAACATCAGCCAGAACCCGGCGGATCCCTTCAGCCATTGCGGCCGCGGCACGGCCGGCAGTCATTGAACCCTTAAAGGCATTTGGCGCTACAACTATTTTCATTCCACAACCGATTTTTTATGAAAGAGACACAAAACTCGTCTCATGAGAGTGGAATAATTTCCATTTTATGATTGGCTGCAGGATGAACAGGCGAAGGACCTTCGGTCTGGATCATATATTTTCCTGAAAGTGAAAACTCACGTGCATAATCTCGTGCGGATTCTGTCCAGTCATCGGGATGTCCACTTTCCAAAATTGGCTGTACGCCATAGGAAAAGAGCAGTTCGCGACAGGTTTTCTCACTCCCGCTGACGGCCAGAATCCATGTCGGCAGTCTGAATCTGGTCAAGCTGCGTGCGGTATGACCGCTGGCAGTTGGGGCAAGAATTGCCGCAGTACTCTCAAGATCATCCATTATAGACTCAACACTTTGGGTAATCGAATCAACCATCCCAACTCTGGGCAGCGGAGAATTCAAACACTGCAGGGCCCGTTCAAAATGTTTAGGCGGACGATGGGGCTCAGTTGCAGCGGCAATCTTTGCCAGCATCTGCACCGATTCCAAAGGATACTCACCCATGGCGGATTCTTCGGAAAGCATGACACAGTCGGTACCGTCTAAAATGGCGTTTGCAACGTCCGTGGCCTCAGCCCTTGTAGGCCTGCGGTTACGGGTCATGGATTCCAACATCTGGGTGGCGGTGATCACCGGCTTTGCCTGCAGATTGGCCCTGCGGGTTATAAATTTCTGCGCAACAGCTATTCGTTCGATGGGAATCTCAACCCCAAGATCGCCGCGGGCGACCATGATGCCGTCGGATGCAGTCAAAATTTCATCAATGGTATCCATAATACCGGCTCGCTCAATTTTGGCAATGATGAACGGATCAAACCCCATTTCATGAGCCGCCTGCCGGACCTCTTCAATATCGGTTCCACAGTTGACAAACGACTGGCTGACTGCATCAACCCCCTGTTCCAGGGCAAACTGCATGCACTGTCGATCCCTGGGAGTAAAAACACTGACTCCTAGGTCAATTCCGGGAATATTCAGACCCTTGTGGGAACGAAGTTCTCCACCGACCAGAATGGTACAAAAAATATCCATTCCCACTACCCGCTCAACCTGAAGCTGAATCAACCCGTCGGAAAGAAAAAGGATATTTCCGGGCTGCACGGCCCGGGGTAGTGTTTTCAAGGTGATAGAAACCCGTTCACGGGTGCCGGCAACATCATCACTTGTTAAAACAAACTGCTTGCCCTTGCGCAGATAAACTGGTTCCTCTTCAAAATGGCCGATCCGCATCTTGGGGCCGGGAAGATCGGCCATAATGGCCACTCTTTTACCGGTCTTGTCGGAAGCGGCCCGAATCCTGCGGATGACTTCTCCATGACCGGCAAAATTTCCGTGGGAGAAGTTGAGCCGGGCCACGTTCATTCCCGCCTCGACCATCTGTTCGATCATCTCAGGCGAGTCAGAGGCAGGGCCGATGGTACAGACCAGTTTTGTTTTATTCTCAGGCAGGATCGGCATAATGTTGTTCCGGTTGAGTTATTTGTCGGTGTCGTAGATAGCGAAGACTTCCGGTAGTGATGTGGCAATGTCCACATGACAAGCGAACTCGTGAGACTCCGAGAAGCCACGAAACCGGCGGCGGACAGGTTATACAAGAACCAGATGCATTGATTTCAAAATAAAAATACTCCATAAAAAGATTGAACACCTTTCACTTTTGGGTACTGAATTCCTGCGCAATGTGGATACCGACAAACCGTGCGACCAGTACCGCCATGAAAAACTGACCGATAATCGCCTCTACCTGACAGAAGGCTGTGGCAATTTCGGTCTGCGGTAAAATATCGCCATACCCGAGCGTAGTCAGGGTGACAAAACTGAAATATTGAAAATAATGAAGAAGATCGGAATACTTTTCAGGATTGGAAAGCAGGTCCCCGACAAAGGAACCGGGTTGCAACAGTTCCAGGAGGAAGTAGAGACTGCCCCAGAACATACCAAAAATCAGATAGAGACAGAGTGCCCCGGAAATAAGAGCCGGTGTTATAGTTCGGGCGGAAAACAGTATTCGGCCTATGGAGAATGAAAGGAGGCCGAGATAGAGGCAGAGAATCCCGGAACTGGCCATTCCGGTAAACGAGAACAGGTTAAAGACATCGCCCCAGAAGAGGATAAGAGTCACCCCCATCAGAATGATGGTACCGATAAACATTCTACTTTGCCGGTTTATGACGTACACCGCAGAGAACAGTGTTGCACTCATCAGCAGACTGACCAGAATCTTAGCCGCAGGCAGTTTTGCTAAAATGGGGCCGACAAGAATATATAACAACAGCCAGACAAGAAGATTATGGAAACTCCAGGAATGATAATACCCGACCTTCATGTCTCCATCTCCACGTCTTTGGGTAACGTCCGACAAATACACCTTACCTTGTAAGCCATCACAGGGCAAGTAACACAGCGACAGGTTATACTCGGCATGTAATCGATCTCAGGTGGTGCAGATTGTGCAGGCTTCTCTGTTCGCAGGTAAGTGCAGACTCCGCGATAGCCCCTCTATGGGGCCAGGGAAGACCGTGTGAATATGCGGTGCTGTGATCGCTTACCGTAACTTTATTTTGTGCGATCAACTATATACTGCGCAAGGGAACGAAGAGGGCCCGCCCTGTCCGTAAAGTCCGACAGAGCATCCAGACTTGCCTGCACAGCCTGACCAGCCATTTGCCGTGTTTTCTCAATACCGAAAAAGGCCGGATATGTGACCTTGTCATGCTCGACGTCACTGCCGGCGGTCTTACCAAGCTCTTCAGTTGTGGAGGTAACATCAAGCAGGTCATCGACAATCTGAAAGGCCAGACCGACATTATCCCCATAGACCCGCAGGGCATCAAGCTGACTCCGTGAGCCGCCGGCACCGATGGCTCCGGAAAGAATAGAGGCTGTTATCAGGGCCCCGGTCTTGCTTCGATGGATGGTTTGCAGATCCTCAAAACTAATTTTCCGGCCCTCACTCTTCATATCCAGCGCCTGCCCGCCGACCATGCCCAGCGAACCTGCAGCCCCGGCAATGGTATGAATGATCTGCAGTCTTGACGCATCGGAAAGTCCGGTAAAACGAGGATCGGAGAGCAGGTCAAAGGCAAAGGTCAACAACCCGTCACCGGCGAGGATAGCCCCGGCCTCGCCGAACTTCTTATGGTTGGTGGGGTGCCCGCGCCGGAGGTCATCATTATCCATGGCTGGAAGGTCATCATGAATAAGAGAATACGTATGGATACATTCAAGGGCACAGCCGACAGGCAGCAGGCGTTCTTCAAGAGCAGGATCCGGGCTGATACATTCTCCTGCGGCCAGACAGAGAATCGGTCGGACCCTCTTACCGCCGATAAAAAGACTGTACCGCATGGCCGCAACATGGTCTGCAAAGTCGCCGTCGGCCGACAGCATCAAAGTGTCAAGTTCTTGTTCAAATCTTTTTCGTTTTTTGGCCAGATAGTGCTGAATATCAAACATGATTTATTGGAATTGAGCCTGATTATTGCTGTTGCTTGGCAATACGTTGCGCCCGTTCATCCTGGAGTTCTTTGACTTTTTTCTCAATCTGCTTAACCAGACCGCTGTACTGTTCCTTACGCAAAATCTCGCGGAACTGTTCCATATAGTTCCTAATCAGACTCACACCCTCGACCACCACATCATAGACCATCCACTGGTCTCCTTCAAGCAGCATGATATAGGAGACAGGAATGGTTTTATTGTTGTCAACGAGTTCGGTTTTAACCTCAGCTCTTTTGCCCTTGATGCGCTGGCCTGTGAATTCAATGGATTGACCGGCATAATTTTGAATCTTACCGACGTAGGCATACTGCAACAGTTCGGTAAACAGGTCAACAAAGTTCTCTTTTTCTTCTTTAGACAGTTTTCGCCAGGCCTTACCCAGGACCCGTTTGGACATTTCATTATAATCAAAACGTTCCCGTGAGATATCAATAAGCCGTTGACAGATACTGCATTGACTATCATTTTTAACATCCGCCTCGGCAAGTATTTTGGTCATCTTGTTGACAAAGGGCTTCATCTGTTGTGTCGGATCAGGGACAGTTGAAGACAGACCGGCAATTGGTGTCGCCAGAAGGAGAATCATCAGCATACCGAGCACGGTGGAAGGCGTTTTAATGGTATTTTTTATATTCATAATAATCTCTTAAAAAAGACTGTGAAAACAGTTTCTATTCACCGTCATTGGGAACCGAATGGTCACGTAATTTTTTACGGTACTGAAAATACCCGTTTCTCAAGGCTACATAGGGATCAAAACTTAGTTTTTTGAACTCCTCATACTCACCCAGACTCATGGAGAGTTTATTGGTTTCCTTACCAAGATATATACCGGCCATAACGCCAAGATCATCGGTGAACGTATAATAGGGTGTCATACCAAAACCGTCAATAACAGTACCGGTAAAATCACGCAAGGTGGAGGGGCCGTAAAAGGGGACAACCAGATATAAGCCATCACCGATACCCCAGGTTGCCATGGTCTCGCCAAGGGTGGCCTCGACCCGTTTAAACCCGAATTCCCGCCCGGCAGGATTACCAAGCCCGGCAACACCGCCGGTGGTATTTATGAGAAAGCGAACAAACACCGTGCCGGCGTCGGAAATACGTCCTTGGAGCAGGCAGTTGATAAAACGAACCGGCTCTTCTAGATTCCTGAAAAAATTCCAGACCACTCCACGGATATCAGGGGGAACGACTTTGCTGTATCCTTCAGCAACCGGATTAAAAACATAGGTATAGGTGGTGTCGTTTAATTGAAACATTGCCCGGTTAAAGGATTCAAGCGGGTCGTCTGTTTCAATGGATGCAGTTTCGTCTTCATAGAAATCATCACTTAGAAAGTCAACTGCATCTCCATCAGCCGAAAAACAGGGCTGAGCAAGAGTGAAGAGCAATCCACAAACGACGAAAAATAAGGATATACTTCGACTATAATGTCTCATGGAAAAATAACGTCTATTTGGTGAAATTTCAAAAATTTTTTAACAGGAATGCTAATCCATAACCAGAGGATTGTAAACCAACATATTCCAATCACCAGCCAATTATCCCGGGCTCGACAAAAATGATATTTCCCGATCATGAACGTAATGGTGGCACCTTTTTGATTAAAATCGCAATAACCAGTACCAGCCCGATTGAAACCAACCCGAGAACCGGAAAAACAGAAGAAAGGCCAAATTTCTGTTCAACCAGCCGAACAATCTGTACGGCCACTGCACCGACTCCAAAGGTTAATACAAATTTCATGCCGTAAGCAGAACCATGCATACCTGATGGTGTTAAACGGGCTACCAGTGTATTTTCTATGGGCTGCATGCCGAGCAGGAAAAAAGAATGAAAGGTAGCGAGCAGCATCAATGGAATATCAGTCACCAACCCGATGAGCAACGCCGCAGGTATAGTCAGTACATGAAAGACCAGGTAACTCCAGCGCAGATCGAACCGCTCTCCTGCCCTGCCACCGGCATATTGCCCCAGCATACCGACAAGGTACAGACAGGAGGTGATACCGGCCGCGACAACGTTTCCGGAAAGATTTCCCTTAAACAGGCTGTTGAACGACGCATACACGCCGGTTCCGTTGATTTCAAAGAGAGCCGGCAGGGTCACTGTCGCCCCGCGGTAGACAATGCCTCCGAGCATCATTGCAACCAGCAGGATACCAAAACTGCTCCAGGAGGCTAAATCTTCTTTCCCCTCCCCAGCCTGTACTTCTTTATAAATCGTATGACTGTTGACTTTCAACAGCAGGAAAAGTCCGAAAAGGTTGAGCAGGCCCAGACCGATATAAACGGCCTGGGGACCCCAGAAATAATTGGCCAGGCCGGCGAGTACAGGGCCGAGAGCCAGGCCGAGATTACCGAACATCCCGTTATAGGCCATTCCGGTTGAAGTTTTTGAGACACAACAGGCTATCCAGCCAAGTCCTGCCGGGTGATAAATACCCGAAAACAGACCGATACCGGCCAGGGCCCATTTCAATGCACCGGGAGAATCAATAAAAAAAGCCGCACCAAACCCGCAGAGGCCGGCGCCCGCGTAAAATAGAGCCAGCAGAGGCCTGGCTCCGACCTTGTCGGCCAGGTACCCCCAGGGAAGGGCTGAAATACCCATGAGCAGGTACATGTAAAAGGCGAGTTCCAGGGTATCCGCCATCTCCATTCCCAACCTTGCGGAAAGCGGCAGCAGGATGGCCGGGAAGACCAGCATGTTGAAATGGGATAAAAAATGGCCGTAACAGGTGACCGAAAGGATACTGCGATCATCGGCATTCATCACTGCACTCCATCAAAGGCTCATGTAATGCTGCTGCAGGATATTCTTGCCCACTTCTTTCACCTGTTCCTGTTTGACAATATATTTATAGGCCACGTAATACTTATAGATATTTCCGACATATTGAGATCTTCGAGCAAATGCTTGCGGGAGGTCGGAATAATCACCACCTTCACCTGCATGTATTTGCTTTTCAGCTGTTTGTTAATATATTTTTCAAAGGCCATCAGGCTATCATAGGTCAGACCACGTTTTTGTCCTTTATCCGAAAATATGGGTAGTTATTTGGTAAAGTTGGCGCAGGTATCCATTATTGGCTGCGGCAGCAGCCAATAATGGATACTCGACCGCATCGCGGGCGAGTAGTATGTCTGTCATGTTTCCTCTCCTTTTCTCAGGCT
>JAJRQC010000027.1 GCA_024280455.1 Deltaproteobacteria bacterium | reverse complement strand
GAGTCATGGCAATCCTCCAATTGTTTGTATTCCAAAAAAAAATGGTTTGGAATAAGATTGTCATGACTCATCTGTTTGTACAGAGTATTTTCATCGTTTGTTGTGCCCGGCGTGCCGGGAATGATGGTTTATCCGAAAATAGTTCTGTAGGTCTGCTTGAGCTACGCGAAAGCAGACAATAAACTGATGGCTGCCTGAACCGGTTAGGCGGTATCGGGGTGGCTGTCCGTTTTCGTTTCACTCAAACAGACCTACAAAGATGAGTTTCTTGTGTAACCGTAGGGTATTACCTGTCTTCCTCAGCTTTTCGGCCACAACCCTCTCTGAGTAGAAAGCTCCGGACAAAAAAAGAACGAGCGGATATAAATCCCACTCGTTCTTGATCAAAAAAAGCTTCAGGCAGGCTTAACTACAGCACCTGAGCGAATGCAACGCGTACAGGCGTTGATACGAACAACACTTCCGCTGTCGGTAACGGTTCGAACTTTCTGCAGGTTTGGCAGCCACCGGCGCCGGTTCTTGTTATGGGCATGACTGACATTATTCCCTGTTGCCGGACGCTTACCACAAATTTCACATATTCTTGCCATGATATATTCTCCTTTACAAAGGCTACATTTTAATAAAACGTAAAATGTTACTTTGACTATAGCCAAAAAGCAAGTTCTTTTCAGATCTCCCCGCTAATTTACCAGGAACTTCAGGACGGCTTTGATCCTTCGTGGTCCCGGCCCGCCGGAATGGGTGTTACTCAGAAATCATCTACCTGATTTTCGGAGAACAAATACCGCGCTGCCGGTATATACATTTTTCTTTTTTCCACCTATAAGAGTAAACAGAGGAGAAAAATATGAATACGAGCCACCATTTTACCTGTATAAAATCAGGATTGCCCGTAACCAACTCCAGCATATGTCGCATGTGCAAAAGATCCTGTCGTTTTGCAGGAAGCCGTGGAAAACGTTACCAAGCCGGTCGACCGCGTAAATCTGCCCAAAGACCACTTACGCATTAATCGGCGAATATCCTGCTTCAGGCAGGGCACGGCTGTTTATGGGCTCCATGTTGCAGGTAGACTTTGCCCCTTGTGTATCCTCCTACCAACTCAAGTGCCAGTACGACTCGTTTTATCCTTTTCTCCTCTCTCCTTTTGCAGCCCTGTGCTTCTTGAGCAGGGCTGTTTTTTTTTGCTTAAGCGACTCGGCAACAATATTTACTCGATCCCTGCCGATAAACCAGCGGCTGGATCAGGTAAGGTAAGCGGAGCGAAGCGCAGACTCCGGGTTTTTAACGTCACAGCCACAACGAACCATGAAAATAGCCTAAAAGTTCCATCTTCATGGGCGATTTTCGGATAAATACTGTAAACTCCGCCCATGTTGACCAGTCTGCGAGGAAAACTCATCTTCATTTTCATCCTGCTCTCCGTCTCGGTGGTCATAGTCAGTTCCGGTTTTGCCCGCTACAAACAAAAGCAGTTTGCGCTTGATCGGGCAAAAGAGCGAGCCGCAGTCGATCTCCAGCTTCTGGATTCCGACATTCAATCGGTCCTCGACGGAATCGAACGTGACCTGCTGATGCTCCGCGACCTTTCCAGTCTTCAAAAAATGCTCAACGGCACGACTGAAGCGCAACGGTTACACGGACGGCAGGCTTTTCAGGCCGCCTTTCTTTCCCTGGCCACCTATCACAATGTGTTCCAGCAGATACGGTTTCTCGATACCGACGGCCTTGAGGTCATCCGCATCAACGCCCACGGTGACAGGGTCTGGGTAACGCCGCAACACCTGCTGCAGGACAAGTCTAATCGATACTACTTTCAGCAGGCAATAAACCTGCAGCCGGATCAGGTGTATATCTCACCTATGGACCTGAACATCGAACAGGGGAAAATTGAACAGCCGGTTGTACCGGTGATCAGATATGCTACGCCGGTAGTCGACGATAACGGCCGCAAAAGAGGTGTACTGGTCCTCAATGTTCTGGGCACGACCTTTCTTGACATCCTGCAGCGCCAGCAGGAAAAGGTCAGGCCAGGTACCGCATATTTTCTACTCAGCAGAGATGGTGATTTTCTTTTTCACAGGGAGCCTGAGAAGCGAATAGGATTCATGCCCGACCGCACTGAAAATTTTTTTACCCATGAACCGGGATTGAAACAACTGCTGCAGGCAAGCAGTCAGGGGGTACGGATCAGAACCAGCGAGGACACCTATCGCCAGACCCTGTTTGCCTTCAGACGCATCAACCTGGCAACATCAACATCAGGGTCTGCTACTACCCGGCCGGACTACTGGATTTTGATGACCACGGTAGATAATGCCGATCTGCTGGTCGGCATGAACGAGTATATCCAGGCCTTTGTTCCATTCACCTTGTTTCTCATCGTGCTCTGTATCGGCGCTGCGGTCCTGGTTGCCTGGAACTGCTCCAGGCCTATAGTCTCGCTGGCCTCTGCGGCCCAGCAGATTCAACAGGGCGATCTTTCCGCCAGAGCCCAGGTGTATACTGTCGACGATATGGGAAAATTCGGCCACCTCTTCAACGAAATGGCAACCAAGCTGGAACAGACAATCAGCCGCCTGCGGCTCTCGGAATCAAAGTATCGGCAGATATTTGAGAACTCCAGAGACTGTATTTTCGTCACCGACACCCAATGCAATATTATTGATATCAACACCGCCGGCAAAGAACTGTTCGGCCTTGACACCGGTTCCGATATTGACCAGACGACACTCAACGGCTGTCAGGCGATGAGCAATATACACGAGGATCCTGCTTTCAAAGAGGATATGAAAAAAAAAGGATATGTAAGAGATTATGAAACCTGGGTCCAACGACCCGACGGCTCAACCCGTCACTGTATTCTGACTGCCAATACCCGTTTTGACGATCAAGAAAAATTTGTCGGTTTCGAAGGAATTCTCCGCGATATCACCGAAGAGGTACAGCAGCAACAGGCCGATCGGGCCTTTCGAAAAAAACTGCAGGAAGAGGTTATCCTTGCTGAAGAACGGGAGCGAAGGCATATGGGTCAGGTCCTGCATGAGGAAATGGCCCAGAATCTGGCCCTGGTCAACCTGAAGCTGCAGGAGATCGGGAACAGGGTACGACATCTGCCGGAGAGTCGGCAGGTAGAGATCAACGGAGAACTCGAAGATATCCGCCTCCTGGTCAAGTTGATGATCCGCCAGATCAGAACCATGATTTTTGACCTCTATCCGGTCATTCTTGATAATCAGGGACTGGCCCCGGCCATGAACTGGTACGGCGACAACTTTACCCGTCAGACCGGAATCGAAGTCTCGGTGTACGGGGTTGCCGGCTCTCTTGGGCTGTCTGATTCACAGAAAATATATCTTTTCCGGTCGTTTAAAGAACTGCTGCACAATGCCTGGAAACATGCCGACACCAGGGAAATCGTTGCCACCGTCAAAAAAAAAGGCCACCATGTTCGACTTACGGTAGACGATACCGGCAAGGGATTTCCCGCCGAGACCATCAAACGGAAAACCGAAGGATTCAAAGGGATAGGGCTGGTCAGTATCAGAGAGTGGATCACCGCTATCAACGGGACGATGTCCATAGAGTCTGACCTGGGCAAGGGAACCAGAATATCCATTGATATTCCACTGGAACAGCCTGAGGAAAAAACATGATAACCGTATTTTTTGCCGACGACCATCAGATGTTTCGCCAGGGGCTGCGGACGCTGCTGACCTCAACTGCAGATATCAAGGTGATTGGTGAGGCCAGCGACGGCCAGGAAAGCCTGCGGCAGATAGAAAAACTCAAGCCCGATGTGGCGGTACTTGATATTGCCATGCCCGGCCTGAGCGGCATAGAGGTAGCCAAACGTCTTGTCAAAATAGCGCCCGACACCAACACCCTGATCCTGACCATGCACGCGGACTGCTTTTATGCGGTCGAGGCATTAAAGGCAAGTGCCCTTGGTTTTATGCTCAAGGAAGAGAGTTTTGACATGCTTATCGATGCCATTCACGCGGTTGCGGCAGGAAACATGTTTGTGTCGCCGACCCTTGAGACTCCGGTTTTAAAGGAATTTGTCGGTCTTGCCCGTCAAGTCGCCGACAGCGGGGGCAACATTCTGACCGACCGGGAACGGGAGATTCTGCAGCTCGTTGCCGAAGGGCTGACAAATCTGGAAATTTCCGAAAAGCTCTGCATTTCTTCAAGTACGGTGGATACACACCGAAAAAACATCATGGCAAAACTTGACATTCATTCCGTGGCCGGCCTTGTAAAATACGCCATCCGCCATAAAATAGTTATCCTCTAGAAAGGGACGGGACTGATTACCCTCTCCCGTGCAGTGAGACAGGTCGTTCATGAGGAAAAAAAATATTTTAAACATCATTAAGAAAACAGTATGTTCCAGCCTTTTTCTCTGTATTGTTTTGACATCTCAGACCGGCTATGCCAAAATATATACCGTAGCCCTGTTTATCCCCGGGCAGAGTCCGTTCTGGATGCTCGTAACCGGTTTTATGCAGGAGGCTGCCCATGACCTGAATATTCAGCTCAGGGTCTACGATGCCCAAAGCGATCATGTCCGTATGGTTCGCCAGGTGAAAGAAGCCGTATCCGGACCGAATAGAGTTGATGCAATCGTCTTCCAGAATTTCAAAAAAAGAGCACCTCGCATTATCGAGTTGGCAGAAAAGGCGGAAGTCTACGCATATCTGTTTAATTCTCCGATTCAACCGGAAGAAAACTTAGGAAAGCCAAGAGAAAAATTCAAGTATTGGCTTGGTGAAATGCTCCCTGATGACACGAGAGCATCAGAAGCTCTTGCCGGGCTGCTCATAGAAACGGCAAAAAAGAACAAGAAAATCGCTCCAGACGGGAAAGTACATATTGTCGGCATTGGCGGCAGAGTTGCTGATACCGCCTCAATGGCCCGTATACAAGGCCTGAAAGCAGCGGTCACCGCTGAAGATGAAGCGGTCCTGCAACAGGTTGTCTGGACGGACTGGGGAAGTAAACAGGGGGAGACGACCTGTTATGGTTTACTGGAACGTTATCCGGAAATTTCCGTCGTCTGGTCCGCCAGTTACAAGATCAGCAATGGAATACTCAGGGCCATCAGACGAACCGGGAAAATTCCCGGAAAAGATATTTTTACAAACAGTGTCGGCTTAACCGAAGATATTCTCCACCAGATTGTCAATGGTGAAATAACTGCGACCACAGGTGGCCACTATATAGAGGGGGCATGGGTACTGATCCAGCTCTACGACTATTTTCACGGAATTGATTTTGCCGAAGAAGGTGTTTCCCAGCGCACACCGATGCCGATCGTCACCAGGAAAAATGTCGCTGTTTTTCTCCAGAATATAACCGATGACAAACTGCAGAAAAACAATTTACGGAAAATTGACTTTACCC
Source organism: Deltaproteobacteria bacterium (assembly GCA_024280455.1). Taxonomy (GTDB): domain Bacteria; phylum Desulfobacterota; class Desulfobulbia; order Desulfobulbales; family Desulfobulbaceae; genus DRLX01. The sequence goes on along the minus strand of JAJRQC010000027.1, from coordinate 298 downwards.
GCTATTCAAAATACCTGAACCCGGGATTAGCAAAATATCCATTCAGCCTGGAATCTATTTTCTCTCAGCTTCAAAATTCATTGAACAATTAGGCTCTGGGCTCAGGGGCATAGCCGTCAAGCTAAAGGTAAATGGACAACATATTAGCTGGTTATCTTTGGTCGAGTAGACCGATTCCATCATTGTTCAACAAGTTCTTGAGAGCCGATTTTATTGACGCCCCGCCGCACGCGGCTACTACGTTCAACGCTCTTAAACTTGCCGACTCCGATGGTCTCAAGCCCCTCACAGAACCGTG
>JAJRQC010000026.1 GCA_024280455.1 Deltaproteobacteria bacterium | reverse complement strand
TACTGTGTCAACTCCTGACGATAACATTTGTATTCTCCTATCGTTGTGTTTATACTGGAGAACATAAAGGCACGGCCTGCGCTTAACGTCAGAAATTCACCCTCACTTTCTGATGAAGAATTATAGTCTATGACACATAGGTTATGAGGCTTCCAGGTTTGTATTGAATGTCGGAATCTGGACGGCAGCACTGATTGGAACCTGGGGACTGGCCTGCCTGATCGGCGGGTTGGTAACAAACGGCCCCGGAGGACTGCTGAGAGGGTTTGTAATCGCAGTGACCGGAAGTTAGGGGCAGACGAAATCTCAGACTTAAAACGTATGAGCCTGAACTCCAATCAAACAAACCCCAGCGCCTGCCGGGATAGTATTGTGATGGACAACGGAAACTTCAATGTTTGACTGGATCTTTATCTGGCTTGTCGTCTTTGCCGGGGTATATCTCCTCCAAGGGATGGTCAACTTCTTTAAAGACGATGACGACTCCTCCACAACCAACAGGAAAAGATAAACTCCCCACACAAACTCAATTCCACCCATTGCTGTAAAGCAGTCACTCCCGCGCTCTACTCACCTAAAAAAAAACCTGAAGAATCACCTCGCCCCGGATAGCCATTCATATTTGCTATCCCCCTGCCGAACCGGTTTGCAACGTAGTTGCCGTTTAGTTGCCTTCCATACAACCCAATCTGTGGCAGGCACGGAACCTATCCAAAACAGTATGCAACAGTTCTGCAGGACCTGTGCAACAGATGCAGCAGTGTGATGCAACAGGTCTGTGCTGCGCGGTGCCCGATACCACAGAGCTGTTGCAGAGCGCCCGACTCATTGTACAAGAAAAAAATCAAATATTTTTTAACAAAAACAGCATATTAGAAAAAAACGCCCTGCTTTCCCGGCCGATAATCCACTCTGGCACGGCTGATGCTCTATAAAAGGCAAACAGAAAGAAAAAATAAAAAACACACATAACTACGGAGGACATCATGAACGCAAATACAAGGACACAGACCGAGACAAGAATTGACATGGGATACGAGACTTCCAGATTTGCACTCAACACCGGAATGGGAATGGCTGCCTTAATAGGACTCTGGGGCCTGGCCTGCCTGATCGGTGGTTTGGCAACCAGCGGAGCCGGCGGGATGCTGAGAGGCTTTGTAACCGCAGTAACCGGAAGCTGAAGAAAGACAACCCAACGACTGAACACACGACACGACAGATAAACAGAAAGGAGGACATCATGAGCGCAAATACAAAGACACGGACCGAGACAAAAATAGACGCAGGATATGAGGCCTCCAGGTTTGCACTGAATATCGGAATGGGAATGGCTGCCCTGATCGGACTCTGGGGACTGGCCTGCATGATCGGAGGTTTGGTAACCAGTGGAGCCGGCGGAATGCTGAGAGGATATGTGACCGCAGTGACCGGAATCTAAGGCGGGATAAACAGGACATCTGCTCACTACTCAACACGACTTCAAAAATAAAAGAATGGAGAAAGGTCATGACGGAAAATAATAACACAGCAGTAGCAGGAAAAATAGTTCTCGGGTTCGGCGCACTCATAGGGTTATGGGCCACGGCAGCACTGATCGGCGGGTTATCACAGGCTGGATCAGCTACGGAACTTGTCAGGCAGTACATGGTCGCAACAGGTATGATCACTCCGCTGCACACCCTGGTTGATTACTACACCCACATCAAAGGGATTGAATACCTGATCTGCGTAGCCTTCTTTGTAGCCTTCCCGGTCTTCTACAACTACGTCAACAAAGAGAAGAAGGAAGTTAAAATCAAAGCCTGACTCTCAGGCAAATAACAAAAAGCCCGGCACAAGCCGGGCTTTTTTATCCGAAAATAACCCACGAAGTGATGTCGTATCAGGCTATTTTCATCCTTGGTTGTGGCTGTGACGTTAAAAATCCTGGTCCAGCCATGCTGGTTTATTCGAAAATCGCTCACGAAGTGAGGTAGTATCAGGCTATCTTCATTGATTGTTGAGGCTGTGACCTGTAAATCTCTGGTCCAGCCATGCTGGTTTATCCGAAAATAGTCCACAACGTTTTGTTCATTCGGACTATTTTCATGCTCGAAGTCTACGCTTATCTGGTTGTGGCTGTGACCTGATAATTTGGTCCAGCCATGCTGGTTTATTTAGAACAGAACTCCAAAGACAAGTGCAATGCATCCCATGACACGAGAACAATCACACTTTACCAAGGGTTGTTTTTTGCTGTTGGCCATTGGTACGATTCCGGTCATCTTCATGAACTTTTTCGGCTATATAGCCGGGCTGATCTTCATCGGCCTGCTCTCCATAGCCCTTGCCCACATTCTCTTTTAGAAAAAACTCTCTCCCGGAAACACACCTCCTGTTCAACAAAAAACTGAAGAAAAAATTTATTTAAAAAACTGTAAAAGTGCGTGCAAAGTTGTCAGAGGATGCGGTGGACACCCGGGGATGTAGAGATCTACCGGAATAAGACTGTTCAGGTCACCGACAATGTCTTTGCTGCCGTAGAACGGTCCTCCGGAGATGGAGCAGCAGCCGCTGGCAATAACAACCTTGGGTGCGGGAACCGCTTCCCAGGTTGACAGCACCGCCGCCTTCATATTGTTCGAAATCGGACCTGTAACGTGGATTCCATCGGCATGACGGGGAGAGGCTACAAAATCAATACCAAACCGCTGCAGGTCAAAGAACGGCGTACCTAGAACGTTGGTATCAGCCTCACAGGAGTTACAGCCTCCTGCAGAGATCTGCCTGAGCTGCAAAGACCTACCGAACAGACTCTTAAAATGCTTTTTTGAATGTTCGGCCAGGGCCGGTAGTGAACCGCTTGTCAGCAGGGCCTCTCTTGTGGTTGTGCCAAGCTCGAAGTTGTTGCTGAATGTCACGAACTTCCCATCTGACTGAATTTCACACTGACCACAGAAAGTACAACGCCCGAGATCAATGATCATCCTGTCGGCATCAATCGCCTGCTGGGGGCAGTCCTCTGCACACCTGTGAGCAAGTTCCTGATCACAATCCTGGTGAACGGTGGGCAATCCCCGATAACGGGAATATAAGTTAATCGGTTCCTCGGGATACTTGGTGGTTCTGTAGCCCTGTTCACGCCGATTTTGTATAACCTTTAACATGCAATACGCCTCAAATTATTAACTGAACGACTACAGATCAAATCCGCAATACGAGAGGTTGAAGCTCTTGTTGCAGAGGGGAAAATCTGAAATACCCTGATTTCGAAGAGACATGGCCAGACCGGTCCAGTTGTGAAACGATGGATCCTTAACCTTGTAGCGCAGAATTGCGCCGTCTTTATCCGTCAACAGGCAGTGGGACACCTCGCCGCGCCAGGCCTCATTCACGGTAACCACAAAGGAGTCCGGGGCAAGGGTATAGGATCCGGGAACCGGAACCGGCTCGGCATCTACTCCTTTTACCAACAGCTCGGGTATGGCACGCAGGGAGTGCATAATTTCTTCACGCCGGACATTAGCCCGGCTGTACACATCACCTGTTGTCCGCTGGTTGCTGTTTGCCTGCACCGAATCGTATGCTTCGGTGGGAAAATTGATCCGAGCGTCATAGGCAAGACCACAGGCCCGCCCTGCATAACCGACAAGCCCAAGTTTTTCAGCTACGGAATGAGAAACCGTACCGGTATGGTCGAACCGGGCCAGCACTGTATGGGCGGAAAAAAGCAAATCACAGACATTGGTAATACCGGGAGTTTCATCTGTGATTTTCTCCAGCATGATCCGGCGCTGTTCTTCCAGCACGGGAAAGGCTATGCCTCCCGGCCGGACCAGACCTTTACCGAAACGGTTGCCGGCCATGATCAGGGTCAGATTTAAAAATTCACCACGGATACGCCCGAAGTAGTTCAGGGGCGGGTTAAAAGCGACATCACCGCTTAACGCCCCGAGATCACCGATATGGTTGGCGATCCGCTCAAGTTCAAGGGCAATGGTCCGAACAATTTTTGATCCCTCATCTACCTCCAGACCGGCAAGAGCCTCTATGGCCTGGGAATGACAGAGACTGTGGCCGATGGCGGTGTCTCCGGCAATGGATTCGGCAATGACCGGCAGGCGGAGCAGCGGCTGCCCTGCCTGTTCAAGGAGCTTTTCCGCCCCACGATGCTGATAGCCGAGCTGGATCTCCAAGCTGAAGACTTCCTCACCGGCGCATTGAAAACGAAAATGACCCGGCTCAATAATACCGGCATGGACCGGGCCGACCGCGACTTCATGGATGGCATCGCCTTCAACGGTAAAATAAGGATAATTTCCCGGAATATCCTGGCTGTAGTCATTGCCGAAGACGTCCTCTTTGCCCCGATAGTTCTCGTGGTAGCGCACCATCTTCAGCCAGGGATGATCTTTGGGTCGAACCCCGAACTGTTCGGCTACTTCACGTTCAAACATATGAAATTTTTCACACTCAGAGGTGAGTGACGGATATTCATCGGCAAGAGAACATCCGGTAACGTACAGATTGACCCCAGAGCGGAGAACGGCGAGCAGTTTCAGTGCTCCCTGTTCATTTTCATAGGCAAAAAACTGGACAACAAAACCGTCACGGAGCACAAACTCAAGAACGACCTGTTGAAAAACTGAAAAATTCAAATCAGGGATATCGTTGCGCGATACAGCCTGACCATTCTGTATTAAGAGGAGGTTATCCATTGACGGTACCTCCAACGGAAGAGATCGCATTCTGAATTGTTTGATAGAGGGAATCCGGCAGCCAGATAACCAGGGCCAGTGAGGTCAACAGAAGAATCAACGGCGGCAGGGCCCGCATCCATTTTTCAGGAACCTGAATTTCAACATCGTCCCTGTCCTTGAGAACCATCTGCATAACCAGCCTTGCCGCACCGGCAAAAATAAGGATCAGGCAGAAAATAAAAATGCTGATTGCAACATAACGCCCGGCCTTTATGGCACCGAGGATAATGAGTAATTCGCTGATAAAAAGCCCGAAAGGAGGAAATCCGGAAATTCCGGCAAAACCGGCAAAAAAGGTAATCCCGGTTTTTGGGAGCAGCCGCAGCATCCCACCGGTTTTATCAATAATTTTTGTGCCGTAACCAAGCAGTATGTTGCCGGCGGATAAAAAAAGTGATGATTTAACCAGGGAGTGGTGAATCATGTGCAGCATGGCGCCGAAAACAGCAATCCCACCGATACCGGTACCAAAGGCAATGATACCCATATTTTCAACACTGGAGTAGGCCAGCATCCGTTTATAATCCGTCTGGTTGAGAATGAAAACCGCCGAAACAAGCATGGAGGCCAACCCAAAGGCAATAAGGACATTGCTGGAATAGTCACCGAGTCCGGCGGCATACATCAACTGATGACAACGGTACACGCCAAGAAATGCACAGTTCAACAAGGCACCTGAGAGCAGAGCCGAAGCCGGGCTGGGCGCTTCGCTATGGGCGTCGGGAAGCCAGGTATGCATGGGGGCAAGGCCCATTTTGGTGCCGTAGCCGATAACGATAAAAATAAACCCGGCTTTAAGCCAGACCGGATTGAGCTCGGCGGCAACCGTGGTCAAGGCGGAGAAGCTGATCGGCACATGGATATCACTCATTTCCATGGAAAAGATCACAAAGAAACAGCCCAGCAGTGCCAGGGCAATACCGACCGAGCAGATCAGCACATATTTCCAGGTAGCTTCAAGCGATTCCTTGGAGCGATGAACAAAAATAAGCGGTGCACTCATCAGGGTGGTGGCCTCCACCGCCACCCAGAGCATGATTATATGGTCGGCAATGGCGACCATGGACATGGCAGAGAGAAACAGCAGCATACTGCTGTTAAACACCGGTTCTTTTTCCATCTCCACCTCGCCCATATAGAATATGGTATAGATGGAGATAAAAAGAAAGAGGAAGGACATGATTGCAAGAACCAGCATGCCCTCAGGGGTAGCACTGAAATACTTTGTCTGTAACGGCCCGATTACCTTGAACCACTCAAGTGCGGTAATCATCACATGAATGGCGGCGGTACCAAGAAGAATCAATCTTCCTTTTTTCGCAGGCAGGAAATAAACGACACCCCCTGCGATTAACGGTATTAAAAAGACAAGTTGTAGCATAGTTTCAATCCTTTAACTGTCCTAGAAGGGCAGTGTCAACATCGTCGAAGGTATGATTGATATCGTTTAAAACAATACCCATAACCAGTACGCCTACCAGGAGATCGAGCAGAACGGCAAATTCAACCACATACTGGGTATGAACCTGTTTTGCCAGCGCAGTGCCGATGAGGTAGATGCCGTTTTCCATCATCAGATACCCTATGACCTGGGTGATGGCCTTGCGTCTGGCCATGAGCAGGACAAATCCTGCGCCCATGGTTGTGATAGCCGTGACCAGGAGCAGTTTATGACCTACCGGCAGCATGGCAAGATGGAGATGGTTTGTCACATAAACAGAAAAAACAATCATGATCAGCCCGGCAAACAGGGAGGCATGATAACCGATAATAGGTTCAATCTCTCTGGAGGCCACAACTCGTTTAACGGCAATATACATCAGGCCCGGGATAACAAGTCCCTTCACCAGAATCAGGAGGAGGAAGAACATAAACAGGTTAAAGGTTAAGCCATGTTCTGTTTCCAGAAAAAGAGGCACTGCTGAAACAACAATACCCTGAAAGGCCATGAGTTTGACCAGGGCCATAAGCCGGTTGGACCTGAGCGACAGCAGAACCGACAGAAGTATCAGCGCCAGGAGAATATTGGAAATATGTATCACTGGATAAACTCCATAGTAAGAATGGTTGCAAAAAAGACCAGGGCAAAGGAGGTCAGGATAAAATTGGGCACCATATCCATTTTGTACCGTGCCGTTATGGACTCAACCAGGCCAACACCTGCATAAAGCAGCGTCATGGTCGCGGCAAAAATGACAAGGTTAACCACTGCAAACCCCATATGAAACGGATAGAGTAGACTGGAGATAAACGAGGAATAAAACAGCATTTTACAAAAAGCCCCCATTTCGATAAGGGCAAGATCCGGTCCGCTGTGATCAAGAATCATGACCTCATGGATCATGGTCAATTCAAGATGGGTGGCCGGGTCATCGACTGGTACTCTTGAGTTTTCGGTCAGCAGAACGATGAACAATGCGATCAGAACCAGAAGAATCAGGGCCCCGGACTGGGACCAGAGATTAACGACCTGGGACCCGGAAAAATATTCAGCAAAGCTCAGACTGCCGCTGAGGCGGAAGAAGAGAGCCAGAATGACAAAGACGGTGGCCTCGGCCAGGGCTGAAAAAAATACTTCCCTGGCAGCGCCCATGCCTTCAAAAGGAGATGCGGTATCCAGGGCGGCAAGAACGGTAAAGAAACGCCCAAGGCCAAGCAGGTAAAAGAGGATAACCACATCGCCATGAAACGACAGAACCGGCGGTAATCCGGCAAAGGGAAAGAAGAGCAACAGCATGAATGCAGTGACAAAGGAAATCACCGGCCCCAGTTTGAAAACAAAAGTGGTGCTGGTCGAGTAGACCGACCCCTTACGGAGCAACTTGAACAGGGTGTAATATTTAATCAGCCAGGGCGGGCCCTGTTTGCCGCCGAAAAAGGCCTTTACCTTTAAAATAACCCCCATAAACAGTGGGGCCAGGGAAAAGGCGACCAAAAAAGTAAGCAATGATCCCGGTGAAAAAGTAAATTCCATCCTATCGTCCTATAAAAAGATGAGCATAGCCACAATGGCCAGCACAATATAACCGATATAGAGCTGGATATTTCCGTGCTGAATCCAGCGTAACTTACCCAGCAGAAACAAAACCGGGCGGACAACAAAGGTATTCAGCCCGATTTCAGAGGTATCGTGAACATGGGAACTGTATGTTGTCTTGCCCGGAAAGATTTTATGGATACCGGAATAGTTTTTCTGCACCCTGACAAAGGGCCGAAAAAATCCTACAATGGTGTCGGCATAGGAGGTTCCGGTGTACTGCATACGGACGGTGGGCTGGGTAAAACCGCAGCCCCAGGTTCCGGAGCGGGTGACTTCCTTGCCGACATAGAGCAATCTTCTGAAGATGGCGACAAGAATAAACAGGACCAGGAACAGCACGGCCGTGCGGGTAATATTGGTCATGATAGGCATGAACTGTGTCGCCTCAAAATCAGCCACCAGCGGGATTGCCCTCGTGGCATGGAAGGCGGCCTGAACAAAATAATCCGGCCAGACACCGATGACCAGGCAGGCAGCCGCCAGCAGGGAGAGGGCCAGTCCCATAAGGATTCCGGCCTCGGTCGCAGAGGCGGCCTTGTCGGTTCGTGGCTCACCAAGGAAGGCCACCCCGATAAGTTTAGTAAAGGCTGCTGCTGCCAGGGATCCGATAACCGCCAGAGAGACAATCGCCAGGGTTGAGAGGACAAAAGAACTGCCATGGAGCGAAAGCCCATGGATTGCCCCGTAATAGATGAGAAATTCGCTGATAAACCCGTTGAATGGCGGCAGACCGGAGATGGAAATGGAACCGATGAGCATGGCGCGACCGGTAACCGGCATTTTCTTCATCAAACCGCCAAGTTCGTTGCAGGCCCCGGTTTTTGCCTGGTGAAGAACGGAGCCTGCGCCCATAAAAAGTAACGACTTGAAAATTGAATGGTTGAAGACATGAAGCAGGCCGCCGGCAAAACCAAACGCCGCCATTGTCGTATTGCCGGATGCAGCACCCAGCATACCAATGCCGAGACCGAGCAGGATGATACCGATATTCTCCACACTGGAGTAGGCAAGCATCTTTTTTATGTCCTGCTTTCCTATGGCATAGACCACGCCGAGGATGCCGGAGATGATTCCCAATACAATAACAATCTGACCGAACAGAACAGATGTCGGGGCAAGCAGAAGGTAAAAACGGACAATTCCATAAATTCCCATCTTGATCATCACGCCGGACATAACTGCAGAGACATGACTCGGAGCTGCCGGATGGGCATATGGCAACCAGATATGCAGAGGCATGATTCCGGCCTTGGAACCGCAGCCTATCAGAATGAGGATAAAGGCGGTCAGTTTGGCTGAATCGGGAATGGCTGAAATTGCCTCAAACCCAAAGCCACCGGTATGGCTGTAAATAAAACCAAACCCTGCAAAAATAAACAGGGCACCGGCCTGGGTAAAGATGAAATACAGATAGCCCGCATCCCGGACCTGCTTCTTGTGGACGTCATAAATAACCAGGAAAAAAGACGACACCGACATCAGCTCCCAGGCAAGGGCGAAGGTGACGAGGTTGTCGGCACAGACGACGAGGGCCATTGAGAGAATGAGCAGCGCATAAAAAAAATAGTTGACTGCAGTGGCTACCGCACGTTTTGAATCATGCAGGTAATGGAAGCTGTACAGGGCGGCCACAGCTGGAATGATAAAAACCGGAATCAGAAAAAAGGCCGATACGGCGTCAATTTTAAGAGAAAAAGAAAAAATATGCAGCCAGTCCCAGGTAAAAATAACCGGTTCGAGATGCTGAAGAAGGCGCATCGACGCATCATAAGCACCAAGGCCGCATCCTGCGATGATTGCAAGAACGGCTGCGATCTTCATCACGGGAAAAAGCCTGAAGGTAACAAGTGCCTGTGTCCCACCGGCCCCAATAAGTAATAAAGCGAGAAAAAAGGTATTCATACTTCCTCTTGTGTCACAATCAGTAGTCCGTCAAGAAAAGACCGGTTGTTTGGTAAAACGCTGTAGGAAAAAGACCATTAAAAAATTATGGAGCAATCCACTATGTGTCCTTGTCAAACACTTTCATAGATTAATTCCTGACACTGAAAGATACAGAAAAGCCTCCATCTTTCCAGCTAGTCTGACTCAAACTGACGTCCAGTGTGAGCCGTTACTACCAAAAATAAATTTCAAATAGATT
>JAJRQC010000025.1 GCA_024280455.1 Deltaproteobacteria bacterium | reverse complement strand
GACGTTAAAAATCCTGGTCCAGCCATGCTGGTTTATCCGAAAATCGCCCACGAAGTGATGCCGATCCGGGCTATTTTCATAGTTTGTTGTGGCTGTGACCTGTACAATCTGGTCCAGCCATGCTGGTTTATCCGAAAATCGCCCTCAAAGATGGAACTTTTTAGGCTATTTTCATCGTTGGTTGTGGCTGTGACCTGTATAATCTGGTCCAGCCATGCTGGTTTATCTGACTGAATGCGTGATGTAAATATATACCGATATCCCTGATTAAAGGACTGGAGAGGCTTGGAAACCAGTTGTTGCAGGAAATAATCCGTCTGGTGCGAGCCATTGCAATGACACATGTTTTGTCCAATCGGTACTGTTAAGGTCTATTATTACCTTCGCATGAATTATTAAAACTCGTCAAGCAAAAGTTAGTCGATAACATTCCCGATGATTTCAAAAAAGACTTGGAAGGGGCATGTGCTCTGCACCGGCGTGCCGTTTCCGACTATGATAAGTGTCTGGAGTTTAATGGAAAAATGTCGGATTTGCCGGCAAGGTTAGAAAACGCCCGCTGCTGAAGAACAGCCGACCGGGTAATGACCGTTCTCCTGGGGTGTATAACCCGAAAGAAGGTGCTCACTGTGACAAGGCCACTGTGATCGGGGAGAAGATGAAGAAATTCTGATCTCCCCTCTCACATTCTTTGTTTGGCCCTTTGTATTAGTTTTTTTTGTGTTTGCGGGCATAGGTTGCCGCTTCCATCCCGGCGACGCAGCCTTCACCCACAGCCTTGGCCATCTGGTAAGGAGGTCCGACAATATCGCCTGCTGCATATACGCCGGGAATATTTGTCGCCTGCTTGCGGTTGGTGTTGATGTATTTGAAATGCTCGGTGTCAAGGGCAACCCCGATCTGGGTGGCAAGTTGCAGGGCACCTTTAGAGCCGAGTTCGATAAAGATACCGTCAACATCAAGAGGCGAGCCGTCTTCAAGGGAGATGGAAGTAACTTCATGTTCTCCATGGATCTCCTTGACCCAGGCGGGTTCTAAAACTTCCACTTCACTCTGTTTGAGGCGCGCCATGAGTTCGTCTGACACTTTGAGCTCTTTGGCGACAAGATAGACCTTGTCGGCATATCCGAGCAGGGTGAGGGCACCATCAACAGCAGCACTTCTGTTACCTGCCACCACAACGGTTGCCCCTCTGTAAAAGTTTGCATCACAGTCAACACAATAGCTGACCCCCTGGCCGGCAAGTTTTTTTTCCCCGGGCACGCTGAGTTTTTTCTTTGAAACGCCCATGGAAAAAATAATGGTTCGGCAGGTAATATGTTTGCCGCTCTCAAGTTCGAGCTCAAACAGTTGCTCCTGTTGTTCTATTTTGAGGATATCTTCCGGGAATATCTCGGCGCCGAATCCGGTTACCTGTGAAAGACCGGCTTCAAGCAGGTCTTTACCGGACGAGACTCCGGCAATGCAGGCATAGTTTTCGATATGGGCGTTATACAGGGCGCTGTTTTCAATCCGTCCAAGCATGAGGACGCTTGTTTTTTTTCTGGCGGCATGTATTGCCGCCTGGATTCCGGCTGGACCAGCCCCGACAATAACAACGTCAATAATGGGTTCAGACATGTATTTTTCTCCTGACACGATTGTAAAAAAAAATTTTGAGGTCTACCGAAGACCATGCTCGGACTCTCTGTATGAATAAGAGATATTTTTACACTATCCATAGAACAAGGTCGACAGAATATTTATTCTAAGCTATAATCATACTTTTAAAAATTTACCTGAAAACCTGCCTTGCAGGCGGCTATACACAAGAAACATTCCGGCTGGTTGTTGTTGATTCCGACATCAATTTGGAGTTTCGCAGATGAGCGGAACGTAGTGAAGGCTTCGGGTTGGTTTGCCCGGAGTATTGCAGATAAGAAAGCGTAACAATTGTATTCATTCTAATCTCATTAATTAATAAAAATTATGTCTATTTTTTCAATGATGACCGGTGCAGGCCTCATGGTCAAGCTGGTCATGTTTACCCTGCTGGTCTTCTCTGTTGTTTCCTGGGCTATTATTATTATCAAGCAGGTGATATTCAAGCGGGCGAGCAGGTCCTCGGAAGATTTCCTGGAACTGTTCTGGTCCAGCAAGAATTTAAATGAGGCCTACGATTCCGCCCGTGAATATACTCTGAGCCCCGAGGCCGCAGTCTTTGTCTCCGGCTTCAATGAACTCAAGAAGATTAGCAGTGCCCGGGCAAACCAGGGCGGCAGTGAAACCCTGGAGATGCAGCTGGCCACTATGGAAAACCTGAAACGGGCTGTCCGAAAGGCACAGCTTATTGAGAGTGAACGTTTCGGGCGTTCCCTTTCCTTTTTGGCAACTACCGGTAGCACCACCCCTTTTATAGGGCTGTTCGGCACGGTCTGGGGGATCATGACCTCGTTCCAGGAAATCGGCATCCGTGGTTCAGCCTCCCTTGCCGTTGTTGCTCCGGGTATTTCCGAGGCGCTGATCGCCACGGCCGCCGGTCTTGCCGTTGCCATTCCTGCTGTTATTTTTTATAATTTTTATTCGAATAAGCAGGACGATGTTGAAACGGAGGTGGAAAATTTTACCACTGATTTTTTGAATCTTATTGAACGAGATATCTTGGCACGTCGGTGATTCGTCTCCGATTGCAGACCCTTGATTCTTGTCTTTTCAATTGATACTTTTATCTGAAATGTACTGACTATGGGCCCCATTGGCGGTAGAAGAAAAAAACGGTTGGTTGCCGAGATCAATGTGACGCCGCTTGTTGACGTTATGCTGGTTCTGTTGATTATCTTTATGGTAACAGCCCCGATGATGACCCAGGGGCTGGAGGTGGATCTGCCGAAGACCACGGCAAAATCCTTACGCCAGCATGAAGAACCACTGGTTGTGTCCGTCAACGCCAAGGGAGAGATTTATCTTGGTAAAATAAAGATAAATTCTTCTCTTCTTCGTCAGCAGCTCAGCAAGCTTCCTGAAGAAAAAAACCAGCAGCCCTTGTATCTCCGAGCAGACAAGGAGGTTCCATACGGACTGGTCGTTACCGTCATGGCTGATATCAAGCGGGCAGGGTTTGAAAAGCTGGGCATGATTACCCAGCCGTCGGAAAAGGAAAAATAGTGTTGGACGGAATTCCATTTTCTGAAAAAGAATTTTATCAACAGCAGGGGGAACATGACCGGCGGTGGGGCAGGGCAATCAATTTTGCAATCGTCCTCCATGCGGCAATTTTTTTAGGAGCTCTTTACCTGCCGGATCTGTTTGATCGAAAGCCGTTGCTTGATGAGATCATGACCATTGATCTGGTCTCGCTGCCGGAACCAGCCGAGACCAGATCGGTGCCATCGCCGCTTGTTGCAGAGCAGAAAGCCGTACCAAAACCGGAGCCGGTTCACCCTCCACCAGAACCTGAAAAGGCTGTTGCCATAGAACCTGTTCACCCCACTCCGAAACCAGTGGAGACACCGGTGGTGGAAGCCAAACCTATATCCGTACGCCCTTTAAAGCGTAAAATAAAAAAAGCCAGGGATACCAGTCTGGTCGAGGAAAAACAGCGTCAGCGGCGGGCGGAAAAGTTTAAGCGCCAGGAACTGAAGCGAAAGCGGGCAATTGCCCGGGCCAGGACTCTGGAAAAGCAGGCTGCGGATGAGGCTCGCAGAGCACGGGCGGAGCTGGCCTCGGTTATTCGTGAAACCCAGGCGGTTACATCTGCGCCACGCCGAACAACCGCCGGAAGATCATCGGGCACCAAACAGGTCAACTCCGCTCTGGAAAAACAATATTATATGGATCTGGCCAGTCGTGTGCAACGATTGTGGGTTCTGCCGGAAATTAAAAAATGGTCGCCGTCTCTTGAGACCATTGTCGAATTTACCGTTCAGCGTGATGGCCGTCTGGTCAATATACAGATTACCAAAAGTTCCGGAGATACTTTTTTTGACCGCTTTGCAAAGGAGACCGTAAAAAAAGCTGCACCCATGCCGCCGTTTCCTGCTGTTCTTAAGAAAGACCGGATGGATCTTGGTTTTCGATTGCGTCCGGCCGGTATCCAGCATTAAAGAGGCTTGAGAGGTAGTTATACCATTCCCCTGGGCCGTCAAGAGGGGCCGGTTCTTTTAGGTTGCCTTGAAAACAATTATTTAATCAACCATATCTGGTTTGTAATGAAAAAAACAAATATTCCCTTTTTTCTATCGTTGTCCCTGTTTATTCTCCTGCTTGTCGGCTTTGCACCGCAGGTTCTGGCGGAACGCGTCTATCTTGATATCACCGCCAGTGATGTCCGTAAAGTTGTTGTAGCCATTCCTGATTTTCAGGATCAGAAAACCGGTGCTCCCGACGGAACAACCGGCCGGATGATGGCTGATCTCCTTGGCCGTGCCCTTGAATTTCATGGCTTTGTCCGTGTGGTTGATCCCAAGAGTTATGGAACGACGTCCGATGTCAACTGGACCGATTACGGAGTTGATTATGTGGTCAGAGGACAATTTAATCGTACCGGCCGGGAACTTGTGGTTGAAGGACGGCTGCAGGATATAGCTGAAAATAGAATGCTTGCCGGCAGGCGATATAAAGGTGCGGCCGTACAGCAGGATGATATGGTCCTGCGGCTGGCCGATGCCTTAGTCAAGGAATTCACCGGTGAGCCGGGAATAAGCCGAACGTCGATTGCATACGTTTCCGATGAAACCGGTGCCAAAGAGGTATTTCTCGGCGATGTGATGAACCGTGGCCGGCGGCAGATAACCAGACATAAACATCTCTGTGTATCGCCGCGCTTTACACCCGATGGGAATTTTCTGGCCTATACGACCTATCATCGAGCCAATCAGGATCTCTATATAACCGATCTACGGCAAAGCAAGGTTACGCGATCACTTTCCAGGCGTAAAGGTATGAATCTGGCCCCTGCCTTTTCCCCGGATGGTAAAACCATGGTGATGACGCTGAGTAAAGACGGCAGCCCAGATCTGTACCTGTTGACCAGGGAAGGGAAGATTATTAAACGGTTGACATCCAGGATGGGAATCAATGTCTCGCCTTCGTTTTCTCCGGATGGCAAAACCATGGTTTTTGTTTCAGATCGAAGTGGGCAGCCGCAACTGTACTTAATGAACATGAGCTCGGGAAAGGTACAGCGTTTAACCTTTGAGGGCAAAGAGAACAGCGAGCCTTCCTGGTCCCCCAAAGGAGACCAGATAGCCTATACCGGCAGAGTCGGAGGTCGGTATCATATTTTCACCATTGACCCTAAAGGCGGGCGTCCTACCCAGGTGACTTCGGAATGGGGTGATTTTGAATCACCAACCTGGTCTCCGGATGGTAAGCAACTGGTTTTTGCCAGGCGGCGGAACGGGCATTCCGAGATCTGCAGGATATTTTCAAACGGGAAGGGCATGCAGGTTCTCTTTTCCCTCAAGGGTAATCAGTCTTATCCGCGCTGGTCGAGTCGGCCAAAATAAGTATTCAGCCCGGTGTCGGAACCAGCGGTTGGTCTTTGCCTGAAAATTGCCTGTAACGTATAGTTATGTTAGGCTGTTTTCATGGTTTTCTATGGCTCTGTCCCGGAAAAGCTGGTCCTGCCATGCTGTTTTTTTGATTAAAAAGAAAATTTGATTAAAAAGAAAATAAATTATAAAGATATATAAATCAGGTCTCTTTGAAGAGAGAGGAGTAGCAATGAAGGTGATTCGAAATATTGTTGTGGCAGGTTGCGCGCTTTTTCTGCTCACTCAGTGCGCAACCCGTGATGATGTCCGAAAGCTGAACTATCAGGTTCGGGCCGTCAATCAGAGGGTTGAGGAGGTGAAGTCGACCACCGTTGATCAGATGCAGAAGCGACAGGCCAGTTCCGTCAGCAAGATTGACCAGGTGGAAGAAGAGGTTTTACGGCTTAAATCGCGCCTTGAAGAGATCGACCACCTCGAAAAAGAGTATCGCCGTCAGAATATGGAAAGCATGACCAGTCTGCAGGCTGCTATTGAAGAACGGCTTGCGGCCAATGACCAGAAAATGGTTGAGCTGCAACAACAGATCGAGCAATTGTCCGTCGGGTTGGACTCCATGCAGCAGGCACGGATTCGTGCGGCTGAACAGCGGGCACGCGAAGCGGCCAGGAAGGCCGAGTTGGCCAGAAAACGGACGGTTATGGCAGCATCAGCGGTACCCGCTGGTTCTTTCATCAGGGTCACCCCGCAAACTCGAAAAATGCGCGTGGGCTCAGGGCGGGTGGGTACAGCAACGATTGCTGAAAAATCGTCCCGGACAACCGAAACGAAACCTGTTGCAGGGCGAACGGAAAAAGGAAAAACAGATGCATCCGTACAAACCGTTGTAGCGCCCGATACTGTTTCAGGTCCCTTTGAGCAGGCAATGGCCAAGTTCAAAAATGGCCGGTATAAAGATGCCTATCGCAGTTTCGAACAGGTCCTGGCAGGCAACCCCAGCCGGGAAAAAGCTGCACTGACCTTGTTTTATATGGGTGAGGCCTTGTATAATCAGGGGGAATTTGATCTGGCCATTCTTGATTATCAGAAAGTCATTTCCAATCACTCCAAGGATTCACATACCCCGTCAGCCCTTTTGAAGCAGGGCATGTCGTTTGAAAAATTGACTGATAATGAAACTGCTAAAATTATTTACAACAAGCTGATCAACGAATACGCCAACAGCCCGGAAGCGGCAAAGGCCAAAAAACGACTGGAAAATCTGTAGGCAATGGCCAAACAGGTCCGATACCTCCTTTTATCATGTCCGGGCAGACTTGAATTCGGTTGTATGAAAAGAGCGGCTGGCTGCCGGGGGTAACCGTAAGGGGAATGGGGGGACGTAAAAAGAAGCGCCTGGATACACTGCTTGTTGACCGGGGACTGGCCGAAAACGAGACCGAGGCCGCGGCCCTGGTCGGGACCGGAAGAGTCTTTGTTGACGGTAATCCCTTTTGCAAGGCCGGTAACCTGTACGCGACTGAGTGTCAGCTTACGCTTAAGGAGAAGGAGCCCTTCGTCAGCCGGGGTGGAAAAAAGCTTGCGGCTGGTTTGGCCGCTTTTTCCATTAACCCTGAGGGGTTGGTCTGTGCCGATATCGGCTGTTCCACCGGCGGCTTTACCGACTGCCTGTTGCAGAACGGCGCCGCTCGCGTTTACGCAGTAGATGTCGGGTATGGTGTACTGGACTGGACACTGAGGCAGGACGACCGGGTTGTGGTTCTTGAGCGTTGCAATGCCAGATACCTAACCGAAAAAGATATTCCGGAGAACATTGATCTCTGTGTGGTCGATGCATCATTTATCTCCCTGGAACTGTTAATCGATCCCATGACCTCTCTTTTTCAAGGTGAAATTCGTATTGTAGCACTGGTAAAACCACAGTTTGAACTGCCGCGGGAAAAAGTTGCCCGGGGCGGTGTTGTCCGGGAAAAACATTTACAGGAGGAAGCCCTGGCCAAGATCATACAGTTTGGCCGGAGTCTGAATCTTCATTGTCAGGGTGTGATCCCGTCTCCCATTCAGGGAGCTAAGGGGAACCAGGAATATCTGATGTATTTAACAGGAGCTGCCGGAGAATCGGCTCCGGTGATTGAAGGAGAGTGAGATGAGAAATAAAGGCTTGAAGCAGGTGATCAAGATCGGAGTTCTGGCTGCGGTCATGGTCACGTTGTCAACGGTGAGTGTTGTGGCGGCAGAGTTTGTCAGTGTGGTCAAAGACGGTGTTAATATGCGCTCCGGCCCTGCAACCAGCAATGAAGTACTGTATCAGTTACCTGCCGGGTACCCGCTCAAGGTGCTGGCTAGAAAAGGGAAGTGGCTTAAAGTCAGTGATTTTGAAAATGATAAGGGCTGGATCTTTGGTACACTGGTCAATAAAACTCCGCATGTGATCGTCAAGGTCAAGGAGTGTAATGTCCGCAGCGGTCCAGGCACCAACTATGACAAGGTCGGCAGTCTGGCCCGGGAAGTTATCCTGAAGAAGGTGGGTAAAAAAGGGGAGTGGGTTAAGGTCTCACACCCGAAAATTACCGGCTGGGTTCACATGAACCTGATCTGGCCCTGATTCCGGAATTCGTCCAATATGGAAAAACAGGACCTGGCCCAGCTGTTTTTTAGCAGAGTTTTTGAATGGTCCTGGAAAAATCCACCGGCAGCCGCACTATCTTTTTTGCCTTGTTCTGAAAAAGCAGGTGCTGCTGCCGGAACCCGTGGAGAAAGAGGTCTCTGGTGATCTCCACATCCTTTCTGCAGTAGGTTCGTATCTTTTCTATTTCCCCCTGTTTGTACCATTGCAAGGCTTGCAGGCCGTCGCCGCTTTTTTTCACGCCCAGGGTATGCTCGGCCAACCGGTCCAGACTTAATCTGTAGCCAAGTTGACTGGTGATCTCTTCCAGGATGTCCAGAGAGGGAAGGTTGGTGAGTTTTTTCGTTGTATAGGCAGATAACACCTTGTTGTCGAAACGTTTATTGTTGAACCCCACTACCAGCTCAAGCCGGAAAAGATGCTCCAGGAGTTGGGGAACCTCATCTTCCTCATAGGAATAAAATGTACCCTCAAAACCGTCGTACACCACGGCCATCGATATCCCCATTTGGTCGGCCCTGTGCCAGCCGCCGACCTCTTTGGCCGATCGCTTGGTTTCCAGATCAAAAACACCATATCGTCGAGGAATATCTTTTTTGCGAACAACCGGCTCCGGTTCAAGGATTTTCACCTGTGATCGATTGAGAGCAGTTGGTTTTTTGCCTGAATCAAGCAGTTGTTTAAGCAGCAGTATGCAGCCGTTTTTGTCAATAGGACGATTCCCGGAGCCGCATTTCGGTGAATGGACGCAGGAGGGGCAGCCGAGATCACAACCACAGCCGGTGACGATTTCCATGGTCTGCTCCAGAAGTTCACGGGCGGAAATAAAAGCCTTTTCACACAGGCCGATCCCGCCGGCATACCCGTCATAGATAAAAACGGCCGGTTTTTGCAGCTGCTGGTGAAAGGGATAGGAAATCCCGCCTATATCATTACGGTCACAGAGAATGAGCAGCGGCATTGTGCCGATGATTGCGTGTTCCAGGGCGTGGATACTGCCCATGAAGTGGATTTTTTTCTCCTCCAACTCCTTTTGTAGCTTCAAGGGGATTTCCAGCCATAAACCTTTGGTTTCAAAAACCTGCGGCGGCAGATCCAGTGGCAGGCGGGCAATGACCTGTTGTCTGCCGGTGAGAATTTTATGATAGCCGGTAATGTGTTCCGTGACCCGCAGACGGCCGAAATGGAGTGTGCTTGCTCCGCAGGAAACGGCCTGTTCGTCGACAAGAATTTCGGTGTCCTTATCGACAATGGCCCGGGTGTAATAGTTCGGGTGGACAGGTTGGACAAGGATCTCCCGTGCTTCAAGATCAAGAGATGTGACCAGCCAGGTCTTGGCCATGTGCAGGTAAATCGCTCCCTGATGACACTCGGTACAGGCCCGGTGACCATCGATTTCACCGAGAACGGAACGGTCTGTTGCGGAATATAAGATGAAACGCTCACCTGTACCCCGCAGGTTGACCCTGCGTTGCGGATATTTACGGGCGGAAAACCAGGTGGTGCCGTCGGCTGTCAGAAGGAGCTTTCCTTTCAGCTCCAGCGAGGAGATAAGCGAGGTGTATTTACCCTGGCTCAAGAGTTCGTCGGTTGTCGTCAGCGGATTTTCAGCCGCAGCGCACACCAGGTGACGGGCGGCAATGTTTTCATTGTCCGGATTGAGGACCACCGGTTCAATGCTGCGCTTAAAAAAGTCATCGGGATTTCGCATAAAGTGCTGGTCAAGGGCATCTTCATGGCCGATCAGGACAACAAGGGATTCCCTGCCGTCGCGTCCGACCCGGCCGGCCCGCTGCCAGGTGGCCATCATGGAACCGGGGTAGCCGACCAGCAGGCAGATGTCGAGCCCGCCGATGTCAATGCCGAGTTCAAGGGCCGAGGTCGAGATGACGCCCAGCAGATCCCCGTCAGCGAGTCGTTGTTCAATCCGACGTCGGTCTTCAGGCAGAAATCCTGCCCGGTAGGCGGCAATGCGGCCTTTGTTTTCCTTTAAACGCTTCTCGCACCAGATAGTGATCAGCTCGGTCATCTTACGGGACTGGGTGTAGACTATGGTCCGCAGTTGCCGGTGGATAGCCGATTCAAGGAGCATTGTCGCAGTGGTCGCTGCCGAATCCAGCGGATTGAGCAGAATTACATTTCTTGCCGGTTGCGGAGCCCCTGAATCGGTGATGACTTCAACCGGGGCGGAGAGCAGGCCGCTGCCGAGTTCTTCCGGATTACCGATGGTGGCCGAGGACAGGATAAAGACCGGATCGCTGCCGTACAGGGCGCATATCCGGCGAAGTCTGCGGATCACCCAGGCCATGTGGGAGCCGAACACCCCACGGTAGGTGTGCACTTCATCAAGAACTATGTGGGTCAGGTTGGCAAACAATGTCCCCCAGAGATGATGGTAGGGCAGCATGGACAGGTGCAGCATGTCGGGATTGGAGATCAGAATTGCAGGGAGATTGTCCCGGATTTTTTTCCGCATATAGCCGGAGGTGTCGCCATCGTAAATGGCCGCCGTTTGACGGTTGCTTTTTGCAAAATGATCGGGCAGCAGTTCTCTGAACTTGTCCAGGGTCTTGAGCTGATCCTGAGCCAGGGCCTTGAGCGGAAAGAGATAGAGCGCTCTTGCCTGGGGATTTTCGAGCAGCTCTCTGAAAACCGGCAGGTTGTAGATGAGGCTTTTTCCGCTGGCCGTCGGCGTGGCAACCAGCACATTTTTTTTATCGAAAATCAGTTCAATCGCCTGCTGTTGGTGACTGTAGAGTCCTGATATCCCGACCCGGGCAAGCAGTTTGTTGAGTTCGGAGGGCAGCCATTGATCGGGCTCGACCATTGTTCCTTCTTTTGCCGCAAATTGTCTATGATCAATGATCCGGGGCCCGAATCGGCTGGACTGTTTAAAGGCTTGTACATACTCGGCCACTGTTCCGGTTTCAGGTTTCATGGGGCCGGAGCGGATATTTTATGGTTTAATAAATGGTTCATATATTCTATGATATGATCTTATTTATTTTTTGCAGGAAAGGGGGAAAATAACGGCCGGCACTCTTCGGCTTTTTCTCCAGTTTGATTAACCCACACCAACCGGTTTTCATGATCACCGTTGCAACCCTAGGGCCCAGGAAATCCCATGCCTGGCTGGCCGCCACCCGGTATGCCACCGGTGCCGCCATTGATCTCTATCCGCACACCAAGGCCCTGCTTGAGGCCTTTGTCAGCGGCAAAGCCAATCTGGTCATTGTTCCTGTTTATAATACCCGCGAAGGTGAGAATAAACCGTATTTTCGTCTTTTTGAGAAGATAAAATCCGGGTACTGGATTGATAATATAGTTCTGCCGTCCAATGTGTCACTTGGAGCCCTTTTTCCCGGTGAAGATATATCCGATCTCCGAATCCTGATCGGCAATCAGGCCGTATTCAAACAGTGTGAAGAATATCTGGGCAATATCCTGCCCGATGTAACCCTTATGGGCGTTCATGATGTTGAACAGGCTGTTCGTGAGATACGAGAAGAGCAGCGTTCCGGTTATGGTGTTCTTAGTGGCGAAGAGTTGCTCAGTTCCCTTGGTCTTGCGGTTCTGGAACGGGATGTGGCCCCCCATAACAGAACACGCTACGCTGTCCTAGGCCCTGAACTTGCAGTGTCGACCGGTTATGATGCCACTGCTCTTATATCCGAACCCCTTGATGACCGGGTCGGCATGCTGGTGGACATCCTGAGCGAATTTACCCGCCGGGGAATAAATATTCTGGATATGCGTTCTGAAAACGACATCAAGACCCAGAAACTGCAGGTGTACTTCGAAGTTGAGGGCCATATCCAGGACGAGGTGATCAAAAGTGCGGTAACCCATATTGAGAACAGGGTTATCGGCCAGTCCGATGCCCTGCGCCTGCTCGGCAGTTTTCCCAGGGTTGATATGCGAACCAAGTATATCAAATCGTTTGGGTTTGTCGGGACCGGCGCCATGAGCAGGTGGTTCGCCGATCGGCTGGAGCGTGAAGGCTACCGGGTTTTGTTCAGCGGCCGCTCAACAGAACTGCGGCCCGAGGAGATGATTCCGCAGGTGGATGTTCTTGTTATCTGTGTACCGATCTCGGTAACCGTTGACACCATTAATAAGTATGCACCTTTGTTGAGCGACGGCAAGGCCTTGATTCTGTTGGCCGGAGAATCGGAAACTACGGTTGAACGAGCGCTTGCGGTTACCTCGCCCGGTGTTGAAGTCATGCTGGTTCATAATCTCTGGGGGCCCCAGGCGGCAACCATGAAGGACAAAAATGCGGTTGTGGTCCGTACGGCCAGAAGCGGTCGATTCTGCGGTGAGTTTGAGGCCTTTTTATATAAACACGGCGCCGACATTTACCATGATTCGGCTGAAAAACATGACCTGCTCATGGGCATCGGCCAGAAACTGCCGACCGTTATCTCCGTAGCGCTGGCCATGACCCTGGATATGAACAACATCACGGCCGAGGATATCGCCGGTCACTGCACCCTGACCTCCCTGTACCCGATCCTTGCCATGGCCAGGGTCCATTCGCAGAATCCGCGAACCTATGCCGAGATCATGTCCACATCGGGCGAGAGCAGAAAAATTGTTCAGGACTTTGCCGAAAACCTGAAAAAAGTCCTGGCCATGGCTGATGAATCCGACATTGAAAATCTTAGTGACTTGATTCATCTTAACGCCGATCGTTTGACCGAAGACTTTCTCAAGGCGAGAATGCATCAGGCCAAGGCTGTTGATGAAGTGCTCGGGAGAATGATCTGACGGTTTAAAAAAATACATTTTCCCTGTTTAGGAGGCACACCGTATCGACCAAGTATTTTTGTAACCTACTCAACGAGGGCGACAAGCTTACGAGAATCTCCGACCTTCACGTATTTTATGGGTGAGTCCGCCGGTTGACCTGCAGGATAACCGTGCTTAAAATAAATGGGTTATGAAAAGAAAATTTAATCCCAAGCTGTTTTTTCTGGTTCTCTTCGGGCTTTGGCTTATGCTGGCCGTCTACCAGTCAATCAATGGCACCGGTTCTTCCTGACGGCCATACCCTGTTGCGCCGGGTGGCGGAACCCAATGTGCTTTGCCGGAACAGGCGCAATAGCCTGTTGTCGGTCTGGTTGATGAAAATCGGGTTTGGTTGGTAATCTTTTATTTTGATTACGGTATAAAATTACTGTATCTCTTTTCTTCTTTTACGCGCCGGAAATACCGGTCTGGAGTTTAAAACATTATGTTGTCGACTATTCTGAAATATCTTGAGGAAAAACATGTCTGTCCCCACTGTAAAAGTGAGTTGTCTCTCTGTCATGCGCCGCCGGTTCATGTTGGAGATGGGCTGGGATGGGGCTGTGAATACCTGTTTATCTGCTTGAACGACGAGTGCTCTCTTTTTGCAAATGGCTGGCAGCACATTGAAAACCAATACGGACATGTGGGCTCATACCGCTACATGGAGATCCCCGGCAGTAAGGAAACCTACAATATGATGGTTGCCGGGAGGGGGGCTTTTACCGGAAGTATTGTTGATGTGGAAGCCATCAAAGAACAAAATGCTCGTTATCAGGAGGAAAAAAAGGCGGTAGCCGCCCTTGACACCTGCCTGGATGAAAAAAATCTTGAGCCGGTCCTGTTCCTCATCAAGGATGAGGCTGCCAATATTCGGGATCGGAAGAAGGCTGCTGCCCTGCTTGTCCCGTTCAACGATCCTGACTGTGTGGAACCCCTACGCAACCATACCTTCAAGGATACTTCACTTGAACAGGAGGTCAAGATGGCTATTTCCGCCATCCTGACCAAGAATTTTCAAAAGGAATGTCCGTTCTGTTTTGAGCTGATCAAATCCCGGGCTACGGTATGTAAACATTGTCAGAAGGAGTTGTCTTGAAATTAGACTTTCTCCTTGCCAAATGGGCGCCTAATGGGTATAAAAGCGCTCGCACATGGTGGGCGTAGCTCAGCTGGTGGTAGCACCGGGTTGTGGCCTCGGAGGTCGTGGGTTCAAGTCCCATCGCTCACCCCATGTATATTCATGGCGTTTCAGGCTGTTGGCCTGAAACGCCTTTTTTTTTGTTTGCCGGAATCGATGGTTGCCCCTTTCATATTCTGGAAAAACCAGCATGGCTGGGCCGGATTTTTAACGTCACAGCCACAACCAAGGATGAAAATAGCCTGAATCAGCGTACTTCGTGGGCGATTTTCGGATAAAGATGACAATCTACTGACGCAATCCTCAGTAACAAGGATCCTGTTTTTGCAAAGAAGGAAAAAGTAAACGGCTGGTCGATATTATTTTATTCGTCAAGGACGGTGGTGTCTTTAAGGAATTGAAATACGACAACGGAACATATCTTCCCAATTCAACTGTTTTGCCCAACGGCACCCTATTTATTGTAACACCAAGTGGTCCCGCAAAAGTATTTTTTTACGAAGACTACAGCAGGGGCACAACCTATTCTTTTTAAAATGTCGGACAGGTATGAGCTTAGTATGAGCTTAAAGAAAAAATTTTAATTATCACTGCGACCTTTTGATCTGCACTGTCTGTTCAGGCGTCTTATGCGGATATGTCATCGAGATGGGTAATGGGAACTTTTTTCATTTGCCTTATCTTCCTCTTTTATATATACATATTATATGTATTATATGATGAACTCGTAAAAAGTCGTCCTAGTCATCATTTCGGCAAAGGAAGACAAGTGTAACGTGTCGGAATTATTGGATCCCCGCCTGCGCGGGGATGACGAAAAAATGTTCATTCCGACTTTTTACGAGGCCATCTTATATGAAAGCGTAACATCGCTATATGATCTTGTTTTAATGGTTTTTTATTGCTGTATAGATGTTACGAGAAATAGATTGTCCTTGAAATGCTGGCTAGGCCGTAACCTATTGTTTTCTTTAATATGTTCCAAAGGTTATGCTTGTATGGTCTGGTACGATCAGGTAAGCGAAGATTTCGAGCTGCATCACTGAACGAGAATTCTCATAAATTGGCAGGCGCTTAAATGGGTCGTATCTTTTGTGAGAAATGCAAGCTCGATGTATCGACCCTTAAAAACTATAGCCGTCAACCATATCAGCTTGACGGCTATGCCTTAAAAACCGGATGCCGGCCCCCGTGAGGGATGTTTTTCTATGTCAACAAAACCGTCTTATAATGAGCTGACACAGGAAGTTGAAAGTCTTAGAGAACAACTTGCTGCTGCTCAGGATACCATCATTTCGCTCAAATCGGCACATAGCCGACGGGATTTTGAACAGGAGCGTTTTGTCAGCGTTATGCAGGCTATACCTGAGGGGGCCTATGTTGTAAATCAGGGGTACGGTATTGAGTATGTTAACCCTGTTTTGCTCAGAGAATTTGGGCCCGTTAACGGTAGGAAATGTTTTCAATATCTGCATAACCGAACAGAACCCTGCCTGGACTGTAAAAATAAGGAGGTTTTCGCCGGAAAATCAATTCGCAAAAAATGGTATTCAAGAAAAAATAATAAGTACTATGTTATTTTCGATTCTCCGTTAAAAAATGCCGAGGGTGTGCTTAATAAGCTTGCCTTTTTTCATGATGCCACTGCTGTACAGCAGGCAACGGAAATGTTGGTGAAAAATCAACTGCTGTTAGACGGTATTGTAAATAATTCGACGGCAGTCATCTGCATTAAGGATACGCAGGGTAAATACCTGATGGCGAATACTAGATTTAATGATTTGTTCAACGAGAGCGGTCTGGATATTATTGGTAAAACCGATTTTGATTTTTTCCCTGAATATCAGGCGCGCCTGTTTCGGGCTAGCGACCGGAAAGTACTGATGGGCAGACAGGTTCAACAGTTTGAAGAAAATTTGCGGCATAAAGACCGTGACCTTGTTTATATTTCAATTAAATTCCCGTTAGTTAATGCCGATGATTCAGTTTATGCCGTAGCCAAGATCTCGACCGATATAACCGATCGTAAAAAGTTAGAGGTAGATCTGCAGGCTAGCAATGAGAGGTTGACAGCCTTGATTAATGCATCACCTGACATTATTTGTCTTAAGGATGGAGAGGGGCGGTGGCTCCAGGCAAACGAGGCCAACTTGCGATTGTTTCAAATCTCAGGTGATGATTATAAAGGAAGAACAGACGTGGAGCTGGCCCAGTACAATACATTGTATGGCAATGTATTGTTGGCCTCCATGAAGAGTGATGAGGACGTGTGGCATAAAGGTCAACCGTATGAGTATGAAGAGAAAATTCCGAATCCTAATGGAGAAGACAAGATTTTTTGGATCATCAAAGTACCCTTGTTTTATCCTGATGGAAGGCGCAAAGGACTGGTTATTTTGGGCCATGACACAACCGTGCGTCGCAAGAGGGAACAGCGGTTGCGCAGGGAAATAGTTGCCCGCAAACAGGCTTTTGAGGTCATTCGGGTGAAGAGTAAAGAAACAGAAGAAGTCAATATTGCCCTTCGGGTTTTATTGAATCAACAGAAAAAAGCTGGGGAAGAGGTACAGCAACGTATTCTGATTCAGTTTGAAAAAACCGTATTACCTTATATAGAGCTTCTGAGGCGGTGTCTTCTTGACGAGCATGGAGAAGAGTATCTCGATATTTTAACCGGTCATCTCCAGGCGGTGGGAGCACCGTTCATTAAAAAATTGAGTAACCCTGATCTGGGACTAACCAAGAGAGAAATCCTGGTGGCCGATCTGGTCAGACAGGGCAAAAGCACAAAAGAGATAGCAAAACTGCTTGGCCTGCAGCCAAGATCCGTCGAAGCGTATCGCAACCAAATTAGAAAAAAGTTACATTTGAATAAAAAAAATATAACGTTAAAACAGTATCTGACCTCAACTTTTATTTCAGAAACCTGAACACTCATCTCGCTGAAAAGCCTTGCAGTCCAAGGATGTTAGCCTTTCATCCTTTTGCAGATTTCTCTCCATTCCCCTTCTCACCATAGTGTTTTCCACTGTGGTGGATAGTTGTTTTCGCTATGTTGACATGATTGTTAGTTCCACATATCCTTAATTTAATTTAACTCTTCTTAATTAAAGAGAAAAAATCAGATGTGACATATTCTCGATGTATGATTCGAGTTAATTTGTCGATGAATTCGGTGCTTGCATTCCCTGCAGTCGAGTTCTCTGGGTGTGTCAGGAAAATAACTATCATATCAAGGGGTAACCATCACATGAAAAATTTGAAACTGTCCTATAAGTTGGGGCTCGGATTTGGACTGCTTCTGCTGATCATCCTGGTGAGCGCTGTGATCAATAAGGGATATTTAATCAGAATTGAAGATAGAAATTTGGAGATTGATGCACAATATATCCCGGCAGTTGAGCTGGCGGATGAATTTACGACCAGTTTTGCCAAGGCCAATGGTCGTTTCTTGAATTTTCGTATTCAACAAAACCCGGAAGATTTTCAAAAAGGAATGGACGAGTTGCAGAAGGCTAAAAAATTCCTGATGGAGTCAAAAGAACTTACCGGAAAGTACCCATTGCTGGCCTCTTTTGCAGAAGGTCTTCTAAAGCTTGAAAAGATACTGCATCTCTACGAGAAAGCTAACCTGGAACAAAAAAATAATTATTCGGAAGAGATTCAGATTGAACTGGAGAAGGAAGGCAATGAAATCCTTACCTTGGCCGAGGAAATTTCCCTAAACAGCATGGAGGTGGTTATTGAGGAGGCAAAAAATGCCTTGCACGCCGTTCATTCAATGAACAGGGCACTGTACACCAGCACCGCGATCGCCCTGATTCTTGGTATATCAATAACTTTGCTCCTGACCGGTCTAATTACTCGGCCCATTCTCAAGGCAAGAGATTTTGCCGACATCCTGGCTCAGGGTGATTTCAGCCGGCATCTTGATGTGGATCAAAAAGATGAAGCAGGCCAGCTGGCCGCTTCGATGAACAAGATCGTTGAGAATACCGGTTCTATGATAAAGGGGATAGTAACCGGTGTGGATACGCTTGCCTCCTCTTCAACCGAGCTTTCCGCGATCTCGGAACAGGTGGCGGCCGGATCGGAACAACCCTCCAACAAAGCTGAAACAGTGGCAACTGCAGCCGAGGAGATGAGTGCAAATATGAATTCCGTGGCTGCGGCTGCGGAACAGGCTGCAACCAACGTCAACATGGTTGCCACCGCAACCGACGAATTGACGAGTGCCGTCAATGAGATAGCTGAGAATACCGCCAAGGCCAGCATCATAACCGGCACCGCGGTTAAGGATGTGGAGGCGGCTTCTGAAAAGGTCGTTGAACTCGGTCATGCTGCCGATGAAATCGACAAGGTAACAGAGACTATTACCGAGATTTCGGACCAGACCAATTTGCTGGCACTCAACGCCACTATTGAGGCTGCTAGGGCCGGTGAAGCGGGTAAGGGATTTGCAGTAGTTGCAAATGAAATCAAGGAGCTGGCCAAACAGACTGCCGAGGCCACGGGAGAAATACGTTCGCGAATTGAGCGGATTCAAAATTCATCCCGAGGCACTGTGACCCAGATTACCCAGATCTCTTCAGTGATCAATGAGGTCAATACCATTGTTGCCACCATTGCCACTGCGGTTGAGGAACAGACTGCCACCACCGGTGAAATTTCAGCCAATATGAATCAGGCCACTCAGGGGTTGCAGGAAGTGACTGAGAATGTTGCTCAGAGCTCAACCGTGGCTGGGGAAATCGCCCGGGATATTGTCGAAGTCAATCAGGCATCACAGGAAATGAGCACTGCAGGTGGCCAGGTTAGAGAAAGCGTACAGGAGCTCTCTCAGCTTGCAGAGAAGCTTCGTCACATGTCTTCTGACTTTAAAGTCTAAGGTGCCTGAATGACTGCATGGAAGCTCTATCGAGTTGAACTTATCAGTAAGGAGGATGCGATCCAGGCGGGGATACAACGCTATATCATGAAACCGGTGAGCGGACATAGGCTGGCGGCCATGGTCTATGAGTTGTTGCATCGTAAAAATGAAGAGCAGTTGTATTGAACAGCCATTTGACTTTTCTG
This sequence comes from Deltaproteobacteria bacterium, assembly GCA_024280455.1. GTDB lineage: Bacteria > Desulfobacterota > Desulfobulbia > Desulfobulbales > Desulfobulbaceae > DRLX01. The sequence continues at coordinate 33,805 of JAJRQC010000025.1, read as the reverse complement.
GTTGTGTAACCAATTGACTTGTCAGTAAGAAAATGATTTAAAGGCAATGTGCCGATCCGCCATCACGCTTTTGTGTCCAGCGTATTGTAGGACTCCCGGTTTGAAATAGTACTGGTGATTACTCTGTTTCTTCCCTGGGCCTTGGCAAGGTAGAGCGCTTTGTCAGCCTGTGCGTACAGCATCTGTGGCGTAATGGCGGTATATTTTCTTGTGCCGGCGACACCAGCTGAGACGGTAATTTTGATCGGCTGCTTCCTGTGGGTGATCATCGTTGTCCGGCTGATTGTATGACGAATACGTTCTGCAATGGCCGCCGCGTCCGTCTCTTCGGTATTGGGCAGGAACAGTACAAATTCCTCACCACCGATTCGGGAAACCGTGTCACCTTTACGGGCTGCATTTTGCAGTATCCGGCCAATGTGTTTCAGGAGTTCATCGCCAATTGGATGGCCGTAGGAATCATTGACTCTTTTAAAATGATCTAGATCAAACAGGACCAGTGAGCTGGCACCTGTTTCACGTTTTCCCGTCGCCCACTGTTCGTCCATACGTGCCCACAGGTAGCGGGAGTTGAAGAGACCTGTCAGTGAGTCACGCAGGGCAAGTGCTTCCAGCTGATCCTCGCGCCAGCCGATCATTGCCCCGAAAAATGAAAAGGAGGCAATGGTGATGAAAAAGACATACCCGTACAGCCAGGGATTTCGTCTGATGTCCTCCAGGGGGGAGATCCCGGCCGCAAGTTCAACCAGAATGAACAGCACATCCACCGCCACTGCAAAAAGGAAGAATTGGAACGCGCGTCTGTACCGGTTCAGGCTGTAGTCGTATTCGGCAAAGCCATCTGTTGGGAATTTTTTTGTTGTTGTCGGCATGTTCATGGCTGTATTCCTCATGGAGACCCTGTTGCCGATAGATTAATTTCCCGGCTGGTTTACTCTTTTTCATCAAGCTGTACCGGTGAAATAAAGTCGCCGGGTTTTACCGCCAGCACGGAACAGTTAATTTTGAGCAATATCTTTTCAGCCGTATTACCTATGAAAAAACCGGGAATTCCGGTTCGGCATACCGTGCCCATGACGATAAGATCGACCTGCTGCTGTTCTGCAAACTCTGGAATCACCTTGTCGGCCCAGCCTTCCACCACGTGCTCCTGGTGTTGCAGGTGCTCCAGGTCATACGATTCTACAAAGTCATCCAGCCACCTGATGTGCATGTTTTTTGTTTCGTTAACCAGCTGGTTCATGTCGCCGGGAAAATAATCAAGCCCGCCTGAAAAAAGATTGGTGTCCGGCTTTTCCCAGGCGTGAACAATATGAAGTTCACTTTTTTCCAGCAGGGCCAGTGAAGTCGCCAGTTCCATAATTTTTTTGTTTAAATCATTCTCTTCTATTTCCCGGGGCATCACGTCAACAGCCGCCATTATTCGTCCGAAATGCTGCTGTACATCAGGTTTAATCAACCACACCGGACAGGGACACTTGCGCAGCAGATGCATGGCCGTTGAGCCGAACAGTATACCAAGGCTTCCGCCCATGCCTCGGGCGGTTTTGATCACCAGGTCATGGCCGTTGCGCAGCACCTCCTGGATAATCTCGATAAATTCCCTGCCGGCAACTACTTTGAGCTGTATTCCGGCGGCACCCTTAAAATTAGCCAGATGCTGTTCAAGGCGTTTAGTGTGCTCCTTGATTGCAATGGTTAGTATTTCATCGGGCGGAAGTGATGTGATCAACATCTTATAATCGTTTGGAATCTGATCAATGACCTGAATAATCGTCAGGGTTGCCCGGTTTTGTTCGGTAAGCTCTATGGCCCTTGTAAGTGCCGATTGGTCGGATTGGGGTCCGTCATAGACCAACAGGATATTTTTAAAACGTCGCATGGTAAACCCTCTCTAATTTTTTTTATCGTAAGCAATGCAGATGAGATGGACTCGTTAAAAGGCAAAAAAGCTATTTGCACTGTACGAAAATACAAGAAATTTATAACCTTTCCGCCGTCGGTGGCGAGGATTCTCGGAGTCTCACGAGTTCGCTCGTCATGTGGACATTGCCACATCACTACCGGAAGTCTTCGCTATCTACCACACCGACAATGCTGAACAAAAGGCTAAAAACAGGGTACCTCGCCCCCCCCTATTATGTACTTTTAATGAGTTAGTGCAAACAGTATCGAAAATTACCCGGTAGTCACCGGTGAAATAAAGCCCGGAGGCTTGACAGCCAGTACCGAGCATTCGATACCATTGAGTATGCTCTCTGCCGTATTCCCCATTATGAGCCCGGGAATACCTGTACGTCCAACCGTGCCCATGACAACCAGATCCACCTTTTTTTCCAGGGCCAGTTTCGGGATAATCTTGTGGGCCTCACCTTTAATAATGTGTATCTGAGGTTTGAGATAGCCCATTGTTTCCCGGCTCAAAGTTTCTGTGAGTTCCTGCATAAGATCCTGTACCTTTGTTTTATCAACCACTCTCTGCTGCTCCACCCAATCCGCCATTTCGCTGTCTCCTGTAAAATTGAATCGAGGAGTGTTTAACAGGCTTTCTCCCCAGGCTGTCCAGGTATGGACGACGTGAAATTCACTGAATTCTGATATGGCCAGAGAGGAGGCAAGCTCCAGAATCTGCTGGTTCAGGCTGTTTATCTGCTGATCATTTTTTCCCTGGCCTACGTCTACAGCTGCCAGAATCCGTTGGTATTTTGTTTTTTTACTTGGTTTCATTATCCATACCGGGCAGGGACACTTGCGCAGCAGGTGCATATCCGTACTGCCGAATATCCGATCTCGCAGTCGGCTGGATTCTTCAGCACATTTTATGACCAGATCATACCCGTTGCGCAGCACTTCCCGTATAATTTCGGGGAATACCTGTCCTTCAATAACCCTGCTCATTACGTTGACACCAGTTGTGTCTGCCGAAATGATCTTTCTGAGTTGGTCTTGTCGTTCTTCTATTACTGCACTTTTTAATCTGCCGTAAACAGAGTCGCCGGCCAGAGCAGTGTCACGTGGAAAATTCAGGGTGTGAATAATTGTCAGTTCAGCCTGATTGTGTTCCGCCAAGGCTATGGCCCGCTGAAGAGCGGTCTCCTGCCAGGACCCGTCATCGGCAACGAGGAGTATATTTTTAAATCGTTTCATAGCTTATTTTATCCTTGTTTGAAGTGTCTCACGAAAGTCTATTTTTCCACCGTCTTTGGAGTCTTTGATGACCACAAGCCAGTAGCCCACGCTCATGGAAAGTGCCACCGACGCAACGGCAAATACATATTCTGCTGAAATAATGGTAAAATCCATAATGATAACCTTCCTGGAAATAGCCATCAGGGCCGTAGCCATGACGATTTTTAAGTGGATTACATCATCCCTGAGATAGATGATGATGTTGATTAATATTTCAATGGCGATCAATACCGCCATAAAGGCACCGAACAGAGTCAGGATATCGGAAATGGTCAACATCATCACCGGAGGTGTCATAAGCTCCTGATACAGGACCATTACAACATCGGCCACACCCCAAAGGATTACGATGGTCATAAGTACAGCCAGCATTCTGATAGCTATGCGGACGACTGTTCGTAGAATCTGAATCAGTGGTTCTCTCGGGTTTGCCAGATCATCCATTACTTACTCCTTAAGTTCTTGGTAACCGTTCACCAGACACCAACTAAGATTGATAAACCAGCATGGCTGGACCAGATTTTTAACGTCACAGCCACTACGAACCATGAAAATAGCCTAAAAGTTCCATCTTCATGGGCGATTTTCGGATAAACCAGCATGGCTGGACCATATTATACAGGTCACAGCCACAACCAAGGATGAAAATAGCCTGATACGACATCACTTCGTGGGCTATTTTCGGATAAACCAGCATGGCTGGACCAGGATTTTTAACGTCACAGCCACAACCAAGGATGAAAATAGCCTGATGCGGTATCACTTCGTGGGCGATTTTCGGATAAACCCATACTTGTAAACGTTTACCAGTGACCTGGTGAACGCTTATAGCTCCTGTATGCCGCCGCCACGGTGGGCCTGTTGCTTCAAGCGAGAGTTTTGAATCTTTTTTTCCGCCTCTACGATGAGATAGGTAATAAACCCGGCAAGTACGATCCGGGCCCATGATTCCATGCCGATGGCAGTACTTTGAAATAACATGTTCATAAAGGGTATATAGGTATAGAATATCTGCATAAGCAGCATGATCGTTGCCCCGCCGAAGACCCACATGTTGGTGAACAGGCCAAGCCTGAAGATGGATCTACTCAAGGACCGACAGTTGAACAGGTAGAACAGTTCCATGATAACAAACGCATTTACAGCCACTGTACGGGCGTATTCAATGGAAGCGCCTTGTCTGAGTTCCCACTCAAAGAGACCGAAGGCACCGATAAGGAGCAGGGTGCCGACCAGAAAAATCCTGCTGATCAGGTCTCCGGTGAGAATAGGGGTATCGGGACTGCGCGGCATCCGCTGCATGATACCGGCTTCTTTTGGCTCAAAGGCAAGCATCAGCCCAAGAAAACCAGCCGTTGTCATATTGATCCAGAGAATCTGTACCGGCAGGATGGGCAGGGTAATGCCAAGAAAAACAGCCATCAGAATAACCAGCCCCTCTCCAAGGTTGGTGGGCAGAGTCCAGACAATGAATTTGGTCAGATTGTCGAAAACACCCCGACCTTCCTCGACCGCGGCCTCAATCGAGCTGAAGTTATCATCAGTCAGCACCATGTCTGCTGCTTCTTTGGAAACATCTGTTCCGGTAATGCCCATGGCCACCCCGATATTAGCCTGTTTCAGGGCCGGGGCATCGTTTACCCCGTCACCGGTCATGGCAACGATGTGCCCTCGGGCCTGCAGAGCGCGCACCAGGCGAATTTTCTGTTCCGGGGTCGCCCTGGCAAAAACGTTTGTCTCCTGAGCAACACCAACCAGCTCCTCATCGGAGAGCTGCTCCAGTTCCCGGCCGGTCAATACGGCCTTGTTGACTGATGAACCAGTATCGACGCTGATGATGCCTATCTGTTCGGCAATGGCTGCCGCAGTCACCGGATGATCCCCGGTAATCATCTTGATTTTAATTCCTGCCGTCCGACAGATTTTAACTGCTGTTATAGCTTCCTTTCTTGGTGGATCAATCATGCCCTGCAAACCAAGAAAAGTAAGACCGCTGGCAATATCTTTGTGTTCTATCGTGGTTGTTCCAGCTGGAAGTTCCAGGCGGGCAAAGGCAAGGACCCGCAGTCCCCTGGCTGCCATGTGTGATACATCCTGCTGAATTTTTTCTGGATTCAGCTCGGCAGATTCGCCGTCTGTACTGAGAATTTCAGATGATTTGGCAAGTATCTGTTCCACCGCTCCCTTAACATATACCAGAGGCGGTCGGCCCTTGCCGGTATCATGCAGAGTGGCCATGTACTGGTGCTGGGATTCAAAAGGAATTGTATCCAAGCGTGGATATGTTTTTTCCATATCCTTCTCATGGAGACCACCTTTTTCCGCCGCGGTCAACAAGGCGCCCTCGGTTGGATCGCCCTGAACCTGCCAGCTGCCGTCATTTTCGAGCACCAGACTGTCGTTGCACAGAATTCCGGCCAACAGACATTCCTTCAATGCCGGGCTGTCTGTGGTATGCTCATCATCTAGCGCAACGATACGACCAAGGGGGGCATAACCGGCCCCGCTGACCTCGAAATGAGCGTTGCCTGCCATGATCGCCTGTACGGTCATCTGGTTTTCCGTGAGCGTGCCTGTCTTGTCCGAACAGATGACCGTTGTACTGCCCAGGGTCTCCACTGCCGGGAGTTTACGGATTATCGCCCTGCGTTTTGCCATTCTCGAAACGCCAATAGCCAGAGTGATGGTCACCGCTGCCGGCAGGCCTTCGGGTATTGCACCGACCGCCAGGGCAACCGCAGCCATGAACATATCAATAAGCGGCTGCCCGCGAACCAGGCCGACAACTACAGTCAATGCGGCCAGCACCAGGATGGCATAGAGAAGAATATGACTGAAATGGCTGATTTTTTTGGTGAGCGGGGTCGCCAGATTCTGGGCCGAGGAGATGAGCTCGGAGATGCGGCCGACTTCGGTCTGGTTACCGGTTGCGGTAACAATACCGGTCGCCTGGCCATAGGTGACCATGGACGATCCATAGGCCATGTTTATCCGTTCGGCAAGAGTCGTATCCGGGCCAAGGGGATCTACGGTTTTTTCAACCGCTACCGATTCACCGGTGAGAGCGGATTCATCAACCTGCAGATTACGACAATGCAATAACCGCATATCAGCAGGAACTCTGTCGCCGGCCTGAAGCAGGACGATATCTCCAACCACCAGCTCTGCAGACGGAATTCGTCTCTTTTCACCTCCGCGTACAACCGTAGCTTCGGAAACCATGGTGTCTGCCAGCGCGGCAAGTGCATTTTCCGCCTTGGACTCCTGGATAAAACCAATGACCGCATTGACCAGAACCACACCAAAAATCACTCCTGAATCGACCCATTCCTGGAGTGCGGCTGTAATGAACCCTGCAGCAATCAGAATATAAATCAGCGGTTGATTAAACTGGAGCAGAAAACGCATCCATGTACTCAATCCCTTTTGAGTACTCAGGGCGTTGGGCCCGTATTGGTCCAGGCGCTGCCGGGCTTCCTGCGGATCAAGGCCGCTTTTCAGGTTACTTTTTAAAAGAGTAGTGACGGCGTCCCCTTCAAGATGATGCCACGGTTTATCTGATACTATGCTCATTTTCTCCTCGCTACTAAAGTTTCAATCAAAGATGTTGTTGTTCAAGACTACCTTCACTTTCATGATCTTCACCATCAAGGGCAACGTTCTTCTCCGCTTTCCGCTCACGACGCATTTTGCGAATCGGCGTCTTCCGGCGTCTGGTCAGTTCCCTGTCCACCGTTCGACTGATTCGGTCGGCGCAATGATTCAGAGCCAGGTCGCAATCAGTCCCCTTTCCCTGGACAACCACTTTACCTCCCTTTTGCAACTTTACCACGATGAGGCACTCTTTGTCATGCCCGCCTTTCGGGCCGTTGATATCCGTCAACTGTACGGTCACACCCTGGATGGCATGACCAAAACGACTCAGTGAAAAAAGCAGTCGCCGTTTCATGTTTTTGATTGTCTCATCCTGTAACTGCACCTGCCGGCCCTTGATATTGATCTGCATCTATTGCTCCTGATTTCTATGCATTCGTTTTGGTATGGTTCCTTTGCAGCGAGTTCCATACCGCCTGTATCTATAGTAGGGAAGGAAAACAGTTTGAACAATTTGAAAATACAAGTACTATCTTTTGATATTATCGAATGATTTAAAAACTGCTTCGGGCAGGGCTTTCATTTGCCCGACTCGGGCGGAATGTTGTAATCTTTCTGGAACACGATCATGGAATGGCTCAACTATCATCACCTCTATTATTTCTGGACCGTCATGCGTGAAGGTTCAATTACCGCCGCCTGCAAGAAACTCCACCTGGTGCCGGCAACAGTGAGTTCTCAGATAGGAAGACTTGAAGAGACTCTGGACGGCAAACTTTTTAATCGGGTCGGCCGAAACCTTAAACCCACTGAATTTGGTCATCATGTTTTCCGCTATGCAGACGAAATATTCTCCATTGGCCGGGAACTCATGGACAGTCTCGATACTCTCCCCATGACTGGCAGGATACCGCTACGGATCGGGGTTGCGGATGTGCTCCCGAAGATGGTTGTGCGCATGCTGCTGGAACCGGTCTTAAAGTTGCCTGAACCGGTACGGCTCATCTGTTCTGAAGACAAGAAGGAAAATCTGCTGGCAGAGCTGTCACTGCATAAGCTTGATGCTGTACTCAGTGATTCGCCGATGGGTTCGGGCCTGAGCGTAAAGGCCTATAATCATGTCCTGGGAGAGTGCGGAATTACCTTTTTTGCGACCAGACGATTGGCCGCGCCGCTGCGCCCGGACTTTCCAGGCTCGTTAAATGGTGCGCCCGTATTGCTGCCCATGGAGATGACCTCGCTGCGGGGACAGCTTGACTTATGGTTTGATTCTCTCAATATTAAACCGATTGTGATCGGCGAATTTAATGACAGTGCTCTGCTGAAGGCGTTCGGCCAGAAGGGGGATGGAGTTTTTGCAGCGCCATCAATCATTGAAGACGAGGTCCAGAGGCAGTATCAGGTGGAAATTGTCGGGAGAACAAGTGGTGTTAGAGAAAAATTTTATGTCATTTCTATTGAGCGGATAATCCACCATCCTGCTGTTGCCGTCATATCACAGGAGGCCAGTAGAAGTTTTAAAGCACAGGGTGTAACGATGAGCAGTGATATTGGAGATAAGTAGAGAAATTTATAGGCGGTCAAAGACATGACCGCGGACGTGAGAAAAAAAAGATTCATGGATGAGAAGCCATACATTGGGAGAGTTCCGGGGACAGTATATGTATCTTGTGGGGTTGCGGAAGTAATATCAGACCTCCTGATCTCGAGTGATTTGGCATGCGGTAGCCGGGGGGGCAAATCGTTATCCTTGACAGGGTGAATTTCCACCAACAATAAATGGTGTCATGCGATATTGTAAATATTATTCCTTGACGGCTATGCTGTATTCGGGGGAACGTGATTTGGAACACAAAAGTATTGCACTTCTCATTTTTTTATATTATCAATAATTATTATTAAAAAAATCAAATGGAGGAATGCATTATGACTGACAGACGTTCATTCTTGAAAACTTCCGCTGTTGCTGTTTCCGTCCTGGCCCTGACTCAAACTGGATCTGCTCTTGCCTCGGGTGATTCTGAGTATAAGGGAATTGTCTATACCAAGGAAAATCCCGGCCAGTGGGCGAAAAAGGTGGGTAGTCATGCACCGGTGGTGACCATTGAAGGCAGTGCGGTAACTGTGGAGACCAAGCACCCCATGTCTGAAGCGCATTTTATTGTCCGCCATACTCTGGTCCTTGCAGACGGCACCGTGGTTGGTGGGGCAGCCTTTACTTCTAAAGATAAACCTGTTTCCACATACACTCTGCCGGCTGGCTATAAAGGCGATCTGTATGCAACCAGCTTTTGCAATCTCCATGATTTCTGGCTGACCGAAGTCAAAGCCTGACCCTTTTTTTCTTCGCTTTTAACTCGGTCGTGTCTCTGGACACGGCCTTTTTTTATGTCTTTTTTTTGTCATCTATGAAACAATACACCTGTTGTTCAATCTGTTTTTGATATTATAAGGACTTGCCTGATGCAGGTGTCGGCTTTTCATGCAAGAGGTTGGATCTTTCACGCTATGCAAAATGCTTCAACACTCCCACGCAACAGTGATCTGAAACCAGCCCGGCAGAAAGATTCCTCAAGGCGGGTTATCGTCCTTATCTGTATTTTGACCGCCCTTGCCATTGGTCTGCTTTTCTTCGGCAGCGATCGCCTGATTCGGATGATCTCTTTCAGCCGCCAGAAAATCACAACCGACCATCTTGTCTATCAGATCAACGATTTTATTGTTCAGCATTTCGGCGATGCCGCCGGAAATCTAGCCGTTAAATCAGTGGTTGTCGATGTCTGCCTTGATAGAACACGACCGGATAATGAAGAATTATTACAGGTCTTGATCACAGCCAGAGAAGTTTTAGGCGCCTCCATCGTTTATGTACTCAACAGTTACGGCCTGGTGATCGGCTGTTCCCCGTATGGGCCGGAACAAAAAACTCTTACCGGGAAAAACTATGGTTTCCGACCCTATTTTATCCGTGCAATGGAGGGGCATCAGGTTCAATATGCCGCCGTTGGCGTCACAACCGGAAGACGTGGGATTTATTTCAGTACGCCGGTAAAGACCGCAGACAGTGAAATCCCGATTGGGGTTCTGGTGATCAAAACCGATCTCTCGACCATTGATTCCTTCTTTCAGGCCGAAACCTTTGATCAGGTTGCCCTGTTGTTGTCCCCTGAGGGGGTTGTCTTTGCCTCAAATAGAAAAGAGTACCTTTTTCGTACCGGATATTCACTCTCCGAAACCGCTTTACAGCGGATTCGAGCCGGTCGGCAATTCAGCAGTCTTTCACTGGCACCTTTGCCGTTTTCACTCAATGAAGAGTTTGTCTCTCTCAAGGGTACAAGGGCGACTGTGTATACTCGACCTATTGGACTTGACGGCTGGAAGGTTGTGGTTCTGCAGCCGGTCCCCTATCCCTGGGTACTGGTTATTGCCGGCAGTTTCCTGCTCATAGGGGCGGGAGCCATGCTGATAACCATGAGCCTGCATTCCCGTAAGGAACGGCGGCTCACTGAAGAGGTGGCGCGCGGGAAAAAACGCAGTGTTCGGGCTGAGGTTGCCCGAAAGGAGACAATGCGTGAACTTGAAACGATTTTCAGTACCTCCCTGATCGGGATTCTTCTCGTTCGCGATGGCAGAATTGTCAATGTCAATGCCCGGATGGGGGAGATCCTCGGCTACAGCCAGCATGAAATTCTCCATGGTGATATCCGGTTGTTTTTTCCGAGCCGGAAGGCGTTTCGTCATTTTGTGAAAACATATGCGCGTCAGCTTGCCCGTCGAGATCTGGAACAGATTGAATACATTCTCAAGAAAAAAGATGGTACCCCGGTCGCCTGTACACTCAGTGGAAAAGCTATCTCTCCGGACGATCTCTCGTTAGGTGTGGTCTGGGTTGTTCAGGATATCAGTCAGCGCAAGATTGTGGAAAGAGAACTTGAGGAAGCCAAAATACGGGCAGAGGCTGCTTCGAAAGCCAAGAGTGAGTTTCTTGCCAACATGAGTCATGAGATTCGAACACCGATGAACGGGATTATCGGGCTCTCGAATCTGCTCTTACAGGAAGAACTGACCCCGGAACAGCATAGCCATCTCCGGCTTATTCGCAGCTCCGGGAACCGTCTGGTCTCAATCATCAATGGTATTCTTGATTTCTCCAAGGTGGAAGCCGGTCGGGTCGAGCTCAATGAGCGGATTTTTTCCCTGCGGGATATGATCGCTGAAATCCACCGTAATCTTGATGTGCTGGCTCAAGAAAAAGGATTGGAGCTCGAGTATATCATAGATGAGAATGTACCTGATGTTCTGTTAGGTGATGCCGGAAAGTTGACCCAGGTTCTTATAAATCTGGTCGGCAACGGGGTGAAGGTTACCCATGAAGGCAGGGTCGGCATCCTGGTTTCCCAGCAGGCCAGGTTTGATGTTGACCGGGTGCGGATATTTTTTGAGGTCCGGGATACCGGAATCGGCATCAATCCTGCCATGCAGACCACCATCTTTGAGGCCTTTACCCAGGTCGACTCCACCCACTCCAGAAGGTACGGGGGCACCGGACTCGGGCTTGCCATTTCCCGTCAGTTTGTCCGTCTGATGGGGGGCGATATTCATTTTGACGGTGAACGGAAAAAGGGAACCCGTTTTTATTTTTCCATTCCATTTCATCTGGCATCGGAAGATGTAACATCCACCTCCGACTCGGATATGAACTTGAACCGGGAAAGTTACAGACCCCTTGCCGGATACTCTGTGCTGCTGGTTGATGATGAATTTATTAATGTTACTCTAGCTGAAGCTCTGCTTGTTCGGGCAGGTCTGCAGGTAACTACGGTCTCAAACGGTCTGGAGGCGGTGCAATCCTGGCAGCAGGGGAAGTACGACTGTATTCTGATGGATATCCAGATGCCGGAAATGGACGGCTATGAGGCGGTGGCGCTGATCCGTGAGCAGGAAAAGTCAACAGGAGAGCATATCTCGATTATTGCGATGACTGCCCATGCCATGGATGATGACCGGAAGAAATGTCTTGCCGCCGGCATGGATGATTATATAGCCAAACCAATAGATGCCGTCCTGCTGTTGACTCTTCTGCGAAAATATATCTTCAGGGAAGAAAGCGGGCTGTTAACCGGAAACCATCGCTCTGCAGAATCCCAATCATGAAACGTTTTATCCTGTTGCTTGCCATCGTGGCACTGACCGGCGGTGTCGGTTATTTTTTTATGGTTCAGCCGCAGGTGCCGGATCTTCTGGAACTGGTACCGGCCGAAAGTGTCGCTTTTGTTGACTGGGAAAACCCGGCCGGTTCGTACCAGGCCTTTATGAACACGTATTTCGGCAGGCAAATAGGCGGGATTGACCGGCCGCTCATCTTGAGTGCCCTTGGGTTCAGTCTAGATAAAACAGCGCAAATAGAGAGACTTGCCGCAACCTGGGAAACATTTTTCGGCAGCCTGTTTTTTAAGGAATTTTTTGGCACAAGAACTGTTGTTGCCCTGATGCCTTTAAAAAAATCAGGCCCTGATATCTCCGCCGACCTGTTGAATAATTTTGTCCTTCTCAATACCTCCGGCCGTAAAACAGCTCTGCTGAAAACGCTTGTTGCCGGTCTCTCCGGAGTACAAAAGCTGCCGGCTTCGAAATACCAGGGGTATACCATCCATGGGTATCTGCTGAACAACACCTTTTCCCTGTACTTTGTCAGCGATAAGGAACTTCTGGTTGCCGCCTTTGATCCGGCTCCCATCCGGCAATGCCTTGATCTTCTGCTTGCGCGGATTATTCAAAAGGGTGGCGGCATGGTCGACAATGCCGATTATATTGGGTTAAAAAAACGGGCCAGAGGGCTAGATGATTTTTTTCTCTATGTTGACCTTGCACCGCTTAAAGGGCTGATCCGGAATTTGAACGGGCAAGAATCCATAACCACGGCAACGAATATTTCATTTGCAGGGGGGATGCAGGGTGGTGTCCAAAAGGCGGTGTTTTTCCATCAGGCTTTGCAACCGATTCATCAGTTTACCACAATTGTCCGCTTCGATGCGTCTACACTCTCTTCCTTTCAGCAGCGGATTTATGTACGGCCGCCGATAGAAAACAGAAAACTCGCCAATATGTCGGCTAATCTGCAGGTCTACTTCTGGTCCAACTGGCTTGACTTGCCGGCCTGGTGGCGGAAGACCAGGGAAAACGCCTCTAAGAGTGATATTGAGCGCGCCGATCGTCTGGCCGAGTTTGTCGACCGTAACCTGGGGATGAAAATGGATGATTTCCTGGCCCTGTTCGGGCAACAGGTCGGCCTGGATATAAAGGAAATCAAATTCTCCGGTTTTTTTCCTGTTCCCAGGATCTGTTTTTGTGTGGAGGTAAACGATCGAGAGCAGGTTCAGACATTGCTTGAGAAAATGGTTGCCGATGTACCGGTCCATCGTGCTATGATTGCCGGAGTGCCTGTTGTATCCGTGCTTGCGGCAGGCGGGCTTATGCAGCCCTCGTATGCGTTGCTCAAGGAGTATCTCCTCCTGGCCGATGGCCGTGATCAGATTGAAGATATTCTCAAGCCGACCGAGAACATGCTGATTCGGGATCCCGTTTTTCTCAAGCTGGACATGGGGATGCAGCAGGCCAATAACCTGGTCTTTTTTGCCAGGGCTGCCCAGTTGATTCAAGGTTTAAAAGAACTGGCTTCCTGGCTGGGCACAATCATCGCCATTCGTGATGAACAGGCAGGATCCAGGAGCAAGGTTCTGGTCGATCAGGCAGTTATCCCCCTGCTTGACGGCTTGACCATGATCAAGGCCGGGGCCGTCCGGAGCTATACCGGCCCGGGAGAGATTGTCCTGCAATCGACGATATTGATGACGGAGGAGTTGAACAGGAAATAATTCGCGCTACCTTTTTGATTGAGACGGTAGAAGAGCAATACGGAAATTCGATGGGCAGGAACAAACAGGAGAGTGTATGGATGACCTGGTAGCGGAGTTGAAAGAGCTGATGGATTTCAAAGAGACCGTTGAGGTGGGCGATGTGGCTCTTGTTGCCTCTGAAGACCCGAAAATGCTTGCCTTTGCCGTTGTGACGGATATCACCCGTGATTCCAGCCGTAAAGCCGAGTGGTGGCATGTAAGCATGCAGATGTTATCCGTCCCCCTGCAGCCGATGACCTGGACCTTGCGAATGCCGCAGATGTGTGGCCTGGAGATTTTCACCATGGGCGGCAAAAAAATGTACATGGCCCCGGTTCGCATCCTCTATGGTGCGCCCCGCCCCCAGCCGGTACCGGAGCAGGGCACGACAAAAACTCATACAAAGGGAACTGCAAGGTTACGAGTTGTTAAATGATCGTATTATCCGAAAAAATGGAAGTCCTTGTTCACTGTGGTGTTCACGGAAGAGTGGCGGTTCAGCTTGCGGAAATTGCTGAAGAAAAAAAAGTAAAGCTCCACATTGCAAGCGGCGGACGGCAGGTGAGCTGCAACTCAATTCTGGAGCTGCTTGGTCTGGCTCTGGTTCAGGGAACCCGGATCAGTGTCCTGGTCCGGGGTGACAGGGCGGAAGATGCGCTGCAGGCGGTCAGAAAACTGCTCATGGGAGAAACGGCAAGCTGATGGAGCCCGACAACTCAACCGACAGCCGGGCTTCGACCTGTGAACCACAGACCCTGTTTGGTATTGGTGCCTCACCGGGTATTGTTGTCGCTCGGATATTTGTTCTCAAAAAACATACGCACCGGACGGTCTGGAAGCGGTTGGATTCCGGTCAGGTTGAAGAGGAGATCAATCGTTTTCTTAGAGCAGCAGAGCAGGCCGAATCCGAACTCCGTGAGCTGCGCAGAACCTTTGCCGGCGATCTTGCCGATGCCCTTTCCATAATTGATTCGCATATCCTGATTCTCAAGGACCAGATGATCCTAGAACGAACAGTGGATATTATCCGGGAAAAAGAAATAAACGTGGAATGGGCGTTGGACCAGGCCCTGGGAAGAATCAAAAAAAGATTTGATACCATTGCCGACCCCTATATCCGGCAGCGGTACGTTGATGTGAAAAATGTCGTCGACAGGGTGTTCGGGCTGCTTTCCGGCCATGAGGAAGATGTGCTGACCGGTATCAACGAGAAGGTCATCGTGGTCGGGCACGATTTTTCACCCGAAGATACCCTGCGCATGCAGACCGAAAATGTCCTTGGTTTTATCACCGAAGAAGGCGGTATGACCTCGCATACGGCCATTGTCGCCCGTTCGCTGAATATTCCTGCTGTTGTCGGCTTAGGCGATGTCACCCGGGACTGCGTCAGTGGGGATACAATCATTCTTGATGGTTTTTTCGGCCGTGTCTATCTGCATCCGACCCCGGATCAGTTGTGCCAGTACCGTGAATATGACCGCCAGCACAGAAATTTTTCCGAAGAGCTGGCCCTGTATATTCATCTGGCCTCGGAAACTCTGGACGGCCACAGGGTCCGTCTGGCAGGCAACATCGAGATGAGGGATGAGGTCCAGAGCGTCCTGCGCTACGGAGCCGAGGGTATAGGCCTTTTCAGAAGTGAATTTGATTATTTCAATTGTGATCAAATTCCCGATGAGGACATGCTCACCAGTACCTACAGTACGCTGGTCAGCACGCTTGCCCCCATGCCGGTAACGATTCGGACCCTGGATGTGGGGGGCGATAAATTCAGCAGATATCTCCCGGACAGCGGTATTCGCCCTGGCGTAGAACGGAACCCGGCCCTGGGACTACGTTCCATTCGTTACTCGCTTCGTGAACCGGCCCTTTTCAGAACCCAGTTGCGGGCCCTGCTCAGGGCATCTGTTCATGGTCGGCTCCGCATTCTTCTGCCGATGATTTCTTCATTGTCGGAACTGCAGCATGTCAAGGGCATACTTCTACAGGTCAAGGCCGAGTTGACCCGCAAGCAGATCCCTTTTGACACCAATGTTGAGCTCGGTATCATGATCGAGGTTCCCAGTGCGGTTATCATGGCCGACTCACTTGCCAAGGCTGTTGATTTTTTCAGTATCGGCACCAATGATCTTATTCAATACTCCCTGGCCATTGACCGGGGAAACCAGTATGTGGCCCATATGTATGAACCGTTTCACCCGGCTGTTCTGCGGATGATCAAGCAAACGGTTGATGCCGGTCATGGCCAGGGGATCGAGGTCTCCCTGTGTGGTGAGATGGCCGGTGAGGTTGTCAGTGCTGCTGTATTGTTCGGCCTGGGGCTTGATGAGTTATCCATGCGGCCCTCGGCTATTCCCCATGTCCGAAGAATTTTACGTCGTTCCGACTACGGGCAGCTTGTTGAACTGAGCCACGCCGTTCTCAGCTGTAATGATGGTGGAGAAGTTCGTAATTTTTTAACCCGTTACCTGCCGTCAACCTATCCCGAAGAGTTCGGCTGCCGATGAACGAACGCGAACTGATTCAGCGTATTGATGCCATGGCAGGGCTCAACATTGACCCGGCCCTGCTGTGCGGAATAGGGGATGACTGCGCGGTTGTCCGGAAAACCGATGAACTGGTCCTGCTCTACACCATGGACACCCTGATTGAATCGGTTCACTTTGACCTGCGATGGCATCCTCCAGAGCTGCTCGGTAAGAAGGCGGTTTCGGTCAATGTCAGTGATATTGCGGCTATGGGTGGAAATCCCTGCTATCTTCTCTTTTCACTCGGCCTGCCGCCTGATTTTGATGATCAGTGGGCCTTGAGCTTGAGTAAAGGGGTTGGCCGGGCCTGTGAACAGTATGGCTGTCTGCTCATCGGCGGTGATACCGTATCAAGTCCTGCCGGTATAACCCTGACCCTGACCGTGATCGGTGAGGCTCGGGCTGAACAGGTATTGTATCGGAATGGAGCTCAGCCTGGAGACAGTATCTATGTCAGCGGACCCTTGGGGCTTGCCGCTGCCGGTCTTGCGCTCTGCAAAGGGAAAATGGGGCGTGAGGAAGAATTCAAGCAGCTGTATGAAGCCCATCTGGATCCTCATGCCCGGGTCGAGCTCGGAAAATGCCTGGCCCGCAGCGGGCTGGTGAACTCCATGATGGACCTTTCCGATGGTCTGGCCACTGACCTTGCCCATATCTGTGAGCGGAGCGGACTCGGCGCCCGGATACGCTGTGAACAACTCCCCTGCGATCCTGTCCTGGAAAAAGCTGCTGCCCTTTTGGGGCAGGACAGCATTGACTGGATGATCGGCGGCGGTGAGGATTACGAGCTTCTGTTCACTGCGTCCACGAGTGCAACGGAAAGGTTGCAGGAAGTGGTGGCCAATGCCGGTCATGTCTTGTATCCTGTCGGAAGAATGGTCAGGGAACAGGGGATTTTTCTGCTTGCAGAGGATGCGGGTAAGAGGACTGCGACTGCTATTGATTATCGTGGTTTTGATCATTTTTCCTGATTTTATCTTTTTTATTTTTAATAAATTTTTAATTACGAAACTGGGTTTACATCCTTATGTATGAACCAACCTGGATAACCAGTCAACTTGCCGTTGGCCATGCGCCAATGTCCCATGAGGCCCTTGATGAGATCAGGGAGATGGGGATTGTGGCGATTATGAATCTCTGTGCCGAGTTCAGCGATCTGTATGAAATTGAGGAAAAGGCCGGGTTTGAAGTCTATTACCTGCCTATTCCCGATGAGTGTGCGCCTTCCATGGGGGACATGGAAAAGGCACTGGCATGGCTTGATGAGGCGGTATATCTCGGTAAAAAAGTTCTTGTCCACTGTCGTCATGGTCATGGCCGAACCGGAACCATTGTCTCGGCGTATCTTGTTCGCCGCGGGCTGGGCTTGAAAAAGGCTGAAAAGATTTTAAAAAATACCCGCGCCAGTCCAACCAATTTCAGTCAGTGGAAGCTGTTGAGAAAATTCCATAAACAGGAAGGCGTACTCGCTCTTGCCACCCCTCGGGTGGAGCTGAAAAGCTCGGTTGATCTGAGTCCCTTCTTTCAAGAGTATGAGGCTTTTGTTCTGGAACTTGATGAAGAGTTGAATGAGAGCTCCGATCCATCGACCTGCGGTGACAGCTCAGATAAATGCTGTAAGGGTTATTTTGAACTGCAACTGGCTGAGAGTATTTATCTGCAGGGCAGAGTCAATGCCTTGTTAAGTCAGGATGCACGTCAACAAGTCATGGAAAGGGCGATGGAGTATCTTGGGGTTATGAAAACGGTACAAACACTTCATCAGCACTACCCCTGCTTGATCGGAGAGGATTTCAACAGTCTCTTTGCGGCCACGGAAACGTATTGTCCTCTTTTTCTTGGCGGCCATTGCCTGGTCTCCGGCAATCGACCCTTTCGTTGCCGCTGGCAGCAGACAACACTGACGGATCAGCGAAAAAAGGAGTTTAGAGCCATGTTAACCAATCTTTCCCAGAATATTTTTCTGGCTCTGACCGGCACTTTCCAGCCCGAAGAACGACTGCAGTTTTCCATGGCCGATACGGTATCGGGCCGTTTTGTACAAACCTGTTTCCAGGCGATGAATAGAAAGAAGGCAGGGGTGAACAAAAAACTAAAAACATGAAAGCGGAAAAAAAGGAAAAAAGAGTACTGGTGGTTGATGACGAACGGGATATGCTTATCCTGCTCAAGAAGGTGATCGCCAAGAAGTGCGGATGCACTGTACAGGTTGCTGAATCAGGTCAGGCCGCACTTGATATCGCCGAGTCCTGGACCCCTGATGTGGTGCTCACTGATATTAAAATGCCCGGCATGGATGGGCTTGAATTTCTGCAAAGGCTGCACGAATTTGATCAGACCGTCAGCAGTATTATTATGACCGGCTACGGAACCATTGAAATGGCGGTCCAGGCCCTGAAAGAGGGGGCATATGATTTTTTTGAAAAACCCTTTGAGAATGATAAAATCGTGCACGCCGTTGACCGTGCCGTAGAGCGGACCCAGCTTCTGCGGGAAAATGTGCAGTTGCACAACCTGTTGGTCAAACATCATAAGGAAACCGGATTTGTCGGCCGTTCAAAAAAGCTGAACCAGATTCTTGATCTGCTGGCCCGTCTTGCCCCAAGTAAGGCAACAGTCTTGATTC
Source organism: Deltaproteobacteria bacterium (assembly GCA_024280455.1). GTDB lineage: Bacteria > Desulfobacterota > Desulfobulbia > Desulfobulbales > Desulfobulbaceae > DRLX01. The sequence goes on along the minus strand of JAJRQC010000025.1, from coordinate 14,972 downwards.
GCGGTGAGTCGGGAACCGGAAAGGAGCTTGCCGCACGGGCTCTGCACGACATGAGTAACCGAGCAGACCGCAGGATGATCACGGTCAACTGTCCAGCCTTGCCGGAACAGATTCTGGAGAGTGAGCTGTTTGGCTATAAAAAGGGAGCCTTTACCGGTGCGGACCGGGATAAAGACGGTCTGTTTCTTGAGGCCAACGGCTCAACCATTCTGCTGGACGAAATTGCCGATATCCCGGTTTCCATTCAGACGAAATTACTCAGAGTGCTGCAGGAAAAAGAGATTCAGCCCCTGGGACAGACCAGGACCTATCCGGTGGATGTGCGGGTTATTGCCTCAACTAATCAGAATCTGGAAGAAAAAATAGAGCGGGGAGAGTTCAGGGAAGATTTGTACTATCGCCTGAATGTCGTCAGTGTGGTCATGCCGAGCCTGGCTGAGATTCCCAATGATATTCCTCTGCTTGCCCAGCACTTTCTGGAGTTGTACTGCGAGGAGCATGGGCGTGAGGAACTGGAATTTATGCCTGAGGCCCTGCAGTGCCTGTTGCGCCGTCCATGGCGTGGGAATATACGAGAGCTGCAGAATACGATCAACCGGGCCGTGCTCCTCTGCAATGGGGATCTGATCACTCCCCATGATCTCATGGGCGACGAGTCTGAGTTTTCCAGGGAGAGCGGCGGGCCGATGGGTACTCAGACCTGTTTTCTTCATCTGCCTTATAAGGAGGCAAAGGAAGAGGTCCTGAGTTATTTTACCCGTTCGTATCTGGCAAACATTTTAACTTCAAATCAGGGCAATGTTTCGGCCGCAGCCCGGCAGGGCGGTATGGAACGGCAGGCCCTGCAGCGTCTCATTCGTCGGTTCGGCGTTGAAGCCCGGGAGTATCGGCCGTGAAAGCGGAACCGCATCAGTACTCGCTGGCAAGGAACAAGGAGGTTTGTAATTTCTGTCCCGGCTACTGCTGCTATCGTCTGGAGGGGGCCAGCCTGTGCATCATGGCTGTCGATATTAATCGTATTGCACGCCATTTCAACATTACCGACGGCGAGGTCCGTAAGCGTTTTCTTGATGGAAAGTATACCTTTAAAACCAGGGAGGATGGTTCCTGTGTTTTCCTCCACGGTGATCGGATGTGCAAGCGCTGTTCGATCCACCAGGCCCGTCCGAAACAGTGCCGCGACTTTCCCTACGACAAACCCTGCCCCTATCTCGAAAGCGAACAGTTTCTTGAAATCATACAAAAAAGAATTGAAGAACAGGGTGTAACGGGGTGCATTCCCATTTTGTCGCAAAGGCTTAAGACGTTGTCATACACGTTGTTTTTTGGTGGCGATGACCACCCTCCACTCTGGAATTTGCTGTTTTGTGGTAGGGTGGGCATCAGTTTTGATTCGGCGGAGAAAAACATAACCGACTTTGCATGGGAAAGGCTGGGAAATTAAATATGCTATCCCCTGAATTCCCACCGCCTGCGCGGGGATGACGGGAAAAAGGACATTTTCCTCTGGTTTCCGGGCTGGTCTTGTAAACAATGGAACATCAACCAGGAATTGCAGGTACTAAGAAAGGCCCCGCTAAACATGAAGGCATAACCACTACCCGTCATCCCCGAGTGTTGTTATCGGGGATCCAGGGTGGTTGAAAAAAGTTGCATCCATGAGGTTGCGACAAAATGGGAATGCACCCGGCGTAACGTCTCAACCGTAAAATTGTCATGCTCAATGCTCTGGTACGAATACTCATGTGTACCAAGCTTCATATCATCTACCAGCCTCCTTTACCTCACTGTTCTGGTCAACCATGAAGCGGGGCAGGGTACCGTTTTCAACCGCGTTGCCTGTCATCTCATAGACGGTTGAGCCGTTGACAATGGTTATACCCGGTGCATTTTCAAGGCCGAGCACTTTATTCCTGTTGAGCTTTAAAGCAATGGAGTCGTTTATGGAGATGTTTGGTCCCTGACTGTGCATGACCATGTTGTCTTCAACAATGCCGACAGAGTTTTTGCTCAGGCCGATCCCGACCCCGGTTGCCCTGTACACATAATTATTGTTGATGATGATGGGGGTTTCCCGGGTTCCGGCATTTTTGCAGGATATGCCGGGTTTTTTATTGCCGTTATCGTAGATAACGTTGTTGCGGATGATTGGATGGGTTTGGCGGTCAATGCCGTATTTTCCCTGGGGTGCTCCGGTCTTGGCCATTATGCCGCCGCCGGGGTTGTCGTGGACAATATTGCCGATAATGGTCGCAAATGAGCCATGTTTATTGCCCATTCCCGGGGATGGAGTCTCGCCCAGGGCGGAATCACTGTTATTGAAGACTTCGTTGCCGAGAATAAAGGGGCTGGAAAAGTGATTGCAACCGATGCCAAGCCCGACGCTGTTCCGAATAATGTTGTTGTAGAGTACGGCAGAGGCCTGGTGTTTAATGTTGGCCCAGCGAAAATCCCGCTCGGATATCCTGTTCTCCTGGTCATTGTAGACTACATGGCTGCCAATTCCGGTACTGCCCATATTTTGAATAAGGCAATTGGCAATAACCGGGCTGGCGCCTCGAACGTTGAGGCCGTGTGCATGACCTGGGATATGGTGATTCTGCATGGGAAGATTTTGAATTGTAAAGCCATCGATTATGGATTTACGGCCAACACCCGGATCAAAATCAATCATGCCGTGTTTGGAAGGCTGGGATTTTGATCCGTCGATAATGGTCCGCAAGGCCCTTTTGGGCAGCTTGATGCGGGCATCCGCTACCATAATAAGATCATCGCCGCGGTCGGATGGATCCGAGATCAGTTTAATTCCGTCTTTCATAACCAGTTGTTCAAAGTAGATCCCCGCCTTGACGATAACTGTATCTCCTGACTCTGCAGCATCAATGGCCTGCTGAATTGTCGGGAAGTCATCCGGTACGGTGATGGTTTTGCCGTTGTTGTGAAAGTTTGTGTCGATCAGAGGTGTTGCAGCTTCCGCCCCAGCTTTGAGAGCAAGTGCGACCGCTTCTTCGATGGACGGCATCCGGACTGGTTCAATGCTTTGGAGCTTGAGGACCGAGTCCGGAACTCCGCTCATCATGTCCTGTATTTTTCGGCGCTGCTGATTCTGCATCTTGGCCTGCATCTTGGCGCGCATGCTTTGCTGAAACGTGGCTATATCTTCGGGCATGTTGCCACCACCGGGACCATTGCTGCTTTGAAACGGAGCCCCGTTTGCAGAGGAAAAACAAAAAACCAGGAACAGGGGCAAGAGGACCGCAAATTTTTTAAAGAGTGTTGTCGTCGGCTGAATCATAAAAAACCTCCCTCCGGAAAGGTAGTATCTGCAGACAAAAGGAAATTCTTGTTCATTTGAAAATGTCAGTGTACGTACAGCTTATGTATCCAAAGAGCAGCTGTCAATTTATTTCCAGCAGGAGAAAACCATAGCGCACCCTTTACAGGAGAACGAAAAAAGCATATGAATAAGAAATAAATCTTAAAAACATTTATAACTTATTTTTACTGATGTCCTGAAATGATTGTTACAGAACGTTTTTCAATGCTTTCGATAAGGGTTTGTGTTTCTGATTGATAAACATTGTTCGATAGAATTCGGCCTTGGGCTGTGTGGATAACATGGACCCGGCCTGTCCCCAGGAGTTGTAAAAGCTCATTTACATTGTATAGCCTGGAATAACAGGATGAATTCGGTTTAACTCAACCCTTTATGGTCCAGGGGTGCCGTCCGAAAAGATGATTGCTTACTCCTCTTCCTTAACCTGTTTTCGTAATAGTTTACCAGGGTATCCGAAGCCGACCATATTCAGGTACTGTAAAAGTTTACCTGTTCTCAACACCTCCTTCTGCTCATCACTTAGAATGTTTTTACATCATGTATGATTGTATGAACTCCTTGACAGTACGAATTTTTGGAGGAGTATTTTTAATTTTTTTTCTTGCCATGGGCATGGTTCTCTACGGCGTGTGGACCTATCAGCGGGACAGGCTGGTTGAGCAGACAAGTCGCAATGCCATCCAGACGGGATTGGTCATCAAGGCCGGGCTTCACTCTTCCATGCTGCTCAATGACCGGGCGGCCACCATGGCAACTATTCATAATATGCTGAATCTTGAAGGCTTTTCCCTTATTACTATTGTAAATATAAAGGGGAAAGTTATCATGAGCAGCGATCCGGCTTATATCGGGGTGACGCTGGATAAACAGAAAGATGCGGGTTGTCTTGTCTGTCACAGCGGCAATGTCGGTGAATTACGGCCAACCGTCATCATGAACAGTGATCAGCAGTCCTTCATCCGTAACGTGACTGCAATTCGTAATGAACCGGCCTGTTATGGCTGTCATGATGCGGCTGAGAAAAATGTCGGTATTCTTGTAATCGACTCATCCCTTGATGAGATGAATGCATTGATCGGCGGGCTTGCCCGGCGTATTATCCTGACCGGAATCGGTGTTTTTCTCCTTGGCGCTCTTCTGCTTCACTTTATCCTCACCCGGTTTTTCACCAGGCCTCTGGAAGAATTACTGGTTGGGTTTGGTAAAGTCGGTCGTGGTGACTTTACCTACTGGGTGGACGTGCAATGTGGTGGTGAAATCGCCCAGATGGCGGACTCCTTTAACATTATGAGCCGGGCAATCGGCAGGTATGTCGGTGAGATCAAGGAGGGACGGGCGGAAGTGGAGGCCCATTTTACCATTGTCGAATCCTTGAGCCAGACTATTGAAAAAAAGAAACTTAAGGAGATCGTGGTTGATCTTCTCAGTAAGATTCTTAAGGCGGAAACAGTTTCACTGGTCCTGCCGGTTGAAAATAAGGATGGAGTTTTTGAAATTGTCAATATTCACCGGAAAGATAAACGACATTATCATTTGTTTTTTGATCTTGCATCAGGTGTCCTACCGGAGTGTGCCTTGACTCAGGATGATATCCAGGGGCTGGTGCATCATAACTATACCCGCCCTGTTTTTTCAGAGGACGGCAGGAAACTTCTTGTTCCTGTTCAGCAAAAAAATATGAAGATCGGTCTGGTCGCGATCGTCAAACCGGCAGGAGAAATTTTTACCAGCTCTGAAAAGAAGATAGTTTCAGTCCTCTCCCATCATATCACCATTTCTTTTGCCAATGCTGAACTGTACAGCATGGCTGTAACCGATGGCCTGACCCTGTTGTATACCAAGCGTTATTTTTTACGGAAAATAAATGAGTTCGTCGATAGGTTCCATGTTGAAAAGGTGGGGTTCTGGGTGATGCTCCTTGATCTTGATCATTTCAAGGAGGTCAATGACAGGTATGGTCATCCGGTGGGGGATCAGGTTCTTGCTCTTATCGCCGGGGTAATCAGGAGGAATGTTCGGCATGGCGATATTCCGTGCCGATACGGAGGGGAGGAGTTTATCGTTCTCCACAGAGGGGAAGCACTTGAGGACGCCGTCAAAGTCGCAGAAAGGATCCGGCAGAAGGTGGCTGACCATGTCTTTCTAATTGATGATATTCCACCCTTCAGTAAAACAGTCAGTGTTGGGCTTGCATGTTTTCCACATCACTTTCAAACCGGGGAAGAGGTGGTGACTGCTGCCGATTCCGCCCTCTATCAGGCAAAAAAAATCGGACGAAACAGGGTCGTGGTCTTTGACCAGTGAGTATTCCATTACAGGGGAGCTGTATTGATTTGCGTGAATAGAAAAAAGGCGCTGGAGAATAAAACAAAACTCCAGTGCCTTTTTTGTGATTTGTGAAAAGCTGAGCTTTGTACGTAATAAGGTATTTTTTTTAGAAACTGTACCTCAAACCAAGCATCAGGTTGTTGCTGTTGAAGTCAAAATCAGCGCCACCAATGGTGGCATCGCTTGTACCGATAAAACGGTACTGAGCATCTACAGACCATTGCTCATTGAAAGCATAGGCAACACCACCAATAAACTGGTATGTAAATACGTTGTCATTGTCCGAAATATCCAAACCGGTTGTATCCAGGTCAAGTTTTGAAAATCCGATACCGGCACCGACAAACGGTGTCCAGGCAGATCCGGTGCTGATATCGTAATATCCATTGAACATAAAAGATTTTGTTGTCAGGTCGCCTTCTGTAAAGTTGCCGTAGAGATTGTCGTAAGACAAACGGTCAAGATCATTCTTCTGCCGCATGAACTCAACCTCCAGCCGCATTGGGTTGGCGAAGTCATATCCTGCGGCAAGGGAAGCTAATATTCCGGTGTCATAGGTCATCTTAGCAGTTCCTGCCGCATTGGGCATGTTGTCGATATCCGTATCCATGGCCATGCCAAGCCCGACACTCCCTTTGATATAAAAGCTGTCATCGGCGGCAATTGCGCTTAAAGGTGCTGCAAGTACTGCCATGGCGGCAACGGTAATTAGAGATTTTTTCATTGTTCAGTCCTCTTGTTAAAAATTAATGTGATTAAATCGTTGTTTATTGTTTTGGTTTGTCAACGGCCCATGCGTCGACCACCTCCACGCCCCTGACCCATACCCTGTCCGCTTCCACTGCCATCGGCTGGCGCATTTGCCGGAGGGCCTGAATATTGCTGTCGTTCCTCCATTGTCATATCTCGGGTTCGCTGTTGCCATTCCGAACGAAATGCGTTTTGCTCTGCCTCGCCTGCCTCACGCATGGTCCCCCGTTTCTGACTGAGTTCTTCATTACTCATGCTTGAATAGTCTGTTTCCGCCCATGCCGGTATTACCGCCATGAGCACCATTGCCAAAGCCACCGTTGTTCTACGTTTCCCTTGTGACATGATTTCTCCTCAGTTGTTTTTTAGTCATTTTTTTTCTTTTACCTGGTTCGGGGTGAATACCCTGCCAGCCAGCAGCGGGTGAATTCGTAAATTCGAGATCTTTTCATCGTTGAAATCTATGCTTCTCTGTTTGTAATTGTGATGAACTCGTAAAAAGGCAAAACCGCCATTTGCACTGCATGGAATTACAAGAATTTATAACCTTCCCACCGTCGGTTTCGTGGCTTTTTACAACACCGACAATTGTGTCTGTGGCCTGAAAAAACCGGTCCAGCATACGGGGTTACCGGTTACAGGGTGTTGCCGGTAGTTAGTTCTTTTTCAGCAAGATGTACCTTTGTCCAGATTGCAACAGCTTCAGGGCGTCCGCCGCTATACTGCCCCCCTCCGCCTCCCTTCATCCCTCCGCCGCCGCCACGACCGCCTTCATTACCCCTGCCTCTCTCTCTTCCACGGCCGCGGGATGGGGATTCTAATTTGCCGGTCTCAAAACCGATACCCAGGACTCTATTCTCTGCCGGTCCGGGAATGGGCATTCTTAGCTCATAAATGAGGTATCCCTGTTTTATTCCTATTCGGACATATATCCCCGTTTCTTCGGCCCTGGTTATCGGCATGGTTCGGCGGCTGCCCGTGCCATCGACAATTGCCAGATTATACTGTCTGGCTGCCAGGATTTTCCGGATACCGGTTTGTGGCTTATGATCTGCAACAGTTCCAAAATCCGGTCTTTGCCTGGGGAGCGGAAACTGCACCCCGAAGTCTTTGTCAGTATCACCGCTGCTGTTGATCCAGAGGGTGAAACCCGCTTGCAGAAATACCCTCTTGGTTGTTTCGCTTCTGGTCAACAGGTGGATGTAGAGGTTTTTTTTGTCGTTGAGTATGGAAATCCGTATTTTGGAATCCTGATCGAAATAGGGCGCATCTCCGTTCCAGTCCGTAATGATGCCATCTATGGTGATCGGATCTGTCCGCCATCGGCTGTTTAATTCAACTTCATTACAGGCAGTCAGGGATAAGGCTGCGCCCAGCAGGATGAACAGGTATGACTTTTTGATGGCAACCGGCATAAACGTTTTTTTTGGTTTCATAAGAGTTCCCTTGACTGAGTCAGTCTTGAATGCCGACAATGTACCGCACCCCTGTACGGATTGCTGTTAAGTGCAGGTCAAGTTATGTAAAGTTGTGTAAAGCTGTTGCAGGAAAAATAAAGGGTACAGTACTATCCGGATAAGATGGTTTTTCGGAGTTTGACTGGTATGAAACAAATTTTAGTTATTGATGACGACAAGGAACTCTGCGAGTTACTGAGTGAGTTCTTAGGGCCGGAAGGTTTTATTGTTGAGACGGTACATAAACCTCACCGCGGCTTGCTGCGAGCGTTATCCGGTGAACACCAGCTGGTGGTTCTAGATGTGATGCTGCCCGGTATGACCGGATTTGAGCTTCTGCGCAGTCTCCGGAAATCATCCCGGGTGCCGGTGTTGATGCTTACCGCCAGGGGAGAAGATATTGATCGTATCATCGGCCTTGAGATGGGGGCGGATGATTACCTGCCAAAACCCTTTAATCCCCGTGAACTTGTGGCCCGAATTCATGCCATTGGGCGTCGGGCCGGGACGGTTGATCAATCTTCTGACTCAAGCCTGTCGCGGATAGAGCTTGATGATATCGTCATTGACCAGGCATCAAGAACTGTCAAGCAGGGGAGAACAGATATCAAGGTCACCGCTGTTGAGTTCGCCCTGTTATATGAATTGTTGAACAAGGCAGGCCGGGTGATGAGCCGTGAAGAGTTGACAAAAAAGGTTCTGGGCCGTGAGCTTGAAATTTTCGATCGAAGTATCGATGTCCATGTCAGTAGCCTGCGTAAGAAGCTGGGCCACAAGATAGCTGAACGGGAGCGGATCAAGACCATTCGATCGGTCGGCTATCTCTACACCTTGGCTCAAGAGGAAGGGTGATCATGCAGAGCCTTTTTGGTAAGATTTTTCTAAGTTTTCTCCTTATTACCCTGATGGCAAGTATCACCACCGCCATGATCTCTTACTGGGCCCAGATCGGCCCCTATGGTGAACTGAAAAATCGGCTGCAGCATCAGCAGTATAAAACTCTTGTTCATACCCTCTCGGTAATCGGTCCGGCAGTAGAAAAGATTCTGGAGACTGGAGGAAAAAAAGAGGTGATCTCCTATTTGCGGGCCATTGGAAAAATGGATGATCAGCAGTTTTTTTTGCTGAAAGAGGGGGATCGTACTTTTTTAGGCCGCCCCTTGCCTGAGGGTGCCGGTGATCTTGCTGTATCTGCCCTCAGGTCCGATGATATTCAATACAATGTGTCTAAAGACAAAATAACAGTGGCCATGCCTTTACCGGGCCTCAATGGACAGGAGATGGTCATGGTGGGAACCACGGCCAGGATATTCTGGCCGCCTGCTTTTGCCGGTTTCTTGAGGAAGAACAGCGCCCGTTTAATCGACTGCCCTTTCATTTTCCTCTGGGGCTCCCTCTTCTGGTGATTGTGTGTATTGCAGCAGCCGGCTGCTACCTGTTGGCCCGTTCCCTGACTGCGCCGATTCGTCATTTGCGCACGGCTGTCCAGCAGATGACCAAAGGTGATTTTTCAGCCCGGGTTCATCAGCCCCGTCGCAGAGCTGATGAAATTGCTGATTTGAGCCGGGATTTTAATACCATGGTCGAGCAGATCGAGTCCCTGCTTGAATCTCAAAAGCGTTTGCTGCGAGATATTTCCCATGAGCTGCGGTCCCCGCTGACCAGGATGAATCTATCGCTGGAACTTGCCCGGCAGCGGAGTGATAATACCGAGCACTATTTACTGAGGATTGAAAAAGAGTCGGAAAGATTGAATGAACTTATTGACCAGCTTCTCACCCTGACCAGGCTTGAAAGTGATGTGGACACCGCGCCCAGGGAATCGGTCTGTTTACCGGAACTGGTGAGCAATATAGTTAATGATGCCACATTTGAAGCTGTCGGCCTTGATCGGAAAATTGTCATGCATAGCCTTGATGACATTACAGTGCCGGGCTCAATGGAGATGCTTGGCCGTGCACTGGAAAATGTTATTCGAAACGGTCTGCGCTACACTGCGGCGGGAACGGCAGTTGAAATTGAGCTGCTAAGGTGTGAGGATCATGCCGTCTTGACCATTAAGGACCATGGGCCGGGTATACCCGATAAAGATCTTGATCAGGTTTTTAAACCGTTTTTCCGGGTGGCGGAATCGCGGGACCGGGACAGCGGCGGTACCGGTATCGGTCTGGCGATTGCCAAACAGGCCATTTTAATGCACGGTGGAACTATCGAGGCACAAAACGACGAGCAAGACGGCCTGGTGATAAAGATATGCCTGCCGTTGTCATAGGGGGCAGGGACAGGCTTTTTCTTGAAACATCCCGATTATACAAAGCGATGGAGTCATAAGCTTTTTCAGGTATTGCTCTGAATGTTGAAAGTACAATGATCGCCGACCCGGCTGAAAATCCTTTTCAGCCGGTCGGTAATAGAGGCGTGCCGCTTATCCATGTTATGCCTGTGTGTCGAGGGGGATATATTCTTCCTGATCCTCTTCCTCACCGCTTAGCATATCCAACAGTATTGAAGTTTGATCCTGGTTCGGATCCGACTGGTAGGCAGCAAGTGCCTGCATGGAATTTCGTCCTCCCTGCGGGCCACCCATTTTCTCTTGCAGGTCCATCATCATGGATTGCATTTCATCTTGAGCCAGCAGGCCGTCACTGTTGGAATCATAGGCCTTTGACACTTCCTCTACATTGAGCTGTTGCCCGGTTATGGTTGAAAACTGATCAGATAAAGTCTGTAACTCAGCCTGATCGATACCGCCGTTTTTATCGGCGTCCAGTTTGTTGAATCGTTCTCCCTGGTTCGGACGTTGCCGCAAACCCTGCATCTGCATTTGCGCCATAGAACCGCCTGAACCGCTAATTCCGCTTATCATATGGTTTCCTCTTCTGGTTATGGAAATCGTTAAAGAGTGGGAGAAAGGATATCCGTTTCCATAGTCTCCTGTTCAGAGCACTCCTCTGGTAAAAGTAGATGGAGATGGTATATCTCCATGTTTAGTATCGGGGCGGGGGGGATATTTTTCAATGCTCTTTACAAGAACTTTACAAAACATATTCATTAGGGGTAAACTCTCTTTCCTTTACTGCCCCACTCAGGTGAGTTAAAAAAAAGAAAAACCACGCCGAGGAGTTCCATGAAACCCAGAGTTAAAAAAGCATCGTCAATGACCCCGGACGGAGGTGAGATGGTGCTGTATCAGCATGATCATGACTTTTCGATCATCGTCAACGGCGAAGACCTGATGCACAGCCGCAGGCATGAATCCGAATTTGAGCTGGCCCGGCTGGGTTGTGCCCATCTGGTCGGTCGTAAAAAAGCAACCCGTGTACTCATCGGCGGCCTGGGCATGGGCTATACTCTGTGCCGGACTCTCGACATGCTCGGGCCCGAGGCCCGGGTAGTGGTCGGAGAACTGGTTCCTGCCGTTGCTCAGTGGAATCAGGATTTTTTCGGCAAACTCAATGGAAACCCGCTTGCAGATGAGCGGGTTGAACTCAAAATTAGTGATATTGTCGAGATTGTTTCGGAGTCGAAAAATACATTTGATACCATTCTACTGGATGTTGATAACGGGCCCGAGGCAATGACCGATTCCGGCAATCTCCGCCTCTATGGTCATGAAGGAATTCTGGCCTGTCGCCGGGCCTTGAGAAAAAAAGGATGTCTGGCCGTGTGGTCGGCAAAACCCAATAAGGACTTTGAGGAACTGTTGATGGGCTGCGGTTTTCATGTCCGCCGCTACAGGGCACCGGCTCACAAGGGAAAAAACGCACGGTCACATTTTATCTATGTCGCCTCGGAAAACAAAAGCATCCTGCCCACAGGCGGCGGTGAAGCGCGGATCCCGCAGGGGAAAAGGTCAAAAGGAAGAGGGAAGAGGTCTCGATCGTGAAGATATGGGTCGATGCCGACGCCTGCCCGGTGGTGATCAAAGAGATTCTATTTAAAGCGGCGCAACGGCTGCAGGTGCCGTTGACGCTTGTAGCCAACCGGCCGGTGCGTATACCGCCGTCTCCCTGGATTGCATTTGTTCAGGTGAAGGCCGGTCTTGATGTTGCCGACAATGAGATTGTAACACGACTTGTCGCCGGTGATCTGGTGATTACAGCTGATATTCCCCTGGCCGCGGAGGTGATTGCAAAGGAAGCCCATGCGATCAACCCTCGGGGGCAATTGTATTCCGCTGACAATATAAGAGAACGTCTCAGTATGAGAGATTTTATGGATAGTCTGCGAGTCGGCGGCATAGAGACCGGTGGCCCGCCGCCGCTTGCTGCAAACGACAAACAGGCATTTGCCAATCAGCTGGACAGGTTTCTAACCAGGCATGCAGGAAGCAGAAAAAAAGATCCGGGCCGCCCGGCATAAAGAGTAACAGCCGCCGTGCAGGGAAGGGCCTATTATCTTCTTACCATGGAGATGGCATCAACAGGACAACCATTGCGGCATAGACCACAACCAAAACAAGCAGAGGTATGGATGTGGGCCTTGTGGTCACCGGAAACACTGCTGCTGCTGATTGCCTTGAAATGGCATTCCTCTTCGCAGGCTCCACAGCCGGTACACAGCTCTTCATCTACCAAGGCCACCTGTTCGCCACGAAACATGGTCTCAACGTCTATGGCCAAGGTCCGAAGGCCAAGGCAATCTTCAGGCTGACAGTTACAGATAGCACCGATAAACGGAGTCATCATGGTCCAGATGGTATGTACCGCACCATTCTTTTCCAGCTCTTCCATCTGCATAATCGCCTCGGCCGGGGCGAGTGATTCCAATCCCTGATCTTGAGCAAGGCCGAAATACCCCATGTCAAGATCCTTGTACCAGGCATCGGGCGAGTAGCTGACCGAATAACAACAGCGATTTTCCTTTTTCATGGAGGCCCAGCGGCAGGCACAGGGCAGCCTGACCACTGTGGCGGCTTTACCCACCAGTTCCCTGATATCTTCCATGGTCACAACCTGACCAAAATGCTCCACCTTGGCCTTGTCGACAATCTGGTTTATCAGCCGGGCAGGCAGTCGTTTCTTTTTCCCGAACAGAGTTTCCAGGCGACCAATGGTGACCACTCCATCTTCGATTGTGGAGGTGAAGAAATCATTGATGTACTGTCGGCGGGCAAGATCGCTCATCAGGTCCCTGGAGTAATTTTCGGCATTTTTAAACCACACCTTACCATCACCATGCTGCGTGCAGAATTCACACATACTCGTTCCTGTTCTCTGTTAGGGCTTTTGAAAGGATTTATTGCTGCAGGGGATGCCGTTTATAAAAATCCCTTCAAGGGAAGAATGTCCGACAGGGAATCAGATTCAGCTGATTATTCCTGTCAGTATTGCCACAATGTAGTTTTTTGTCAATAAAGATGGACGCATAAAAAGTCAAAACCGCCGCCATTTTTCCAGTACAGGATTACAAGAGGATACGGCCTCTCCGCCGTCGGTTTCGTGGATTCTCGGAGTCTCACGAGTTTGCTCGTCATGTGGACATTGCCACATCACTACCGCAAGTCTCCGCTATCTACGACACAGACAATAAAAATGGTTTTTCAAAAAGACCAAAAGTTTGTTTGGGCTGTATGAGATACAATGAATTACAACCTTTACGCCGTCGATGGCGGGGGAATGAGGTCATCAAGAGGGCAGGGGGGGAAAGGAAAAAAGACGCTGCCGGAGTAGAGGCAGCGTCTTCCTGGAGATGCATTCTTTACAGCAAAAAACAGGTTTTCCATTGTCTTTATGCTGTCGCTGGAGCAACGGATTTCTATCCGTTCAGACAGTCACCGGTGCCGGGGCCGTATCCTGTGCCGTCCTGGGGGCCGTCTCCATCATTACCGGTCCCGTCACTCGGTCCATATCCGCCATGGTCGCCACCATTACCGGCACCACCGGCAGAACCATTTCCATTACCGCCGTTTCCATTACCACCACGAACCAGCAGCATGCTGTTATCAATGGTAAAGGTCGTTGCATTAAGGCAGTCTCCGGTGCCCGGACCATTGCCGGTGCCGTCCTGAGGACCGTCACCTGTGCCGGTCCCGTCTCCGGGGCCATGCCCGTTGCCTGCCATGACCGGTCCGGCCAGCATCAGGATTGCAGTTGCTGCAATGAGTGTTTTTGCGATTTTTACCGTGAGTTTCATGGTCTAACCTCCTGTTATAAATGTATTCCCGGCGGGTTGTGATGAGCAGGACATCCTGCCCACCGTAATTGGTCCCTTTTGGGAGAACTTGATGGGGAAACGATTCAGAGAAGGAAAGGTTACATTTTTTTTAAATTGTATCGTCAATAATATCGTGAGAGGAGGGGAGTGGGCAGGGAACGTAGTCTGCTTCAAGATACTGCAAGCATGCCTTCCTGCTCGATAAAGGCGAGAATTTCATTCACACCCCTGCCGGTTTTCATATTTGCAAAAACAAAAGATTTGCTGCCACGCATTTTTTTGGTGTCCTCCTCCATGACCGAGAGTGACGCCCCGACCATGGGAGCGAGATCAATCTTATTGATCACCAGCAGGTCGGAGCGGGTGATACCCGGTCCACCCTTGCGCGGGATTTTATCATCTGCTGCTACGTCAATGACATAGATCGCCAGATCGGCCAGTTCAGGGCTGAAGGTGGCACTCAGGTTGTCGCCGCCGCTTTCAATGATGATCAGGTCCAGGTTGGGAAAGCGATGGATGAAATCATCGACGGCGGCAAGGTTCATGGAGGCATCTTCCCGAATGGCGGTATGGGGACAACCACCGGTTTCCACACCTGTGATCCGGTCGGCCGCAGGAGTTCCGGGGGCGGTATATTAAACTTCTTGTGGAATCAAGATAATTGTATATGCTGTCCCCGGAACTCCCGGAACTCCCCTCGGGCTCCGACGAGCAAGAGTTCAGGGCCCATTCTCGCCCGGAACAACTTTTTGCTCATCGGTAGTGCCACGGTCCTTCATCCTGGCCAGGATGGTTGATCCTCGATAGTGGTATGGCTGTTTATACGACGAGTGTTTGGTGCAGAATTGCTGTCACCGAATATGAAACCCAAGACAGGGCGTATTTCAAAGATCAAAGGTCGTTGCCAGTGGCGAGTTCGTGGACCCGTTGCTCCTGGATACGTT
>JAJRQC010000024.1 GCA_024280455.1 Deltaproteobacteria bacterium | reverse complement strand
CCTACTGTGTCAACTCCTGACGATAACATTTGTATTCTCCTATCGTTGTGTTTATACTGGAGAACATAAAGGCACGGCCTGCGCTTAACGTCAGAAATTCACCCTCACTTTCTGATGAAGAATTATAGTCTATGACACTTAAAAGAAATCCTGAACCAGGAAATGAACGGAATTGAGAATGGGGTAATGAAGATTATTCCGGCAATTGCCGCCGGGGACTGGGAGACCATTGCCAAAATTGCCCGGCAAATCAAGGCCAGCTTTATCCTGAAACAAAAACTGACCCCGGAACAACTCAAGGAACTGCACAGCTCACTGCCGCCCGAGTTTGTCGAGATGGATATGCGTTTTCACTCAAACGCAGCGAAACTCGCAGAGGCCGCCCATCAGCGTGACGGAGAACTTGTGAACTTCTATTTCTCCAAACTCCATGGAGAGTGCATGACCTGTCACGCAAAATATGCCTCGGAACGATTCCCCGGGTTGAACAAGCCCAAACCGGAATCAAAAGAGCATCACTAAAGGGTATTCCCTCCGCCGGCAGCGCAAACCGATTCCTGTCGGGCGGACGACTCCTTAATACCGTAGTCCCACCCGATCCCGGACCAGATCCAAAGTGACGGCTGCCTTTTGCCGCGCCTTATCCGCACCTTTATGGAGGACATCCCGGAGGTAATCCTGGTTGGCGAGCAGTTCTTTTTTCTTTTCCCGGGCTCCGGCAAAATAATCCCGAATCAGCTCGAACAGATCCTGCTTGATATAACCGTAGGCTGCGCCGCCGTTTACGTACAGGTCACGGACCTCGGCAAGCTTGTCTTTATCGGCAAAGAGCGAAAGCAGGGCATAGAGATTACACTTCTCCGGATCTTTGGGCTCTTCCACCGGGGTTGCATCGGTCTGAATAGCCATCACCTTTTTCCTGAGCGGTTTATCATCCAGGAAAATGGGAATGGTGTTGCCGTAGGATTTGGACATCTTCTGGCCGTCAAGGCCGGGAACAATGGCAGTGGTTTCACTGATGAAAGGCTCTGGAACAACAAAGGTCTCGCCGAAGTGATTATTGAACTTTATGGCGATATCCCGTGCCACCTCAAGATGTTGCTTTTGATCCTTGCCGACCGGTACTATTTCAGACTGAAAGAGTAAAATATCTGCGGCCATCAGAACCGGGTAGGAAAAGAGCCCATGACTGGCGCCAATGCCCTTTGCGACCTTGTCTTTATAGGAATGGCACCGTTCAAGCAGCCCCATGGGGGTCAGGGTCGACAACACCCACATCAGCTCACAGACTTCCGGCACATCCGACTGGACCCAGAAGGTACAACGGTCAGGATCCAGCCCCAGGGCAAGGAAATCAGCCGCCGCCTCAAGGGTTCCGGTGCTGAGCTTCTCCTGATCATGAACAGTAGTCATGGCGTGAAGATTAACGATGAACACATAGAGATCCGAAGTCTCCATATGTGAAATCATGGTTTTCATCATGCCAAAATAATTACCGATGTGGAGCTGACCTGAAGGCTGGATGCCGGAAAGAATGCGTTTCATATTTTTTTATTTTGCGTTCTGAGTTTTTATGGTGCGTTTCGGGTTTTAAATTGTATTGACTATGGACGAAATTCAGCAGATAGCCCTCTGGGCTCACGCCTCCGCGGGAGTGACGCCTGATTGATTACACTTCACCCCAGTTGATTGGAAGTCATCCCCGCGGAGGCGGGAATCCAATATCCACCTGGCAATCAGGGAGAAGAAAAGTCATTTTTTGCTGGGTTTCGTACAGGGCCGGATACTTTTTTATTCTGGTCTCTGAGTTACTATAAAATGAAAAAAAAGGGGAGTGCAGAATTACATCTGCACTCCCCTTTCAAGTGATTTGCTGCTGGCCGTCTACCTATTTTACCTCTTCAAAGTCGGCATCAACAACATCGTCATCATCATTTCCACCGGCTGCACCCGCTCCGGCGGCACCGGCGGCTCCAGCTCCAGCGGCTCCGGCCCCGGCAGCTCCTGCGCCGGGTCCACCCTGCTGATTCTGAGAGGCCTGAGCATACATCAGCTCGGCCAGTTTATGGGATGCCTGGGTCAACTTCTCGGTCGCGGCCTTGATCGCCTCGACGTCATCAGTCTCCAGGGCTTTTTTCACATTTTCGATCTCACTCTCCACGTTACCCTTGGTCTCGGCATCGACCTTGTCGCCGAGCTCGGTCAGGCTCTTCTGGGTCATGTGGATCATGGAGTCACCATTATTCTTGGCCTCGACCAGACCTTTGCGTTTCTTGTCCTCTTCAGCATGCAGTTCGGCATCCTTCTGCATCCGATCGATTTCCTCTTCGGAAAGACCGGACGATGCGGTGATCCGGATAGACTGTTCTTTACCAGTGCCCATATCCTTGGCCGAAACATGAAGGATACCATTGGCATCAAGATCAAAGGTCACCTCGACCTGAGGAACTCCACGCGGAGCCGGCGGAATATCGGCAAGCTCAAACCGTCCGATACTCTTGTTGTCTGCGGCCATCTCACGTTCACCCTGCAGGACATGAATCGAAACTGCGGGCTGATTATCCGCCGCAGTCGAAAAGACCTGACTTTTCTTGGTCGGCACGGTGGTATTCTTCTCAATCAACTTGGTCATTACCCCGCCCAGGGTCTCAATACCCAGCGACAGCGGTGTTACGTCAAGAAGCAATACATCTTTGACATCACCTTTCAGGACACCGCCCTGGATAGCTGCACCAATGGCAACAACCTCATCAGGATTAACCCCTTTGTGGGGATCTTTGCCGAAGATCTGCTTAACCTTCTCCTGCACCTTGGGCATCCGGATCATTCCACCGACCAGGATAACCTCATCAATGTCGGATGGATTTAAACCGGCGTCCTTCAATGCGGTCAGACAGGGCCCTTCAGTTCGCTCAATCAGGTCATCAACCAGACTCTCAAGTTTGGCCCGGGACAGTTTAATATTCAGATGTTTGGGGCCACTGGCATCGGCAGTAATAAAGGGCAGGTTAATATCCGTTTCCACAGCGGTCGACAGCTCTTTCTTTGCCTTTTCCGCCTCTTCCTTCAGACGCTGCAGGGCCATGTTATCATTACGCAGATCTACACCCTGGTCGCGTTTGAACTCATCGGCAAGCCCGTTGACAATCCGCATGTCGAAATCTTCACCACCGAGAAAGGTGTCTCCGTTGGTGGATTTTACCTCAAAGACGCCGTCGCCGATCTCAAGGATGGAAACATCAAAGGTTCCGCCGCCAAGATCGAAAACAGCTATCTTTTCTTCACCCTTCTTGTCCAGACCGTAGGCCAGTGATGCAGCCGTAGGCTCGTTGATGATCCGTTGAACGTTAAGACCGGCAATTTTTCCCGCATCCTTGGTGGCCTGACGCTGGGCATCGTTAAAATAGGCAGGCACGGTAACAACGGCATCGGTCACAGTCTCACCAAGATATTCTTCAGCCGTCTGCTTCATCTTGCCGAGGATCATGGCTGAAATCTCGGCCGCGCTATACTGCTTGCCGTCGACCTCGACCACGGCATCACCGCCGGGCCCTTCAACGATTTTAAACGGACTCACCTCGATGGATTTTTTCACTTCAGCATCGCTGAATTTTCGTCCGATCAGCCGCTTGATCGCAAACAGCGTTTTGGTCGGGTTGGTCACCGACTGCCGTTTTGCCACCTGCCCGACCAGACGCTCATTGTTGTCGGCAAAGGCGACAACGGAAGGGGTGGTCCTGTTTCCCTCACTGTTCTCAATGACCTTAGGTTCTCCGCCATCCATAATTGCGACACATGAATTGGTGGTCCCCAAATCAATTCCAATAATTCTCCCCATGACTATATCTCCTTTATCATTGTAGTATCAATCATCAGCCCACAGGCTGTTCTGGTTTATCAGACCCGTTCTTTCTGCAGTTGTACAATGTGCATGATTACCTTTTTGTCAAGGCGACCTTTTAACTCTTCTTGCCGCTGGAGACGACAACCTGGGCATGACGCAGCACCCGATCCTTGAACCGATAGCCCTTGGCGAACTCCCGCAGCACATGGTTGGCCGGCACATCCTCACTGTTTTCCATAGTCAGGGCATCCATCTCGTCCGGATTGAACTCCCTGCCCTCTGAATCAATCGGTGTCACTTCAAATTTTTCCAAAAGAGACAACAATCCTTTATTGGTCAGTTCAATCCCTTCAAGCATTGACTCAAGTTTTTTCTCCACATCTTCAGTTTCCGCCTGCCCCTGTTCAAGAGCCCGGCCAAGATTATCCACCGTCGGCAGGAGCTCCCGGAGGATATTTTCTCCGGCGTACTTAACCATCTTCTCCTTTTCCCGCGCCATGCGTTTTTTAAAATTATCGGCTTCGGCGGCAATACGCAACACGCGATCATTGGCTTCGGCAAGTTCTGCCTGCAGCGTGGCTATATCCGGTGTGTCTTCTATTGCCGGATTCGGATCGGATATTTCATCGACAACGCCCAGATCCTCGGGAACCTCAAGTTCCTCATCTCTTTTTACATCCTGCTCCATGTTCTCTTTTCCCACCTGATCGCTCCCTGTAGTAATTCCTGGTTCCTGACAAGGCCGACGGCCCTTTTCGTTTCAAGGGTTTCTTAAAAAAGTCCCTGCTGTGTAAGCAGGACAACCTGCCGCCTCGGCACGCGCTCTCCGGCAGAAGCTACAACCTGCATAAAGAGTAAAAACAAAAACTACCGGCAAGGCCGACAAATCTGGTCGGAACAATAAGTATGGGCCAAACCCATGTCAAGGGAGGAAAAACACGGAAAAAAAGATGAACAAAGGCTATATCTTGCATACCCGGGAAAACGTAGCCCGGGTATGCAGTGCAAAAATGAAACCAGTACCTCTACGAGGCGAGGTATCGATCAATAGCAGAAGAGATATTCGTGAAAATTTTAATAAATTTCTTTTCGTCGCGTTCCAGCAGCGTGATACGAAACCCCTGCAGGTCGGTGGCAAAGGAAGACAGCGGCACCACGCAGATGCCGGTGGAGGCCAGCATATAATAGACGAAACGTTTATCCAGTGAGACATCAGGGCCGGAGACCAGCTCCTCAACGGTTTTGCGGACCTCGTCATTGGCAATGGGCAGGGTCTGCCGGTGATTGAGCAGACCGTCTTCAAAGGCGGCACTCATATAAAAAGCGCCGTTGGTCCGGTTGACGAGCAACCCTTTGGTCTCTTTTAAGATGTCATAGGCCAGGTTGGAATACCGTTCATACCGCTTGATTCGCTCGTCCAGATAGACCTGATACTGAGGGTGGCTTTTTATCTTGGGCAACACGACCTGGGGCAGGGTTGTGGAGCAGACCTCAAGCATCTTGGCATTTAATATCGAGTTGACATAGGTCTCAAACATGGGGTCACGGTGACCGTTGTAGACCTCAATCCAGCCACAGCGTCCACCCGGCCACGGCATCTCCTTGGAGGTTCCGCGCATGCAGAGGGCCGGAACCTTGTCCCCGATAACTGTACAGAGCGGTGCGGCCTTTGTCCCGTTATAGGTTATGTTCTGATAGACCTCGTCACAGATGATGAAGAGATCGTTCTTCTCACAGATCTCGACAATGGCCCGCATGACCTCGGTCGGATAGACGGCACCGGTCGGATTATCCGGATTAATGACCAGGATGCCTGCCACCGCCGGGTTGTACTTGATATGATTTTCAATGTCCTCCAGATCCGGATACCAGAGATGGTTGGGGTCAAGGATATACGTTACCGGCTGATCTCCGGCATGGGCGGCTTCTGCAGAAGAGTGGGTAGTATAACTCGGGGTCGGCACAATGACCCGGGCCGTACGCTTAAGAAATCCAAAGACCTTGGAAATGGCGTCGCCGAGACCGTTAAAAAAGATAATATCTTCGGCATCAATCTGAGCGCCACCCATGGCATTGGTTTCTCGAGCAATAAACTCACGGGTCGCCAGCACCCCTTTGGTCGGGCTGTAGGCATAGGTTGAGCTGTCCTGAACCGCGTCGGCAACGATATCCTTCATCCAGCCGGGAATTTCTTCGCCCTTGGCCACCGGATCACCGATATTTTCCCAGTTGACCTGCACTCCGAGCTTTTGCAGCTTGTTGCCTACATTAACGATGTTCCGAATTTCATAGGTCAGCTCACCTGCACCTATATGAAGGATATCCGTCCGCATTGTTCTCTTCTCCGCTTAACTACTTTCTTTTACATTTTGACCCGGCCATTCATAAAAAAACCGGAAACTGTTCTCATACCACAGGGATCGGATACCGTCAACTCGGACACCATTCATTGTTGTCCATCACAGAGTTGATCCTCTGTTATTTCATGCCCTCAAAATTTGTAAGCGGTCGCGGGTACAACAGATTCCCACAGGCTCTCCTGTTCGCTATAGGTCGCTATGCGGGTAGGGAAGATCGTAAGAAGATGTGGTGCCTGTGATCACCTACCATTCATTTTCCGGCAAGCAGACCGCTGACGACCTCTGCACCGGCAGGCCGGGCCAGGTAATATCCCTGGACCTGATCGCAGTCATGCTCCAGTAAAAACTGCAGTTGTTCTTCCCGTTCAACCCCTTCGGCCAATACGGTAATTCCGAGGTTATGGGCAAGGACAATAATTGCATCCACGATCACTGCGATATTGGACTCCGACAACCGGCCCATAAATGAACTGTCGATTTTAAGCCGACTCAGAGGCAGACGCTGCAGATCACCCAGGGAAAAACGACCACAGCCAAAATCCTCCACCGCCAGGCGAACGCCAAGGCGGCTGACCTCTTCAAGACCATGCAGCCCCCCTGCATGGTGGCTCTCCCTCATCGCAGCTTCATCGAGCTCAATCTCAAGCAGATCTGCAGACAACCCATGTCCGGTCAGGGTCTCTTCAACCATGGTTTGAAAGCCTCCATCTCTGAGCTGACGCGGGGAAATGTTTACCGCCACCGGCACAGGTGAAAGGCCCTCCTGCTGCCAGGCCGCGATCTGCCTGCAAACCTCCTGCAGCACCCAGGAACCGATATCGACAATCAGCCCGCTTTCTTCAGCCTGAAAGAGAAAATCCTGCGGGTACAATACCCCCTGCTCCGGATGTCGCCAGCGGATCAGGGCCTCAAGACCGACCAGCTTTTTAGACCTCAGCTCAAGCTGAGACTGGTACTCAAGAAAAAACTGCTCCTTACGCAGGGCCTCGGCCATCTGCTGTTCCTGCAGATGCAGAGAATGACGTCTCCGGCCCATCTCCGATTTGTACAGTTTGTAACTGCTTCGCCCATCACCCTTGGCCTGATACAGGGCCGTATCCGCACACTTGATGACGTCCTCAAGATTGTCCGAATCATCGGGGTAGATGGCAATACCGATACTGGTGGAGATATGCAGTTCATGGCCGTTGACCTGGACAGGCCGGGCGATGACATCCATAATTTTTCCGGCGACCAACTCGGCATTATTCTGGTCGCCGATGTCGTCAAGGATGAAAACAAATTCATCGCCGCCGATACGGGCAACAGTGTCCGACTGACGACACTGGGTCTGAAACCTGCGGGCCACCTCGATCAACAACTCATCACCCACATCATGACCAAGGGTGTCATTGACATTTTTAAATCGATCCAGATCCAGAAAAAGGACTGCCACCCGGGTTCCCTTCCGACGGGCCTTGAAAATGGCCTGCTCAAGACGATCTTTAAAAAGCAGGCGATTGGGCAGACCGGTCAAAGAATCATGGTGGGCCAGTCGATAGAGTTGTGACCTGCTTTCACGCAACTCCTGTTCAATCCGCAACCGATCAGTGATATCCCGGGCGACTTCAATAATGCCGTACATTTCACCTTCAGTATCGCGCAGAGGAGAAACCTCAATCTCGAAGGTATTGTTGATGCAGTTACCATGATACGGATTATGGACCAGAGTAACCGGTCGGTCGTTTTTCAGTACCTGCTGTACGGGACAGGGATACTGCTCATCGGTGCAGGGATGATCCCTGCCCGAAAAAAGCTGGTAACATTTTTTTTCGCCCCGGCGGACGACCTCCGGATCCACATGCAGCAGTTCAGTGGCAACTTTATTCATAAGCAGGACATTGTAGTCGGTATCAATGGCCATCACCGGATCAGCAGCGCCATCAATCACGGTCTGCAGAAAACTGCGCTCGTGATCGACTGCTGCATGGAACTGCTGCTGAACTACAGCCATGGCCTCATCCTGTTTCTTCTGCCGGGTAATATCCTGATGGGTACCGGTCATCCGAAGCGGCATCTTCTTTTCGTCCCGCTCCACCACCCTGCCGCGATCAAGAAACCACTGCCAGTCACCCTCCCGGTCCCGGATACGATATTCGATCCTATACTCGTCGGTTTTACCGGCGAGATGATCATTGAGAACCTGGAGAACCTTTTCCCGATCATCCGGATGGATGAGCCGCTGCAGCGAAGAGATCCCCTGCTTACCGTTTCCTTCCCGGTAGTCGAGAAAATCCTTACGGTCGTGACTGGTATACATCTCTCCGGTTTTGATATTCCAGTCCCATAGTCCGGCCTGGGAGGCATACAGGGCCAATTCAAAGCGTTCTTCCACCTGCTTGAGTTCATGCTCCCGCTGCCTTGACTCTTCAACGGCAAACAGACGTCGCAGGGCCTGGGAAATGGAATCCGCCATTTCCCGGAGTAGTTGCAGTTCGGCCTGGTCGATCTCACCGGGTGACGGAAGTTCAACAACCAGAAAACCAAAGAGTCCGGCCCGACAACGAATGGCAACCGCAACAGCCCCGCACTGTCCATCGACATTGGTACAGGCCCCGCAACTGCAGCGATGACAATAAACGGCCGCATTATCCTGCTGTTCCAGGCACCTTTTACCGCACTCCGGCAGCTCCGAATTACGCAACTGGTCCATGATAAAGTTGAAACGTTCGCCCAGGCCGGTTTCCGCCGTAATAACACTGCCCACCTCACTGTCCAGTAAAACCATCCAGGCGGTGCGATGCAGTTCTTCCTTGACCAGTTGATCACAGATCCCCTGAAGAAGGGTCGGCAGATCCTGCTGGGTCAGCAGCAGACGATGGACGGCTACTGAGGCGGCAAGCAAGGCCTTGTAACGTGTGTGGTCTGTCTGCATAATCAATCGTTCTTTACTCCACCGGTGCCGGGGATTTCTTCCCCCTGTTTTTCATAACTCTTCAGTTTGTTGAGCAAGGTTTTTCTGGTAATCTGCAGCCGTCGTGCCGCTTCGCTGCGATTGCCACCGGTTTCTTCCAGGGTCTTTAAGATCAAGGCTTTTTCCGCCTCTTTCAAGGTAGAGGGTTCCGGCACATCCTCCGGCTCATGGCTGTCGGCCCAACGCTGAATCGCCATGGGCAGACCAGCTGTATCGAGATACTCCCCCCGCATCAGAATGACCCCGCGTTCGATGGAATTTTCCAACTCACGGACATTTCCCGGCCATGGATAGCGGTTGAGTATATCCATACACTCAGGCGTGATACCTGCAACCTGGCGGTTATTCTTTTCAGCAAAGGAGTTGAAAAAATAATCGGATAACAACGGGATGTCTCCCCGCCTGTCACGCAGGGCAGGTACATCCAAAACAACAACATTCAGCCGGTAGAAAAGGTCTTCCCTGAAATTGCCCCGGGCAACCTCCTGTTCAAGATTACGATTGGTGGCGGCAATGATACGCACATCAACCGAAATCGTTTCCTGACCGCCTACCCGCTGCAACTCGTGTTCCTGCAGCACCCTGAGCAGTTTTGCCTGCATGGCCGGTGTGGTCTCCCCTATTTCGTCCAGGAACAGGGTTCCCCCTTCGGCCTGAACGAACCGGCCTTCACGCCGGGCATCGGCACCGGTAAAGGCCCCCTTTTCATGACCAAACAGTTCGGACTCCAGTAAACTCTCAGCAAGAGCGGCACAGTTGACCTTGATAAACGGCCCTTGGGCGCGGTGGCTTTTATGATGGAGCCCGGAGGCAACCAGCTCTTTACCGGTTCCGGAATCACCGGTAATCAACACGGTGGCCTCGGTTGGAGCGACATGAAGAATCATGTCCCAGAGTGCCCGCATGGCTTCGGAAGAACCGATAATCCGATCATCTTCACCAAAAGGTTTTCCGGATACGGTCAGAGCCTCTTTCTGCAGGCGATGCCCCATTGCCACTTCCAGGGTTTCACGTAAGCGGTCAAAATCCAGGGGCTTGGTCAGGTAGTCATGGGCCCCTTTCTTAATTGCCTCCACGGCCGAGTCAACCGAAGAGTAGGCGGTCATAATCACCACCGGAATGGCCGGATTAATGGTATGTATCTTGTTCAAGGCCTCCATACCGTCCATAACGGTCATGCGGACATCCATTAAAATGGCATCAAAGGGCGACTCCTCGACCGCCTGTACCGCACTGACGCCGTCATCGGCCTCGGTCACATCCCAGCCCCATTCGGAAAAAAGGGTGGTCAGCATATACCGGTGGACCTGCTCGTCATCGACGACCAGTACCTTAGCTCTGTCTTTTTGCTGCTGCATAGTTAATAGGTAGCATTACCTCAAAAGAACAACTCGCACAAGCGAGAATAGATATATTCTACGGAACCAGGGTATCTATCCCAACATTTCATATCATCAACAACAAAAACATGGTATCCCTTCACAGAAACCCGAAACCCGAAACCCGAAACCCGAAACCCGAAACCCGAAACCCGAAACCATGGTAGCATTAAACGAGGCCCCTGTGCAATTGGAACATACCATTGAAATACAAAAGATTATAACCGGCGGAAGCGGCCTGGGGCATCTTGAGAACGGCATGGTTGTCATGACTCCCTTTGTTCTCCCGGGCGAGCAAGTCACGGTTACAGAAATACAACGTTTCTCAGGCCATATCCAGGCAAAAACGCTGAATGTTGTTCAATCCAGCCCCAAACGCCAGGCACCATTTTGTCCTCTGTACACCATTTGCGGCGGATGTGCTCTACAACATACGCCGTATCTGAACCAACTGGCAATCAAAAAAGAAATCCTCGTCGAAACCCTCCGCCGCGGTCATGTACTGCCTGAAGAGAATATTCCAACGCCCCTGCCCTCACCGGACGCTGAAGGATATCGCTATAAAATACGGCTGCACGTTGCGAAAAACGGCACAATAGGTTTTCACAAGATGCAGAGCCATGAGCTGGTCGAAATCAAACACTGCCCGTTAGCCGCACCTGCACTCAACACTGCACTGTTGAACCTGCACAACACCGGCCTTCTGCCGGAACTGGCACAATTTTGCCGACAGATCGAGCTGGTCTGTTCTCCGGCCGATGATGCAGTTGTGGTGGCTACAATGCATCTGTCATCAGCCCGGCAGCCACCAAAAGCATTACAGGAACGTATTCTTAATCAAGCAGGGATGCGGGGTATTGCCTTCCAGTCGCGTAAAAAAACAACATTTTTGCCCAAACCGGTTCTCCTGCAGCAACAGTTTTCCGCAGGCAGTCAGGCTTATACGCTGAGCTGGGACAGCCGCTGTTTTTTTCAGGTCAATCCGGAACAAAACAGGCAACTGGTGGATCTGGTCATGGATCACGCCGGGGCCGTCAGCGGCAAAACCATCCTCGACCTGTTCTGCGGCATGGGTAACTTCTCCATTCCGCTTGCCCTGGCCGGGGCCGAAGTCACCGGGATCGAACTCAACAAATTCGCCATCCATGCCGCCCGGGCCAATGCCGACAATGCCGTAATAGAGAACAGCGATTTCACCGCTGCTGATGTCGGCCGTCATCTGCAACAGCTGGTCAATAAAAAAGCCCGGTTCGACATCGTTGTGCTGGATCCACCCCGCCAGGGTCTTGGCCGGGAAACACAACTCCTGCCGCAGTTGCAACCCGAAAAAATACTCTACATTTCCTGCGACCCGGCTACCCTGACCCGGGACCTGCAGACACTGATCCGGGAAGGCTACGGACTCAAATCGGCTATCCCGGTTGACATGTTCCCCCACACCCACCATATTGAATGTCTGGCTGTTCTGGAAAAAAATTGACATCGGCCGGGGTTCGCACTATTTATACAATGTTCAGGTGCCTGGTTCCAGGTTTCAGATATTAAGGCACCTTCAAGTTTCCCGCCTCGGCGGTTCATTGCTGCCCTGGAACCCGAAACATGAAACCTGAAACCTGTAAAAAAAGAGGTTACACAATGACGACCGAAACCACAGGTCGCTTCTCGGCAGACGGCCTGCCGGTGTTGATAGGCAGTGTACCATTGACCGATCACTCCAAGGCGTTAGAGTGGATTTTCGAGACCACCCCGGAGATTCCGCTGTGGCCGCAGCTGCCCCATAATCCATACGAGCAGATGATGCCCCAGTTCGCCCAGGGACTGCCCTGCATCATCGAAGAAAACCTGACCGCTCCGGAAGGACGCATTCTCTTTGACATCACCCGACCCGGGTTTGAAGAGGAAATGCTCTCCTTTTACGAGGACTATCTGGCCGTGGTCGAAGATCCCTCCCTGCTGCCCGGTTCCCGCTTTCAGCTCAGCAGGGAACGAGCGGCCGGACTCTACCTCTTTATCAAGGCCCTGGCCGGCCGCAACAATCTTGCCGCCGTCAAAGGACAGGTGACCGGCCCCTTTACCATGCTGACCGGGATCAAGGACCGAGAGGGCAGGGCCGGCTATTTTGACGACACCATCCGCGACATTGTCATCAAGGGCATCAGCATGCAGGCGGCCTGGCAGACCGGACAACTTGCCGAGGCCTCGAAAAAACCGGTCCTGCTGTTTATTGATGAACCCGCCCTTGCCGGGCTTGGTTCTTCCGCCTTTATCGGTGTAACTGCCGATGAGATCAAGGTGATGATCAACGAGGTTACCGAGGCCATTCATCAGGCCGGCGGCCTTGCCGGCATCCATGTCTGTGCCAATACCGACTGGTCGATTCTACTGACAAGCGGTATCGACATCCTCAGTTTTGATGCCCATGGTTTTTTCGACAAGATGGCGGCCCTCAAGGACGAAGTTTCAGCCTTTCTTGATCGCGGCGGCATCATAGCCTGGGGCGGCATTCCCACCTCAAAAGCCGAGGACATCAATGGAGAATCCACAGAGTCACTGACCAAGCTCTTCAGCCGACAGATGCAGGCCTTTGTCACCCCTAAACGGGACATGGCAGCCCTGCTCCGGCAGAGCCTGATTACACCCAGCTGCGGTACGGGTTCTCTGACCCCGGAACTTGCCGGACGGGTTCTCTCACTGACCCGATCGACATCGGATGCACTGCGCAAGCAATACCTGTGATTTCCGTCAGGCTAAGCAATTCTCTACAGCACTCCGGTAACCAACACCCGGACATTAAAAACTTGAATTGAGTATCCCTGCAATCAAACTCGGAACTCAAAACCCAAAACTCGGAACTCAAAACTCAGAATGAATACGCAAAGCAATATACTCAAAGCACGCCGGGAAAAAGCCCAAGCCCTGGCTGACGCAGGTGTAAACCTGTTCAGCAATGACTTTAAACTGCCCATTCCCGTCAAGGAAATCCTGCCGCGGGGTGAAGCTCTGGCCCCGGAATCCCACGAAAAGGATGGTGGCTCCTATCGGGTTGCCGGGCGAATAATGTCGATGCGCAAATTCGGCAAGGCCGCATTCTTTCATCTCCAGGATGAGACCGGCCGCATTCAGATCTACGCCCGCCGTGACCTGCTTGGCGAAGAGCCCTTCAAACTGTTCAAGAAATGGGATGTGGGCGATATCATCGGGGCTGAGGGGAAACTGTTCAAAACCAAGACCGGTGAACTCTCGGTTGAGGCCATATCGCTGCAAATGATCACCAAATCGCTGCGGCCGCTGCCGGAAAAATTCCACGGCCTCACCGATGTGGAAACCCGCTATCGCCAACGCTATGTCGATCTGATCGTCAATCCCGAAGTTCGTGACACCTTCCGCAAGCGGGTGGAGATCATTCGCCTGATCCGCGAGTTCTTCAGTAACCGCGGCTTTCTGGAAGTGGAAACCCCGATGATGCAGCCGGTCCCCGGTGGCGCCACCGCCAAGCCGTTTAAGACCCACCATAATGCTCTGGGTATGGATCTCTTCCTGCGGATCGCGCCGGAGCTCTACCTGAAAAGACTGCTGGTGGGCGGATTTGAGCGCGTGTTTGAGATTAACCGAAACTTTCGCAATGAAGGGCTGTCCACCCGCCATAACCCGGAATTCACCATGCTGGAATTCTATCAGGCCTATGCGACCTATCATGACCTGATGGATTTGACCGAAGAACTGATCTCCTGGGTTGCCTCCGAGGTAACCGGTTCCATGGAAATCACCTATCAGGGAACTGCGGTCAACCTGGCCCCGCCCTGGCAACGATACACCATGGATGAGGCCCTTATCCAGGTGGCAGGCATCGATCCCGAACTACTGACCGATGACGACAAAATCATGACCCTGGCCAAGGAAAAAGGCATCGAACTGCAGCCGGAAGCGGGACCGGGCAAGGCCAAAACCGAGCTCTTTGAGCTCCTGGTCGAGGAAAAGCTGATCAACCCCACCTTTATCACCTCCTACCCGACCGAGGTTTCGCCGCTGGCCCGGAGAAATGATGAGGATCCAACCGTAACCGACCGCTTTGAACTCTTTGTTACCGGCCGGGAAATAGCCAATGCCTTTTCCGAGCTCAACGATCCCATGGATCAATACGAACGGTTTGCCAAACAGATTAATGAACGCGGTGATGATGAAGAGATCCACCCTGAGCTTGATTATGATTATGTTCGGGCCCTGGAATACGGCATGCCTGCCGCTGCCGGAGAGGGAATCGGCATTGACCGGCTGGTCATGCTGCTCACCGATGCCCAGTCCATCCGCGACGTTATTCTCTTCCCCCACCTGAAACCGGAAACCGTTGAACCCGCCCGTAAGAAAAAGAGCAAAAAGAAACAGAAAAACAACAGCAAGAAGGAGGAATCATGAAAAAGAGTCTGCTTGCCACAGGTATTGTACTGCTGTTTCTCTCCGGGACAGCTGCGGCAAAAGAAGTGAACGAGGGCATGTGTGCATCCTATACCAAAATGTACTGCTCCCGCTGTCACAGCATAAAGAGAATCTGCAAGGCTCTTGAAAAGAAAGACGAAGAACAATGGCGACAGACGGTCACGACCATGGCCGAATACGGCGGTCTTGATCAGGATACTCAGAATACGGTTCATGCCTGTCTGTCAGGCATGAAGCCAGGGGACCCCATTGTCTGCAAGAAATAACGATCTTAGCGGACGGCAAGCCGTCCGGCCCCATACCCTCTCACCGCTCTTCATCCGCATCCCGGACCGCAGAAAACGATTATGAACTTTGAATGGTTTGTCAGCCTCAGGTATCTGCGGGCAAAACGGAAACAGAAATTCATCTCTCTGATTTCGATCATCTCGGTGCTCGGAGTTGCGGTCGGGGTTCTGGCGCTCATTGTCGTGCTATCGGTCTATACAGGCTTTACCGAAGGCCTCCGTGATCAGATTATCGGTGTTAATGCCCACGCCCTGGTCCAACGTCTCGGGGGCGTCATTTCCAGACCCGATCAAGTAATCAAGGAAATCCGGACAGTGCCGGGCGTAGAGGCGGCCACGCCCTACATCTACGGTCAGGCCCTGATCAGCTCGGGCCGGAACTCCACCGGTGTCGTCCTGCGGGGCATTGACCCGGAATCCGCCGGCAAGGTCATCACCATTGACCGGAAGATGAAGACGGGCAGCCTGCAGGATCTGGAGAATGAAAACAGTTTGCCGTCGATCATCCTCGGGGTTGAACTGGCCCGTCAGCTGCGGGTGGGCACGGGCAGTAAAATCCGGCTCATCTCCCCCAACGGCCCGTTGTCGCCGCTTGGCGTTTTACCCAAGGTGCGGACCTGCCGGGTTGTCGGGATCTTTGAAACCGGAATGTTTGAATACGACTCGACCATGGGCTTTATCAACCTGAAAACCGCCCGCATTCTTGCCGGTCTTGATCGCGGTGTCCATGGAATCGAAGTCCGGGTCGACAATGTCGAAAAGGCGGACAAAATTGCAGGAGCCATACAGGAACAGCTCGGCCCCGGCTTCTCGGTCCGGGACTGGATGCAGATCAACCAGAACCTGTTTGCGGCCCTGAAACTTGAGAAGGTCGGTATTTTTATCGCCCTGGATCTCATTATCCTGGTGGCGGCCCTTAACATCATCAGCGCCCTGGTCATGGTGGTGATGGAGAAAAAACGCGATATCGCCATTCTCAAATCCATGGGCGCGGCCACCGGTTCCATCATGCGTATCTTTTTCTACCAGGGCATGATCATCGGCATCAGCGGAACTCTGCTTGGAGTTCTGGGCGGCCTTGGCCTCTGTGCCCTGCTCAAGAACTATCCGATCATAGAGCTGCCGCGCAATATCTACCCCATGTCCACTATGCCGATCAAGGTCGTACCGATGGATGTCTCCATCATCGCAATTTCAGCCTTTCTGATCACCCTCGGAGCGACCCTGTATCCATCCTGGAAAGCCTCAAAAATCAAACCGGCCGAGGCCCTGAGCTATGAGTGATATCCTGCTTAAGGCAAACGGCCTGTGCAAGAGCTACGGCAGCGGGGAAAACCTGGTCGAAGTGCTGCACGGGGTTGACCTTGTGGCCAGGCGTGGTGAAATGACGGCCATCGTCGGCGCATCGGGCTCCGGCAAGACCACACTGCTGCAGATCCTCGGCACCCTGGACAGCCCGGACAGCGGGATCTTGAGCTTTGATGACCGCTCGCTGATCGATTTGAGCGAATCAGCCCTGAGCAGACATCGCAACACCTGTGTCGGTTTTATATTTCAGTTTCATCATCTGCTGCCGGAATTTTCCGCCCTGGAAAACGTGATGATGCCGGGCCTGATCGGCCGACAGCCACACAGGCAGCTGGTTGAGCAGTCCAGGCACCTGCTTGAGCAGGTCGGTCTTGAACATCGGCTCCATCACCGGCCCGGTGAGCTCTCCGGCGGTGAACAACAACGGGTGGCTCTTGCCCGAGCCCTGGTGCTGCAGCCGGCTCTACTGCTTGCCGATGAGCCCACCGGTAATCTTGATACCGAGAGCGGCAACAGGGTTTTTGCCCTGCTGCATGAGCTCTGTCGATCGTTGAACCTCTGCGTCATCATGGTCACCCATAATCTGAAACTGGCCGCCGCTCTCGATAGAAAATGTACATTGAACGACGGCAAGCTCTCCTGAATCCATTGCAGGACAGCGCTTTTCATCAAGGAAACCAAACACCTGTTTTAAACGATTGACAGATTACCGGTAACGTTTTAATTTTACGGAATTATCGTTATTCAATACAGAGGGGGGGATCAATATTTCCTCCGTAGCCGAAGGCCTTACCACTCAAAACTGAAAAAAACTGCCATGATTTCGTTTGAGCACCTCCCCTGCCCGGCGTTGCTTTTGCAAAAGGATTTCACCATCCTCAAGGCCAACGAGGCGGTCTGTAATCTTCTAGGCAACTCCAATCTGGCAGATGGCTTAGTTTCTCTGGCAACACTCTGCACCCCGGATGAACTCAAAGCCCTGCAGGAAAGCCTGCTTCCGCTGAAAACCGGAGAGAAAAGAAACCATACCCTCACTCTACACGGTTCCGGCCGCGAGACGCTCTCGGCCCGGATCGGGTTGAGCCTTCTGCCGGATCAAAAGGTGTTGTTGCTGCTGACGGACTGCAAACAGAAGCAGGATACTGTTTCAGAACAGAACTCGCTTCGGATTCTGGAAGAGCAGTATCAGCACAATCCGGCCGGTATTCTGCTGGTCACCGACAAGATGGAGATGCTCTCCTATAACCGGCAGTTTCTGCAGATGTGGAATATCCCCCCCCATGTCCTACAGAACCGGGATGATAACGAAAGCCTGCAGGCCGTGCTGTCCCAAGTCAAAAATCCAGACACCTTTCTCAGCAAAGTTCAGGATCTGTACCAGACCCCGGAACAGAGCAGTACCGATGAGGTTGAGTTGAAAGACGGCCGCACCTTTTACCGTCATTCGTACCCAATCTTCACAGAGAAGACCTATTTGGGAAGAGTCTGGTACTTTCTCGATATCACGCCTCTGAAGGCGGCCCAGCGTAAGATTATCCGCCAGCAAAAATTCCAGCGTGCTGTTCTGGAAAATATCCAGGACGGCATTGTTGCCTGTAATACCGAAGGAATGCTCACCATTTTCAACCGGGCCAGCCGGGGGATCCATGGCTGCGATCCCGTCCATATCCCAGTGGAAGAATGGGGACGCCATTATCAGCTCTACCATACCGATGGGGTTACCCCGTTACGAACAGACGAAATCCCCCTGGTCAAGGCCTTTAAAGGTGAACAGGTGCGCAATCAGGAGATGCTGGTCCTCTCCACTGGTGGGAAGAAAAGAGAATTGCGGGCCAGCGGCCAGGCCATGTACGACAACGAGGGCAACAAGCTCGGGGCAGTCATCAGTCTCCACGACATCACGGATTTAAAGCAGGCCAAAGAAAAATTACAGCATCTGGCCTACCACGATGCCCTGACCGACCTGCCCAACCGCCGCATGTTCCATGACCTGCTCGAACAGAATATTCGCAGGGCCAGGCGCAACCTGGAAAAAACAGCGGTTCTCTTTCTTGACCTGGACAACTTCAAACGGATCAACGACCGCCATGGGCACGTAGCCGGTGACCGGTTACTCGTCGCCCTTGCCACCACATTGCGTGTTCATTTACGCAACTCCGATATCCTCTGCCGCTGGGGTGGCGATGAATTCCTCATCGCCCTGCCGGAAATGACCTCCACAGACATGGCCCGTAAAGTGGCGGAAAAAATCTGCCGAGTGGTGCAAACTGAGCTTGCGGAGAGCTGTGACGGTTGCGGAATAAGTACCAGTATCGGGGTGGCCCTGTATCCTGATCATGGACAGAGCCCGGACATGCTTATCCGCAAAGCGGATATGGCCATGTACATGGCCAAACAGCGGGGAAAAAACAGGTTTCACCTGGCTCCGGAAGAAGGGGAATTCCTGCCTGAGGAAGAGAAAAGAGACGCATATCAGACGGAGGATGACCGTTAGCTGACCATCCTCAACCCGACAGGGCCTCACTTAAAAAAATTATCCGATATGTTCGAGAATAATCTTCAAAATTCTCCGTACCGGCTCAGCCGCGCCCCAGAGCAGCTGATCACCAACTGAAAAGGCGCTGAGGTATTCCGAACCCAGATTCATCTTACGCAGACGGCCAACCGGAATGTCCAGGGTTCCAGTCACCCGGGCCGGTGTTAACTCTCTTAACGTTTCTTCTTTGGTATTGGCAACCAGATAGACCCACTCATTCTGCGCGGCAATGGCCGCTTCGATATCGGCAAGCGGTACATCGCGATTGAGCTTGATGGTAAAAGCCTGACTGTGACAGCGCATGGCACCGATCCGGACACAGCAGCCGTCAATGGGAATCGGATTTTCGCTGCGGTCGAGGATCTTATTGGTTTCGGCTATCCCTTTCCATTCCTCACGGGTCTGCCCGTTCTCCATGGCCCGGTCAATCCAGGGAATCAGGCTTGCAGCCAGCGGGGCACCGAAATTTTCAGTCGGGAAGGCGCTGTTTCGCAAGGTGTTGATGACGTTACGATCAACATCCAGGATGACATTGGCCGGATCATCAAGCAGGGTGCTGCAGTTCTCGCCGATAATCCGCATCTGATTGACCAGTTCCCGCATATTTTTGGCACCGGCACCGGAAGCGGCCTGATAGGTCTGCGAAGTCACCCACTCAACCCAGCCCTGCTCAAAGAGCCCGGCCAGCCCCATGAGCATCAGCGAAACCGTACAGTTGCCGCCGATATAATCCTTGACCCCGTCTGCAAGTCCCTGGTCGATGACCGCCCGGTTGACCGGATCCAGAACGATAATAGCATCCTTGTCCATCCGCAGGGTTGAGGCGGCATCGATCCAGTAGCCCTGCCAGCCAGCCTTTCTGAGTTCCGGGTACACCTTGGAAGTATAGCTCCCGCCCTGACAGGAAAGTATAACATCCAGGTCTTTAAGGATCTCGACATCAAGGGCATCAAGAAGTTCATAGGTGGTTCCGTCCACCTCCGGTCCGGCCTGGCCGACCTGTGAGGTCGAAAAAAAAGAAAAAGTACTGCCCTGAAAATCACCCTCTTCGCGCATCCGCTCCATCAACACCGAGCCCACCATGCCGCGCCAACCGACCATGCCTACGTTCTTCATCTCTTGTATCTATCCGTTTCTTTTTATTTTTTATTCTTTCTTTTTCCGGCGTTCCCCTTCAGGGCGCCCTGCCTTCAGCACCAACACCGTCATCCGTCAAGCCGGAGATGATGCACCAGCTCCCGGGCAATAAGGGGAGCCACCGAGTAGACCTCAAGCAGCTCATCCGACTGCCGTCCGGGATAGGTGTCGGCCCCGACAATACAGGAAATCCCTTTTTCTTTAAATTTTTCCCGCGCATTACCGGCCATGACCAGATGGGTCGCCATGACAAT